>NZ_CP031425.1:2270633-2595009 GCF_003367705.1 Microbacterium foliorum | reverse complement strand
ATGTTGTAGTCGATTCCCAGGGCGACGAGGAACACGAAACCGTAGAGCGGAACGGCGGGATCCGCCCCGGGGAAGTCGAACAGGCCGTTGAAGACCAGCGCCGACACCCCCATCGCCGTGCCGAAGGAGAGCACCGTGGTGATGATGAGCAGCACCGGGGCGAGGACCGACCGCAGCAGAAGCATCAGGATGAACATGATCACCACGAGGATGACGGGGATGATCAGGTTGCGGTCGTGGATCGACGCGTCGTTCGTGTCCACCGCCGTCGCGGTGACTCCGCCCACCAGCGCATCCAGATCGTTCAGCGAAGTGCGCAGTTCCCGCACCGTCGCGGCGGCGGCGTCGGAGTCCGCGGCGTCGGTCAGGGTACCCTGCAGCAGCACGTCACCCGCGACGACCGTCGGCTCCGGCGCGGCCGTTCCGGGAGGTCCGACGGCCTGCAGGCCGTCGGAGGTGACGGAGGCCGAACCGCTCGGGGAGTCGGATGCCGTCACGGTCACGCCGTCGATGCCGTCGTCGGCCAGGAGCACGTCGGCGGCATCCTGAAGATCCTCCTCGGCGACGACGACGTACACCGGGCTGCCGGAGCCGCCGGGGAAGTGCTCGCCGAGAGCGACCTGTCCGTCTCGGGCCTCGGAAGTCCCCAGCACGAGGTCGGACTGCGGTACACCGCTCGCGTTGAGCTGCAGGACTCCGGCGGCACCGGCGACGAGCACGAGGGTGGTCGCGATCCAGATCAGGCGGGGGCGCCTGGTGATCATGTGCGCGAGTCGCGCCCACAGCCCGGTGGTGCGCATGCCGTGCTCTTCGGCGACGACCTCGGGCTCGAACTTCGGACGCCGAGGCCAGAACACCGCTCGGCCGAACAGCAGCAGCAGCGCCGGCAGCAGGGTGAGCGCGGCGAGCATCGCGAACACGATGCCGATCGCGGCCACCGGACCGAGGGTGCTGTTGGATTTGAGGTCGCTGAGCAGCAGGCACAGGAGTCCCGCGATCACCGTTCCGCCGGAGGCGGCGATCGGTTCCACCGAGCCCTTCCAGGCCGCCAGCACGGCGGCTCCCTTGTCGTGCATCACACGCAGCTCCTCGCGGAACCTGGCGACGAACAGCAGGGCGTAGTCCGTCGCTGCGCCGATCACGAGGATGAACAGGATGCCCTGGGTCTGCCCGCTGAGCAGCAGGACCTCGAACTTGGCCAGCCACCACACCACCAGGAGCGCCACACAGAGCGCGAAGAGGCTCGTGGAGAGCACGACGAGCGGCAGCAGGAACGAGCGGTAGACCAGCACGAGGATGATCAGCACGGCGAGCAGTGCCACGCCGAGCAGCAGCCCGTCGATGCCGGCGAACCCGGCGACGAGGTCGGCGCTGAAGCCGGCGGGTCCCGTGACGTACACGGTCACCCCGGCCGGTGCGGCCTCGCGGAGCTGAGCGCCGAGCGCGTCGACCGCGTCTGCGAGCTCCGCGTCGCCCTCGATGGGGATGAAGGCCTGCACGGCACGCCCATCGTCAGACGTGAGCGCAGGCGACACGTCCGCGCTCACGCCCTCGGTCGAGGGCGCGTCGGCGACGGCATCCGAGATCGTCTGCAGGTCGGACTCCGACAGCTCGCCGTCACCCACGAAGACGGCGATCGCGGGGATGGCGTCGCTGTCGGTGAACTCGCCCAGCAGTTTCTGCACCTGGGTCGCGTCGGCGGATTCGGGCAGATAGCTCGTCTGATCGTTGGAGGAGACCTCGTCGACCTTGCCGAACAGCGGCCCGCCGAGTCCCGCCCCCACCAACCAGACCAGGATCAGGGCGACGGGGAGGAGGACGCGAACCCAGGAATGCCGCCGCGAGCGCTCTCGGATCGGCGGGATCGGCGCATTCTCTGGGTTCGTCATCGGATTCCTCTCGAAGAGTGTGCGGCGGAGTCGCTGCGGGTGCGGGTGCGGGTGCGGGTGCGGGAGCGGAGTGTCGGGAGCGGCGGTGCTCAGGACACCCAGGCGAGGATGAGGATCATCGTCGCGAGGAACCCGGCGAAGTAGTTGAGGGTGATGAAGCGGCGCCAGGCGCGGTTCGTGCCGGGTGAGCTCTCATCGGTGACCGTCCACCACGGCGCGGCGTTCACGATGTAGGGCACGGCGAGAAGAGCGCCGAGCGGGCCGGGCCATGCGGTGAACAGCATCGCGATGCCGGCGAGCGTCCACAGGGCGAGCGACAGACGGACGGTCGCGCGGGCACCGATGACCGTGGCGATCGAGCCGATGCCGCCCTCGCGGTCGGGGCCGATGTCCTGCACGGCGCCGAACGCGTGCGCGGCCATCCCCCAGAGGAAGAAGGCGACCAGTACGAGCGCGACCGTCGACGTGATCATCGCGTCGGCCAGGGTCAGCCCCACGATCGCCGGGGTGACGAAGTGCAGGCTGGAGGTCGTGGAGTCGAGGAACGGCCGCTCCTTGAAGCGCAGCCCGCGGGCCGAGTAGGCGATGACGGCGAAGACGCTCACCGCCAGCCAGACCCAGGAGGCGGGGTTTCCGACGATCACCAGGTAGGCGAGGAAGGGGATGTTCGTGATCGCCGCCGACCACAGGGTGGCGCGGTGGATGCGCGGTGCGAGCAGAGCGCCCTCGATACCGCCCTTGCGCGGATTCGCCAGGTCGGAGGCGTAGTCGAACACGTCGTTGATGCCGTACATGGCGAGGTTGTACGGCACCAGGAAGTACAGCGTGCCGATGATCAGCGTCAGGTCGACCTCGCGTGTGCTCAGGAGGTAGGCCGCGGCGAAGGGGAAGGCGGTGTTGATCCAGCTGACGGGACGGGACGACAGGATGATCTGGGCGATGTCGCGTCGCAGGGAGCCGCGCGGGGGAGAGGTCACGAGCTCGCCTCCGCATCGCGACGGCTGCGCCGGGCTCGCAGCGCGGCCCACAGCGTCGGGAGCAGGATGGCGCCGGCGACGGGATACGCGAAGTCCTCCAGCGGCGCGAGACCGATGTGCACGCCGAGCAGATGCGCGGGCGAGTAGTGGAACAGCCCGGTCGCGATCATCAGCGTGTCGAACACCGCGGTGAGGATGACGAGGGCCGCGAGCGTCAGGGCGATCGCCCCGATATGCGCGCGCCGCCGGCCCGCGATCAGCGAGAGCACGATCGCCGCGACCACGGCGACGCCCACGAACCAGGCCGAGAGCTCGAGATAGGTCACGGGTGCACCTCCCTTCGCGCCCGGGCGCGGGCCGACAGCAGTCGCACCGCGCCCGTGTAGACGACCATGGTGCACACCACGAGGAAGAGCAGGAACACCGGCTCCTCGATCGGCAGTTCCGGTGCGAGCACGATGCCGGTCGCGACGACCGCGTCGCCGCGGAAGAAGATGCCCCCGGCGATGCCGGCGATGTCCCAGATCAGGAAGAAGGCGAGACCGAGGACGGTGACGAGCGACGCCGAGACGGCATCCCGCCAGAAGAAGAGCCGGAAGCGGCGATCGAGAAGCAGCATGCAGCCGAGGACGAGGAGCAGGACCGCGAGGTAGACGAACCCCATCACGACGCGCTCGCCGCCGGATCGGCCGCCGCGGGAACATCGAGGGGTCCGCTGGAGTGGTCTCCGCGAATGCGCTTGAGCACGATCTCGGCGCTGATCAGGCACATCGGCACGCCCACGCCGGGTGCTGTGGTGGCTCCGGCGTAGTACAGGCCGGCGACGCGGCGCGATGCGTTCTGCGCGCGGAACATCGCACTCTGCGACAGGATGTGCGCGGGGCCGAGCATCCCGCCGCGCCACGAGTTGTAGTCCTCGAGGAAGTCGGCGGGTCCCTTGGTCTCGCGCACGACGATGCGATCGCGCAGGTCGGGGATCCCGGCCCAGGCGGCGATCTGGTCGATCGCCGCATCCGCCGTGCGCTCGATCAGCGCGGAGCCCGCACCGTCGGATCCGCCGCCGCCCAGTGCGGTGTCGGCGGGGATCGGCACCAGCACGAAGAGGTTCTCGTGTCCCTCCGGGGCCACCGAGTCATCGGTCGCGCTGGGGCGGCATACGTAGATGGACGCAGGGGCGGGGATCGTCGGATCGTCGCCGAAGATCGCGTCGAAGTTGGCGTCCCAGTCGTCGGTGAAGAACAGCGAATGATGCGGGAGGTCGGGAAGCGAGCCGCGCACGCCGAGCATGACGAGCACCGCGCCAGGGCCGCTCGTGCGCCGTTGCCACCACGAGTCGGGGTAGGTCCGCAGATGGGCGGGCAGCAGCGCCGTCTCGGTGTGATGCAGGTCGGCGCCCGAGACCACGATGTCCGCCTCGACCGCGTGCGCGACGCCGTCGGAGTCGCGCCATTCGAGGCCCGTGGCCGTGGGGATCCCGGAACGGATGCCGGTCGTGATGGCTGTGACATCGGCATCTCGCACGATCCGGACCCCTGCGGATTCCGCGACGGCGGCGATCCGCTCGACGACCCGCCAGAAGCCGCCCTGCGGATAGCTCACGCCCTCGTCGAGGTCGAGCGCGCTCATCAGGTGGTACATCGCGGGCGCCGTGCGGGGGTCCGTGCCGAGGAACACCGCGGGATAGCCGAGCAGCTGCCGGATCACCGGATCGCGGAACCGACGAGCGGCGAACGACTGCAGGCGGGTGCCCAGCAGCGTGAAGAGACGCGGGAGCGCGCGGAGCATCTCGGGAGTCATCAGTCCGCGCAGCCGCGTGAACGGGTTGTAGAGGAAGTAGCGCTCGGCCATCACCCTGGCCTCGTGCGCGGAGTCGAGGTAGGCATCGAGCGCCTTCGCCGCACCCGGCTCGCGAGACTCGAACAGGCGTGACACCTCGTCGCGCCCCGCGGGAACGGTGACGGACGGAGAGGGGGAGCCCTCTGCCGAAGGCTCGCGGAAGACGCGGTAGCCGGGATCGAGCAGCGTGAGATCCAGCTGCGCCTCGGTGCTGGTGCCCATCATCGCGAAGAAGTGGTCGAACACCTCGGGCATCAGATACCACGAGGGGCCGGAGTCGAAACGGAAGCCGTCGCGCTCGATCGTGCCCGCACGACCGCCCACCCGACCGTTCTTCTCGTAGACGGTCACCTCGTGCCCGTCGCGGGCGAGCAGTCCCGCGACCGCCAGGCCGGCGACTCCCGCGCCGATGACGGCGACGCGGCTCATCGGTCCCGCTCCAGCGACGTCACGAGCACGGCGCGGGCCGTGAGCAGCGCCTTGATCGGATCGGGCACTCGGACCCGCTTCTCGTAGAGGACCGCGGACGGGGTCTTCGCGATCCTCGTCGTCAGGGCATCGAAGAGCGCGAGCGCGCTGCGGACCGCGGCACGCGCGTCCTTCGGCAGGAGCGGGATGGAGCGCCGCGCGTCGGTGAGCTGCATGCGGATGGTGCGCACCCACTCGTCGCGGTCGGCGTCGGTGACCCGTTCGGATCCGCCGAGGTACCCGCGCTGGAGCCTGTCGGTGTCGTCGGCGAGGTCTCGCAGGAAGTTCACGTTCTGGAAGGCGGCGCCGAGCTGGCGTGCCCCGTGGGTCAGGGTCTCGCGCTCATGGGCGGTGCGGCGCTCGCCGCGGAGGAACACCTGCAGGCACATGAGGCCCACGACCTCGGCCGAGCCGTAGACGTATCGGGCATGCGCGGCGGCGTCGTACGGGGTGAAGTCCGCCTCGGCGGCGATGTCGGCGCCCATCGAGTCGAAGAACGGCTGCGTGAGGTCCTCGCCGATCCCGCACTCCCGTGCTGTCCTGGCGAAGGCGTGCAGCACGAGGTCGGTGCTGTAGCCGGCCCGCATCGCACGGTGCGTCTCGGCGACGTACGACGCCAGCGCCTCGCTCTGCGCCGCGGCATCGAGTCCGGCCTGGGCGGCGACGCCGTCGACGACCTCGTCGGCGATGCGCACCATCGCGTAGATGTTGCGCACGTGCTGACGGTGCCGCTCTCCGAGCAGGCGTGTCGCGAGGCCGAACGACGTGGAGTACGTGCGGATCACCTCGGTCGATGCGGTGTCGGCGGCACGGCTGAATCGGCCGAGGCTCTCGTCGGGAGAGCCGTCGCGAGTCGGTGTCATACCTGTCGTCCTTCGAGGCGGGAGGCGGAGACGAGGATCGCCCGTGCCGCGTCCGAGGTGATCTGTCCGGCGCGCTCGGCCTCGCTGAGCAGCGCGTACACGCCGTCCAGCTGCTCGCCGATGAGTCCGACCACGAAGCGCTCCGCACCGCAGCCCCGCAGCAGGTCGCGCATGGCGGTGGCCTCATGCAGGGTCAGGTCGACCGCTCCGAATCGCGGTGAGATCTGCGGCCACGCATCGGTCGCCCTCGCGAAGGCGATGATCGCGGTCTCCTTGCCCTCGCGCAGATCCGAGAAGGCGTCCTTGCCGTGGGCCCGATGATCGCCGAACACGCACAGCAGATCGTCCTGCAGCTGGTAGGCGAGGCCCAGGCGGCGTCCGACATCCTCGAGCGTCTGTTCTGCCGCGACGGAGGAGCCTGCGAGCAGCGCGGCAGCCCGCAGAGGCAGCGAGAACGAGTAGGTGGCCGTCTTGTAGACGCTCATGGCCAGGACCGTGTCGACGTCCGAGGGGATGATGCCGTGGCTCAGGGCGACGTCGGTGTGCTCGCCGGCCACGGTCTCGAGGATGGTCTGCTCCACCAGATCCAGGAGGCGGGTGCGGGCATGCGAGGGGACATCGGCCCTGGCGAAGCCCAGGATGGCCGCCGACAGCAGCAGGTCTCCCATCAGGATCGCGCTCGATCGGGCCCAGTGCAGCGAGTCCTCCTCGGTCGCGCCGGGGATTCCCGCAGCGAGCGCCCCGATGAGGTTGGGCCGCTTGCGCCGGGTGAGGTCTCCGTCGATGACATCGTCATGAAGGAGGAAGGCGTAGTGCAGCAGCTCGATGTGCGCCGCGATGTCCACCGCCGCGAGGTCCGGCTCGTCGCCCGTGTCGGGGGTGAGTGCGCGGTGGATGTCGAGGAGGAGCCGCGGACGCACGAGCTTGCCGCCCAGGGCGTGATCGGCGGTCGCGCGCCACAGGTCGGCGAATTCACTGCCGTACGCCTCCGCATTGTCGCAGTGGAAGGCGAACCGCTGGCGCAGCACCTCTTCGAGGCGGGTGCTCATGTCTTCCCGTGTCGCCACCGACGGCATGATCAGACGACTCCGAGCTCGCGAAGGCGGGGGAGCTGTTCGGTGAGCCAGGGGCTGAAGGCGAAGGGCGCTCCGCTGACCGACCGGGCGAAAACGGCGGGGTCGACCCACGCCCATTCCGCGACCTCGTCGGGATCGGGGGAGAGGGGGCCGTCGGCGATCGCGACGTGCACGGGGCAGATCTCGTTCTCGACGATGCCGCTCGCGTCCACAGCCCGGTAGCGGTAGTCCGGCAGAGCCAGCGAGATATCGGTGATCCGGAGTCCGAGCTCGTCGAGTGCTCGCCGCTGGACGGCATCCGTCATGTCCTCGTCGGGGCGCGGGTGTCCGCAGAAGCTGTTGGTCCAGACGCCGGGCCAGGTGCGCTTCGCCAGTGCTCGGCGGGTGACGAGCAGGCGTCCCTCGCGGTCGAGCACGTAGCACGAGAAGGCCAGATGCAGGGGGGTGTCGGTGGTGTGCACGGCGTCTTTCGCGAGTGCTCCGATCGCGACTCCGTCAGGGGAAAGGAGGGTGACCTCATCCATCGGGGGAACCTCCTCGATTTCGCTAGCTTAGCTAATAATCAACATAACATGAATCCAATCGTGTGTAGCATGATGTCATGCGCAACGGACCCGACGCCAGTCCCCGCGGGGGCGGCGCGTCGGATGCGCTCGTGTCACGCGAAGAGGAGCCCGTCGAGAGGTTGTCGCACGCGGCGCTCTACGACGTGGATTCGAGTGATCCCCGCAGCACCCTCGTCGATCGCTCGGGCGTCGACCCCGAAGATCTGCGTCAGATCGCGCAGGTCATGGGCGCCCTGGGCGAACTCAGAGATGCGGAGCAGAAGCTGTCTCTCGCGTCGCGGCGCTATATGCGTCTCAACGACACGGACATGAGGGCTCTGCACTACCTGATCGTGTCGGAGAACCGGGGTGCGACCGCGACGCCCGGTGCGATCGCGACGCACCTGGGAATCTCGACCGCCTCGACCACGAAGCTGCTGGATCGGCTGGAGAAGGGCGGACACATCCGCCGGGCCCCGCATCCGACCGACCGACGCGCGCTGGCGATCTCGATCACGCCGGAGACCCGCCAGGCGGCCATGGAGACCGTGGGGAAGCAGCAGGCCAAGCGGTTCTACTCGGCCGCCAGGCTGACGCCGGAGGAGCGGGACGTGGTCATCCGCTTCCTCTCGGACATGGCGCAGGAGATCGCGATCCGGGATGAGCCGTGGGCCCAGGCCGGAGTCGCGACCTCCGAGTGAGTCAGTGCGCGGCGTTGTACGCCTCGACGACGGGATTGGGGATGCGTCCCCGCTCCGACAGCGTGTAGCCGTTGTCATTCGCCCAGGCCCTGATCGCAGCGACCTCAGGATTGCGTCCCTGACGCTTTCTCGGTGCAGCGGAACGCGTCGCGCTCGAGGACCCGGCCCTGCGCCCTGCCGAGATATAGGGCTCCAGCGCCGCACGCAATTCCTCGGCGTGCGCGGTATTGAGGTCGATCTCGTACGAGGTGCCATTCAGCGAGAAATGCACGGTCTCGCCTTCGCCCACCTCCAGGACCGCCCCATCGATGTCATCGACCAACTGGTGCACAATTCTTCTAGCCATGTGATGACATTACCGCGGTGTCAGCAATCGACGCGCATTATTCGTGACCCGGGTCGATCAATTTCAGTCCGACGATGCATCCGACCAATCCCAGCAGAAGCAGGATGCGGGGCCAGGAGATATCGCTGTCCCCGGTCGCCATCGCCCACACGACCGTGAGGGTGGCGCCGATTCCCACCCACACGGCGTAGGCGGTGCCGGTGGATATCTCGCGCATCGCGAAGGCGAGACCGACCATCGAGAGAAGCAGTCCGCCGACGAAGATGACGCTCGGCCAGAGTTTGGTGAGTCCTTCGGACTTACCGAGAGCGGTCGCCCATACGGCCTCGAGGACTCCGGAGACGATCAGCACGATCCACGACATGAGTGGTCCTTTCGGACCAGTCTTTGCGCTCACCGGGTACTGGTCTGCCTCGTCCGGGGTCGGTGATCGCCGACCGTCGTCCAGGCTAGCCGCGCGCGCTGGGCAGGGGCTGTGCACCCGGCGCCTGCGTCATCGGGAGCCTCGGTCAGGGGAGCAGGCCCGCCCGACGCGCCTTCGTGACCGCGGCGTGCCGGGTCGAGGCGTCCAGCTTCGACATCGCCGTGCCGAGGTAGGCCTTCACGGTGCCCTCGCGCAGTCCCAACTGAGAGGCGATCTCGCCGTTGGTCGCACCGAGGGCCGCGCAGGCGAGGACATCCGTCTCCCGGCGGGAGAGGTGCACGATCGGGATGGGGCCGGTCGTCGCTGTCGCGGCATCACCCGAGAGGGTCACCAGCCGGCGCTCCACCTGGGCGATGCGCGCACGCAGATCCACGTCGTCGACCGACGCGGCGATGCTGCGGAGCTCTGCGAAGCTCTCCCGCAGCTCTTCGCGCTGGCGCGCCGGCACCGAGCCCGATGTCGGGCCCGCGGCTCGCAGGCGTCGCTCCACCTCGTCTCGGATGCGCAGTTCCTCCGCGACCGAATGGGCGACCTGCATCGCGGGGGCCGTGGTCACGCCCCCCACCGGCGTCCGGTCCCACGACCCGGCGTAGAGCACTCCGCGCGGACGACCGTCGACGATGATCGGCAGCGCGAGCAGGGTGCGCAGCCCCTCGCCGAGCACGAAGACGTCGTAGTCGTGCGTGATCTGCTGAGACGAGCCGTAGTCGTTCGTCATGCGCGGACGCAGCTCCATCATCGCGCGCCCGCCCAGGCCGCGCTCGGGCTTGACGCGCAGACCGTCGAGGCTGCGCGTGCGGTTGCCGACGATGCTCGTGACGCTGACGACCCCGTCGTCGATCAGGCCGCCGAACGTCACGGGAAACCGGGTGCGCTGGGCGAGTTCGCGCACTGCACGGGCGACGAGGTCGGTCTCCGACTCGCTCGTGGTCGATGTGCTCACGACTACCTACTTTCGGGGGTGACGGCGCTGTTCCCCGTTTCGTAGCGTCGACCCTATCATTCGCCCGGCAGGCGAGGGCGAGCCGTAGACCATGTGGCAAGGAGGCCCCATGACCGACCATCCGACGGCGGATTCCGCAGGTGCGATCGATTACATCGCGATCGAAGAATCCCCCCGATTCCGTGAATTGAAGAAGACCCAGCGGTCGTTCATCTTCCCGCTCGCGGCATTCTTCCTGATCTGGTATTTCGTCTATGTCCTGCTCGCCGCATTCGCGATCGACTTCATGTCGCAGCGGGTGTGGGGCGATATCACCGTCGGCCTGCTGATGGGGCTCGGCCAGTTCGTCACCACATTCGCGATCACGATGGGCTATGTGGCATTCGCGAACAGAAAACTCGATCCGATAGCGACGGAGATCCGCGAAGGGCTCGAGAAGGCGCAGGGCGACGCATGAACGCGGTGCATGCGGCGACCGCCGCCCCGACCGTCGAGAGCAACCCGATCCTGAACATCTCGATCTTCGCGGCCTTCGTGGCGGTGACGCTGTTCATCGTCATCCGCGCGAGCCGCAACAACAAGACGGCGGCCGACTACTACGCAGCAGGACGCTCGTTCACCGGCCCCCAGAACGGTTTCGCCATCGCCGGCGACTACCTGTCGGCGGCATCGTTCCTCGGCATCTGCGGGGCGATCGCGATCAACGGGTACGACGGATTCCTGTATTCCATCGGCTTCCTGGTCGCCTGGCTCGTCGCGCTGCTGCTGGTGGCCGAGCTGATGCGGAACACCGGCAAGTTCACGATGGCCGACGTGCTGTCGTTCCGGCTCAAGCAGAAGCCGGTGCGCATGGCGGCCGCGATCACGACGCTCGCGGTGTGCTTCTTCTATCTGCTGGCGCAGATGGCAGGGGCCGGGGGGCTGGTCTCGCTGCTGCTCGGCATCGACGGTCGGGTGGGGCAGTCGATCGTGATCGCCGTGGTCGGCGTGCTGATGATCGTGTACGTGCTCATCGGCGGAATGAAGGGCACGACCTGGGTGCAGATCGTCAAGGCGTTCCTGCTCATCGGCGGTGCCATCGCCATGACCATCTGGGTGCTGGCCATCAACGGGTTCAACCTCAACACGCTTCTCGAAGCCGCCGTGGCCAACTCCGACAAGGGCGAGGCGATCCTCGGACCGGGGCTCCAGTACGGCGCGAACCCCTGGGACTTCCTGTCTCTGGGTATGGCGCTGGTGCTGGGAACCGCGGGTCTGCCGCACGTGCTGATGCGGTTCTACACGGTGCCCACCGCGAAGGAGGCGCGGCGATCGGTGGTCTGGGCCATCTGGCTGATCGGCGGGTTCTACCTGCTGACGCTGGTGCTCGGCTACGGCGCCGGCGCCCTGGTCGGCGCCGATGTGATCGCGGCCGCTCCGGGCGGGCCGAACTCCGCGGCCCCGCTGCTCGCGCTCTACCTCGGCGGCCCTGTGCTCCTCGGGTTCATCTCGGCGGTCGCGTTCGCCACGATCCTCGCGGTGGTCGCCGGGCTCACGATCACGGCCGCCGCGTCCTTCGCGCACGACATCTACGCGAACGTGATCCAGAAGGGCAAGAAGGACGCGGCGGGCGCCCCGGTCACGGCTGATCCGAATGCCGAGGTGCGGGTGGCCCGTCGGACGGTCGTCGTGATCGGCATCCTCGCCATCGTCGGCGGGATCGGCGCGCAGGGACAGAACATCGCGTTCCTCGTGGCGCTGGCGTTCGCGGTGGCGGCCTCGGCCAACCTTCCCACGATCCTGTACTCGCTCTTCTGGCGTCGTTTCAACACCCGCGGTGCGGTGTGGAGCATGTACGGCGGACTGGCGGCCGCGATCATCCTGATCGTGCTGTCCCCGGTCTTCTCCGGCTCGCCCACGTCGATGATCCCGGGTATCGACATCGTGCTGTGGCCCATGAACAACCCGGGCATCGTGTCGATCCCGCTCGGGTTCTTCCTCGGCTGGCTCGGCACGATCACGAGCCGCACGAAGGAATCGCCGCAGCTCGCCGCCGAGATGGAGGTGCGCTCGCTCACCGGGTTCGGTGCGGAGAAGGCGGTCGATCACTGACCGCTGCGAGCCCGCCGTCGCGCGGGTGAGCGGAACGTGGACCCCGACGGCCTACACGTCGGGGTCCACGTCGTCGTCACCGCGCCGTCTCGAGATCCAGCAGGAAGCGCTTGCGCTCGGGATGGGTGCCGTAGTGCCCCGGCGAGCCGTCGGAGCGGACGACCCTGTGCACGGGGACGATGATCGAGAACGGGGTGTTGCGGCAGGCGGTGCCCACCGCCCGTGCCGCCCCGGGGTGACCCGCGAGCGCCGCCACCTCGCCGTAGCTCATCGTCTCGCCCCACTCGATCGTCGTGATGGTCTGCAGTGCCGCCCGCGCGAAGCCGTCGGCCAGCCGCCAGTCCCAGGTGAGCAGCTCGTCGAAGCGCACGGCGACTCCGTCGAAGTAGTCGTCGAGCAGGGCGGAGAGCTCGTCGGCGGCACCCGGCGCCGGTTCCGGCACGGCGCCCAGGCGATGCGAGACGTTCTCGAGAAGCCAGGGCACGGAGGGGTCTTCGGATTCCGAGAGGTCGAACCGGACGATGCCGTCGTCGGAGAACACCGCGAGCGCATCCCCGAAGGGGGTGGGGGCGAAGTCGTAGCGGAAGGTCATGCGTCCATACTGACGCCCCGGCCCTCGCGCCCGCGGCCGGATCACGGGAGCCGGGGATCCGCTGTCGTGCATGCGGCCCGGTGCAGGAGGAGTCCGGGGCCGCGCCGGTGCGTGACCACGGCGGAAATACGGTGAAACCCGCCAGGGATACAGCCTCACGAGCGTGTCGCGCTTAGGGTGTGAGGTGTGTGGCGACGTGAAGGCAAGGCTGTGGATGACGCAGCGATCGATGCCTCGGTGACCCTGGGCGCGCCCCTCGGCTCGGCATCCGTCTCGGGGATCGCGCACGCGGCGGAAGCCGCACGGACGCGACTGCGTGCAGAGGCCGCCGATCTGGGCGGCTCCTCACCTCTGGTGAACTTCCGCGACACGGTCGAGTCGAGCATCGACATCTCCAAGGCGCACCCGGGCAGCCTGCCGCAGTTCATCACGGGACGATCGACGCTGCTCTCCAATCTGTTCCGCGACGAGGTCGGTCTGCGCACGGCCAGGCTCGCAGCCGAGCGGATCACCGCCAAGAACACCGAGCTGCGCACGGTCCGCGGGATCGAAGCGGTGCACCTCGCGGTCGGAGTCGCGGGCTGGCGCATCGGGGGCGCGGATTTCGCCGCTCCCGTCCTTCTGCGTCCCCTGGCGATCCGCCGCCACCACTCCGACTTCGAGCTCAAGCTGCAGGGGGCGTTTGAGGTCAACCCCGAGCTCGTCCGCATCGCGCGGGAGCACTTCGGCATCACGATCGATGCCGCCGCCCTCGCGTCGCTCGCCTACGACGGCGGGATCTTCAAACCGCAGCCGGTGATCGACAGCCTCCGAGCCACGACCCGCTCCATCGACACCTTCACCGTGCTGCCCCGACTCGTCGTCTCGACCTTCGCCGATGTCGGCGGCGCGATGTCACGCGACGGGGGCAGCCTCGACCACATCGTGCTCAACGCGCTCGCCGGCCATGTCGGCGACCGAGAGCAGGTCTCGGCTCGCAGGCCGGAGCCGCACCACACGGGACCGGATGACCGCGCGCCGGCATCCGACAACCTGCTGCTCGACGCGGATGCCGAGCAGGAGGCCGTCCTCGCCAGGATCGCCGCCGGTCACTCGCTGACCGTCGCCACGCTTCCCGGCACCGGCGGAACCCAGACCGTGATCAACGCGCTCGGTGAGCTCGTGCGAGGCGGCAAGCGCGTGCTCGTGGTCTCCGCACGGCGATCGACCCTCGACGGCGTGCGTCATCGCCTCGCCGGCATCGGCCTCGACAGTCTCGCGGTGTCGCCGGCGAGCGTCCGCCGAGACCTCGTGCGGGCGATCGGCCGAAACGAGAAGGCCACGGCGCCGAAGGTGAGCGACGTCGACGACGCGCTCGTGCGGCTGCGAACGGTCCTGCGCGACTATCGTCATGCACTGACCGCGCCCGTGGCGGGCACCGGTTCGTCGGTGCTCGACGCCACGCGGCACCTGACCAAGCTCGCCTCTCTTCCGACACCGCCCTCGACGACCGCGCGCCTGAGCACCGAGACGCTGCGCACACTGGCCGACGATCGCTCTGCGGCGGCATCCGCCCTGGCGCAGGCCGCACGTCTCGGAGAGTTCCGCTTCGGCCCCGACGACTCCCCGTGGTACGGCGTGACCTTCTCCAGCACGGAGGCCGCGCGATCGGCTCATCAGCTCGCCGGTCGCCTGCACGCCGACAGCGTGCCGGCGCTGCTGGAGCGCGGATACGCGCTCATCTCGCAGACCCACATGCGCCCCTTCTCGACGATCGACGAGCTGGGGGAGTACCTGCGACTGCTGCAGGGGATCCGCGACTCCCTCGATCGGTTCAGCCCGACCGTGTTCGAGCGGCCGCTGGGCGAGCTCATCCAGGCCCACGGCTCCCGGCGTGATGCCCCCAACATGTCCGGGGCGAACCGCCGCAGGCTCCGTCGCCTCGCCAAGGAGTACGTGCGTCCAGGGGTGCACGTGACCGAGATGCACGAGTCCCTGCTGCGCATCCAGGCGCAGCGCACCCAGTGGCAGCGCTGTGTCGAGGCGGGCGTCGCTCCGGAGGTCCCGCTCGGACTCGCCGATGTGCACTCCGCATGGCAGCGGGTCACGGCCGAGCTCGCCGAGCTCGACGTGGCTCTCGGACGCCGCGAGCCGCTGGCGACCCTGCCGGTCGCGCGTCTGGTGCGCACCCTCGCAGGTCTCGCTGCGAAGTCCGACGTGTTCGACAACCTCGTCGAGCGGGCGCAGCTGCGCGACCGTCTCGCCGACCTCGGGCTCGAGCCGCTGCTGGCCGAGCTCTCGGTGCGACATGTCGCCGAGGCGCGGGTGGGTGACGAGCTCGAGTTCGCGTGGTGGCAGACCCTGCTCGAGCGGGCGCTGCAGGACGACCGCGCGCTCCTCGGCGCCAACACGGCCGTCGTCGACAGACTCGAGCGCGACTTCCGTCTCGTCGACGAGGCGCACGCCGCCATGGCGGGTCCGCTGCTGGCCTGGCAGCTGGCGAACCAGTGGAAG
Source organism: Microbacterium foliorum (assembly GCF_003367705.1). Lineage (NCBI taxonomy): Bacteria > Bacillati > Actinomycetota > Actinomycetes > Micrococcales > Microbacteriaceae > Microbacterium > Microbacterium foliorum. The sequence continues at coordinate 2,579,765 of NZ_CP031425.1, read as the reverse complement.
ATCGCCATCGTCGACGAGCCTCAGGAATCGCAGAATCTGCGTCGGGCCCTGAAGCAGCCCGCGACGACGACAGCCGAGATCGTGAGCTCCGCGCCGACCCTGGTCGACGTGCTCGCGCCGGTCTGGATCTCTTCCCCCTACCTGGTTCCGCAGATCCCGGACTCCGTCGATTTCGACGCCGTGCTGCTCGTCGACGCCGCCGCGATCAACCTCGCCGAGGCCGCACCGGCGATCCGCAGGGCTCGCCAGGTGGTCGCGTTCGGCGACCCGGTCACCCAGCTCCCGACCCCGTTCCACGTCGCGGTCGATCCGGGCGACGAGTGGGAGCACGAGGTTCCCTTCGACTCGGTGTCGGCTTTCGAGCGGCTGTCGGAGCTGCTGCCCGTCATGACCCTGACCCGCAGCTATCGCGCGGGTGGGGAAGACCTCGCCGAGCTCATCAACGACGCGTTCTACGGCGGAGAGATCGTCTCGCTGCCCTGGGCCGGGTCGTACCTCGGTCGCGGCAGCCTGACCGTGGACTACGTGGAGGGCGGCACGGGAGCACCCGACCCGATCTCCGGCGCGGTCGAGAGCCCCGAGGCCGAGGTGGCCCGCGTGGTCACCCTGGTCGTCGAGCATGCCGTGCACCGTCCGGATGAATCGCTCATGGTCGTCACGGCCAGCCGTCGGCACGCCGAGCGTGTGCGTGCGGCGGTCACGTCGGCGTTCGCCGGTCGCTCCGACGTCGCGGACTTCGTCGGTCGCGACACCGCCGAGCCGTTCTCCGTGCTCACTCTCGAGGAGTCGGTCGCCGAGAGCCGCGATCGGGTGATCTTCTCGCTCGGCTTCGGGCTCACCAAGCACGGCCGCGTGCTCAGCGACTTCGGCGACCTCTCCACTCCCGACGGCGAACGACTGCTCACCGTGGGTATGACGCGGGCCCGACGCTCCATGGTCATCGTCTCGTCGATCCGCCCGTCGGCATTCGACGACGGCCGACTCGAACACGGCGCCGCCACACTGATGTCGATCCTCGGCGGTCTCGCCGCGCGAGGCAGGGACGCCCGTCTCGAAGATCTCGCAGACCCGCTCACATTGGCGCTCGCGAGGGAGCTGCGCCGCCTGGGCGCCGCGGTCGACGTGGACTATCGCGGCCTGCTGCCGCTCGTGGCCCAGTACGGCGGCAAGGCCGTGGTCATCGAGCCCGATCCGGAGTCCCGCGGCGAGTCGCTGCGCGAGACCCTGCGCCTGCGCCCGCATGTCCTGCGCCGCCTCGGCTGGCACTACGTGCGCGTGCACGCCTTCGACCTCTACAGCGACCCGGTGACCGCCGCCGCACGCATCGGCGAGGTGCTGGGCATCTCGGCATCCGCCGCCAGAGCCGAGAACGACACCCAGCCGATCGATCTCATCGATCCGCAGCATGACTGACGATCACGAACCCGCTGCCGCACGCCAGCAGGTCGTGCGGGTGCCGGGATCCCGCCGCGCGAGGCTCACCCCCGTCGACGGCACCGACACCGATCCTGAGGGTTCCGCGGTCGGGGCGACTCAGTCCCCGGCATTCGTCGCACGCCGCGTCCGCACCGATGCGCAGCCGGCGGGACCGAACGACGATCGCCTGATGCAGGACGTCCCTCCGCACTATTGACCGTGCACGGCCCGCTCTCCCGCCACGCACTCCGGTCGTGACGCACCTGTCCTGCGGGAGTACGACGAAGCGCACGGCCCTGACGGACCGTGCGCTTCGTCGATGCGGCGAGTCTCAGCCGCGCGGGTTGCGAGCGAGCAGGTCGCGGATCTCGACGAGCAGCTCGGCCTCGGTGGCCGCGGCCGGCTCCTCCTGCGGCTCTTCGGCCGGGGTGCCCTTGCGCGCCTCGACGTGCGCCTTGAACGTGTTCATCGGCAGCACGAAGACGAAGTACACCACGAGGGCGACCGAGAGGAAGCTGATGATCGCCGAGATCAGGTCGCCGATCGGGAAGGTGACCGTGTCGCCGTAGATGCTCGGCAGCTGCGGGCCGAACTGGCCCGTCGCGTCCGCCTTGAAGAAGAGGGAGACGAGCGGGGTGATGATGCTGTTGACCACGGCGGTGACGATCGCCGTGAATGCGGTGCCGATGACGACGGCGACGGCGAGGTCGATGACGTTGCCGCGCAGGATGAAGTCTTTGAAGCCCTTGAGCATGATGTGCCCCTCAGTGATGGATGTCAGGAAGTGGTGGAGGTCAGGACGTGGTGGATGTCGTCGCGGGCGCCGGAGCGGAGCTCGACGTCGACTCGGACTTCGATGATGCCGGGGCGGACGACGAAGCACCAGACCCGGCTCGCGAGTCGGTCCGGTAGAAGCCGGATCCGTTGAACGTCACGCCGATCGACCCGTACTGCTTGCGCAGCTCTCCGCCGCACTCGGGGCAGACGGTGAGCGCGTCGTCGGAGAAGCTCTGCACGGCGTCGAAGGCGTGGCCACAGGAGCGGCAGGCATAGGCATAGGTCGGCATGGCGATCCTCGAGGGTCAGTGTCGCGGATGCGACAGGAGAAGGGTCTGCGTGGGGGTGACGACACCGGTGACCGGCTGATCGTGCACCTCTCGGGGCAGGAGATCGAGTACCTCGGAATCATAGATGACCGCGTAGACGGGCGGGCACCTCTCCATGGAGCCGATGGTCTTGTCGAAGTATCCGCGGCCCCACCCCATGCGCATGCCGCCGCGGTCCACGGCGGCTGCGGGGATGATCATCAGGTCGACATCGTTCACAGCGATGGGTCCGAGGACTTCGCCCGTCGGCTCCGGCAGACCGAAGAGCCCCTCGACCACATCGTCGTCCTCGGTGGCGACGGCCCAGTCCAGCAGGCCGTCCGCGCGGGTGATGGGAAGGAGCACGCGGATGCCGCGACGGACGGCGCCGGTGACGAACTCCCTGGTCCCCGGCTCGGTCGTCGAGGACAGGAAGCAGGAGATCGATCGCGCACCGAGCGTCTCGACGAGATTGTCCAGACGCTGCGCGATCGCCGATGCTGCGGTCTCGCGCTGTGCGTCGCTCAACAGCTGGCGTCGTTCGCGGAGCTCGGCGCGCAGCGCGCGCTTCTGGTGCTCGACGTCGGTGGACATGCCTCCGAGTCTACGGCGGCATCCCCGCTAGGCTGTCAGGATGGGTACACAGAAGATGAAGGCTGTCATTCCCGCCGCCGGACTGGGGACACGATTCCTTCCCGCGACGAAGGCGATGCCGAAGGAGATGCTGCCGGTCGTCGACAAGCCGGCCATCCAGTACGTCGTCGAAGAGGCCGCGAGCGCCGGCATCGACGACATCCTCGTGATCATCGGACGCAACAAGAACGCCATCTCCAACCACTTCGACTCGGTCCCCGAGCTCGAGGTGAAGCTCATGGAGAAGGGCGACACGGGCCGCCTCGCCAGGGTCGTGCAGTCGAGCGATCTCGCCGACATCCACTTCGTCCGTCAGGGCGAGCCGAAGGGCCTCGGTCACGCAGTGCTGCGTGCGCGCACCCATGTCGGCGACAGCTCGTTCGCCGTGCTCCTCGGTGACGACCTCATCGATGAGCGCGATCCGCTGCTCACCGCGATGATCGCCGAGCACGAGCGCACCGGTGCCGCGGTGATCGCCCTCATGGAGGTCGACCCCGCCAACATCCACATGTACGGCGCCGCCGCCGTCGAGCCTCTCGAAGGATCGGACGCCGTGCGCGTCACCGGTCTCGTCGAGAAGCCCGCACAGGAGGACGCCCCCTCGAACCTCGCGATCATCGGCCGCTACGTGCTGCCGGCGTCGATCTTCGAGGTGCTCGAGCGCACGGAGCCGGGCAAGGGCGGCGAGATCCAGCTGACGGATGCTCTGCAGGAGCTCGCCACGCGCCCCGACGGTCCCGGCGTCGTCGGAGTGACCTTCCGCGGTCGACGCTACGACACGGGCGATCGGGTCGACTACATCAAGGCGATCGTGCAGCTCGCCTCGGACCGCGAGGACCTCGGCCCCGAGCTGCGGCCGTGGCTCAAGGAGTTCGCGGAACGCCTCTAGGCGTCATCGCGGCGTGGGGAGCGCTCGGATGGATCAGGCGACGGGGATGCGACATGGTCCCATCGAGCTGCGCCTCGTGCGCCCTCGCGATGCCAGGACGCTTCAGCACGAGCTGCTGAGCAACAGATCCTGGCTGCAGCCGTGGGAGGCGACGGTGCCGTACGGTGCCGTCTCGTTCGACATGAGGCTCAGCATCCGCCGGCTCCTGCAGCAGTACCGCGACGGGTCCGGCTATCCGTTCGTCATGGAGTACGACGGCGAGATCGCCGGCCAACTCAACGTGTGGGGAGTGGCACGGGGATCCCTGTGCTCGGCGACGATCGGCTACTGGGTCAGCGAGCGCTTCGCGGGCAAGGGCATCACGCCCACCGCCGTCGCTCTCGCGACCGATGCCTGCTTCACCGAGTTCGCGCTGCACCGCATGGAGATCTGCATCCGTCCGGAGAACGCCGCGAGTCTGCGCATCGTCCAGAAGCTCGGCTTCCGGTATGAGGGACTGCGCCGCAAGTACATCCACATCGATGGGGACTGGCGGGATCACTACGCCTTCTCGCTGACCCGCGAAGATGTGCCGCAGGGAGTGCTGGCGCGATGGCTGAGCGGGGAGGTCCCTCCGGGCGCCGCGACCATCCCTCCCGCCGACCGGCTCGCGATCTGATCGCAGCCCCGTAACTCGTCGCGACACACGCCCCGGATGAGGGGTGTGAGCAACGATGTTCCCGTACCGTTGTCGACATGGACGGGCCGGTGCTGAGCGGGGGAGTGATAGTGCTCGTCGCTGTGCTCCTGTGGATGCTCTACCTGCTGCCCTCCTGGCGTGGACGTTTCCAGTACGACGCGGCGGAGCGCAATGCGGTTCGACTGAACCAGGCGCTTCGGGTGCTCGCGGAGACGAGCGAGACGCCCACCGAAGTCCGCCTCGAGCTCAACGCCCGCACGGCGCTGGCGCAGCAGAAGCTCGCGAAGCGACTGCAGTCCGAGAGAGAGGCCGGCGAACTCGCCCTGCTCCGCGAAGAGCTGGCCGCCACGAAGGCGGATCCCGCTGTGCGACAGGCTCGTGCCCGTCGACGCGTGCGGATGACCGCCACCTCTGCTCTGCTGCTCGGGCTCGCCCTGGCCGGACTCGGTGTCTGGCAGCTGCTGACCGTGCAGGCATCGCTGCTGATCTGGGTCGGTGCGGTATTGGTGACCGTGGCCGGAATCGCCCTGCAGCGCATGTCGTCGGTCGCGGCGCGTGCGGCACGGCGTTCGGTGCGGGTCGAGGAGAAGCCGGTGGAGCGGGTGGCGCCGGCGCTGCACGATCAGGGTCCGGCGACCTGGACACCACGCCCGCTGCCCGAACCTCTGGTCTCGGTGGCGGGGTCTCGCGCACAGGTGGCACGTGCCGAGATGGATGCGCAGGAGGGGCGTCGCTCTGCGGCCCGACTCGCCGAACTTCGCGCCCGCGCAGAGGAGATGGCACCGCCCACCCCCGTGCAGATGCCGGCGGCGGCGTCGCCCTTCGCCCGGATGGGGTACGTCGACGACGCGGAGATCGAAGCGCACGTCCGCGACCTCCTCGCCAAGCGCGCAGCCGGATGATGCGCGACGCGATCGGCGCGGCGGGCGTGATAGCGTAGAACACGTAAGGGCCTATGGCGCAGTTGGTAGCGCGCCTCGTTCGCATCGAGGAGGTCAGGGGTTCGAATCCCCTTAGGTCCACCACAGTCAGCAGTCGGAACACGGGATGCATCCCGAGGATCCGGACGACGCACCACGAAGAAAGCCACCGGTTCCCCGGTGGCTTTCTTCGTATGCTGCGCGCGACATCGTCCCCCGGTACAGGTGGCGTCGCACGCATCCCAGGCCGGACTCGATGCGGTCGTCGCTTCAGCAGCGGGCGGGTGCGACTCCCCACTCTCCGCGGGAATCCGGGCGACACGCCCGGCGGGCGCCCATGATTTGCCGGAACCCGGGATCCCGCGTAACTTATTACTTGTTCGCCCCACAGGGAAGCGGAGAGGCCGAGAGCCTTACCCCCCTCAAGCGGAGAACCACCTCCACTCGATCAGCTCCTCGGAGAAGATCGCAGACATACTTCTGTCTGACCTGGAGCGTCCACCTCGGACAAGCGGTCGATTTGACAGCGAGTCCGAAACGGATAAACTAGTGAAGTTGCCTCGGCGGCCTTGAGCCCCGAGCTGCAGATCTGGTTCTGATCATCACGGCGAGTCGATTTGACAGCCGGAATGACACAGATAAGATAGAGAAGTTGCCCTTCGGGCCTGGTTGTGATGACTGGGTCGTGGGAGCATCCGATCCTTGAGAACTCAACAGCGTGCACTTGTCAAATGCCAAATTATCCTCGTCTAGCTTCGGCTGGGTGAGAATTCCTTTGGATCAAAGACCAACTCCTTTCGGGGGGTTGGCATTCGGATGAAGTCAGCAATGAATTTGTCTCTTTGGTCAGCATCAAACTCGCTGCGTCACCGTTTTCCCGGTGGGGTATGCATTTCTTTTTTTACGGAGAGTTTGATCCTGGCTCAGGATGAACGCTGGCGGCGTGCTTAACACATGCAAGTCGAACGGTGAACACGGAGCTTGCTCTGTGGGATCAGTGGCGAACGGGTGAGTAACACGTGAGCAACCTGCCCCTGACTCTGGGATAAGCGCTGGAAACGGCGTCTAATACTGGATACGAGTAGCGGCCGCATGGTCAGTTACTGGAAAGATTTATTGGTTGGGGATGGGCTCGCGGCCTATCAGCTTGTTGGTGAGGTAATGGCTCACCAAGGCGTCGACGGGTAGCCGGCCTGAGAGGGTGACCGGCCACACTGGGACTGAGACACGGCCCAGACTCCTACGGGAGGCAGCAGTGGGGAATATTGCACAATGGGCGGAAGCCTGATGCAGCAACGCCGCGTGAGGGATGACGGCCTTCGGGTTGTAAACCTCTTTTAGCAGGGAAGAAGCGAAAGTGACGGTACCTGCAGAAAAAGCACCGGCTAACTACGTGCCAGCAGCCGCGGTAATACGTAGGGTGCAAGCGTTATCCGGAATTATTGGGCGTAAAGAGCTCGTAGGCGGTTTGTCGCGTCTGCTGTGAAATCCGGAGGCTCAACCTCCGGCCTGCAGTGGGTACGGGCAGACTAGAGTGCGGTAGGGGAGATTGGAATTCCTGGTGTAGCGGTGGAATGCGCAGATATCAGGAGGAACACCGATGGCGAAGGCAGATCTCTGGGCCGTTACTGACGCTGAGGAGCGAAAGGGTGGGGAGCAAACAGGCTTAGATACCCTGGTAGTCCACCCCGTAAACGTTGGGAACTAGTTGTGGGGTCCATTCCACGGATTCCGTGACGCAGCTAACGCATTAAGTTCCCCGCCTGGGGAGTACGGCCGCAAGGCTAAAACTCAAAGGAATTGACGGGGACCCGCACAAGCGGCGGAGCATGCGGATTAATTCGATGCAACGCGAAGAACCTTACCAAGGCTTGACATATACGAGAACGGGCCAGAAATGGTCAACTCTTTGGACACTCGTAAACAGGTGGTGCATGGTTGTCGTCAGCTCGTGTCGTGAGATGTTGGGTTAAGTCCCGCAACGAGCGCAACCCTCGTTCTATGTTGCCAGCACGTAATGGTGGGAACTCATGGGATACTGCCGGGGTCAACTCGGAGGAAGGTGGGGATGACGTCAAATCATCATGCCCCTTATGTCTTGGGCTTCACGCATGCTACAATGGCCGGTACAAAGGGCTGCAATACCGCGAGGTGGAGCGAATCCCAAAAAGCCGGTCCCAGTTCGGATTGAGGTCTGCAACTCGACCTCATGAAGTCGGAGTCGCTAGTAATCGCAGATCAGCAACGCTGCGGTGAATACGTTCCCGGGTCTTGTACACACCGCCCGTCAAGTCATGAAAGTCGGTAACACCTGAAGCCGGTGGCCTAACCCTTGTGGAGGGAGCCGTCGAAGGTGGGATCGGTAATTAGGACTAAGTCGTAACAAGGTAGCCGTACCGGAAGGTGCGGCTGGATCACCTCCTTTCTAAGGAGCATCTGACTCTTCGGAGTCCAGAACCCAGATCAGAGCGTTCGTCTCTGCTGGGAGCTCATGGGTGGAACATTTGACATGACATCAGCGCAGCTGAGTCTCGTGAGTACGCTGGCCTTCGGGTCGGTTGGAAAGTGGGGTTCTGTGAGCGGGGTGTCTGCACGCTGTTGGGTCCTGAGGGACCGGATGCGATCTTCGGATCGTTTTTCGTACCTCTGGGCCTCTTCTGGTTTCCCCTGTGGGGGTTGCTGGTAGGGGTACCGCCCGTACTTTGAGAACTACACAGTGGACGCGAGCATCTTGCAGCCGGCTTCGGTCGGTTGCACAAGATGATCTTAAAGATCATTAGTCAATTTCATGTGGATCCTTCGGGGTTCACGTCGATTCTGATTCAAACTCATGTGATTTCAAGTCTTTAAGAGCAAACGGTGGATGCCTTGGCATCTGGAGCCGAAGAAGGACGTAGCAATCTGCGATAAGCCTCGGGGAACTGATAAGCAAGTTTTGATCCGAGGGTGTCCGAATGGGGAAACCCCGCTGGGCGGCGTGCCGACCTAGTGACTCCCGCCTGAATATATAGGGCGGGTAGAGGGAACGTGGGGAAGTGAAACATCTCAGTACCCACAGGAAGAGAAAGCAACCGCGATTCCGTTAGTAGTGGCGAGCGAAACCGGAACAGGCTAAACCTAGCGTGTGTGATAGCCGGCAGGCGTTGCACGTTGGGGGTTGTGGGACTTTTCAGTCATCTCTGCCGAGATGGCGGCGTTACACGATGGTATAGACGAACGGTCTTGAAAGGCCGGTCATAGAGGGTGCCAACCCCGTAGTCGAAATGCCAACCGTGGCGCGAAGAGTATCCCAAGTAGCACGGGGCCCGTGAAATCCCGTGTGAATCTGTCAGGACCACCTGATAAGCCTAAATACTCCCAGATGACCGATAGCGGACAAGTACCGTGAGGGAAAGGTGAAAAGTACCCCGGGAGGGGAGTGAAATAGTACCTGAAACCGTTTGCTTACAAACCGTTGGAGCAGCCTTAGTAGCTGTGACAGCGTGCCTTTTGAAGAATGAGCCTGCGAGTTAGCGATATGTGGCGAGGTTAACCCGTGTGGGGTAGCCGTAGCGAAAGCGAGTCTGAATAGGGCGATTCAGTCGCATGTCCTAGACCCGAAGCGAAGTGATCTATCCATGGCCAGGTTGAAGCGACGGTAAGACGTCGTGGAGGACCGAACCCACTTAGGTTGAAAACTGAGGGGATGAGCTGTGGATAGGGGTGAAAGGCCAATCAAACTTCGTGATAGCTGGTTCTCTCCGAAATGCATTTAGGTGCAGCGTTGCGTGTTTCTTGCCGGAGGTAGAGCTACTGGATGGCCGATGGGCCCTACAAGGTTACTGACGTCAGCCAAACTCCGAATGCCGGTAAGTGAGAGCGCAGCAGTGAGACTGTGGGGGATAAGCTTCATAGTCGAGAGGGAAACAACCCAGACCACCAACTAAGGTCCCAAAGCGCGTGCTAAGTGGGAAAGGATGTGGAGTTGCCTTGACAACCAGGAGGTTGGCTTAGAAGCAGCCACCCTTGAAAGAGTGCGTAATAGCTCACTGGTCAAGTGATTCCGCGCCGACAATGTAACGGGGCTCAAGCACGCCACCGAAGTTGTGGCATTGACATTATTGGTAGGCCTTCGTGGTCCAGCCGTGTTGATGGGTAGGAGAGCGTCGTGTGGCCAGCGAAGCGGCGGTGTAAACCAGCCGTGGAGGCTACACGAGTGAGAATGCAGGCATGAGTAGCGAAAGACGTGTGAGAAACACGTCCTCCGAAAGACCAAGGGTTCCAGGGTCAAGCTAATCTTCCCTGGGTAAGTCGGGACCTAAGGCGAGGCCGACAGGCGTAGTCGATGGACAACGGGTTGATATTCCCGTACCGGCGAAGAACCGCCCAAGCTAATCCAGTAGTGCTAAGTGTCTGAATCCCAGTGACTGATCCCTTCGGGGTGACGCTCTGGGCCTAGCGCACGACCCCATTCTGGTGCGGTTAGCGTATTAACAGGTGTGACGCAGGAAGGTAGTCCAAGCCAGGCGATGGTTGTCCTGGTGCAAGTGCGTAGGCCGAACGGTAGGCAAATCCGCCGTTCACGTAGGCTGAGACACGATGCGGATAAAAAGTGGATGATCCTATGCTGCCAAGAAAAGCATCGACGCGAGGTTCTAGCCGCCCGTACCCCAAACCGACTCAGGTGGTCAGGTAGAGAATACCAAGGAGATCGAGAGAATCGTGGTTAAGGAACTCGGCAAAATGCCCCCGTAACTTCGGGAGAAGGGGGGCCATCCGCGTATAGGGACTTGCTTCCAAAAGCGTGTGGTGGCCGCAGAGACTAGTGGGTAGCGACTGTTTACTAAAAACACAGGTCCGTGCCAAGTCGCAAGACGATGTATACGGACTGACGCCTGCCCGGTGCTGGAAGGTTAAGAGGACCGGTTAGCCGCAAGGCGAAGCTGAGAATTTAAGCCCCAGTAAACGGCGGTGGTAACTATAACCATCCTAAGGTAGCGAAATTCCTTGTCGGGTAAGTTCCGACCTGCACGAATGGCGTAACGACTTCCCAACTGTCTCAACCGCGAACTCGGCGAAATTGCATTACGAGTAAAGATGCTCGTTACGCGCAGCAGGACGGAAAGACCCCGTGACCTTTACTACAGCTTGGTATTGGTGTTCGGTGTGGCTTGTGTAGGATAGGTGGGAGACTGTGAAGCATGGACGCTAGTTCGTGTGGAGTCATTGTTGAAATACCACTCTGGTCACTCTGGATATCTAACTTCGAACCGTAATCCGGTTCAGGGACAGTGCCTGGTGGGTAGTTTAACTGGGGCGGTTGCCTCCCAAAAAGTAACGGAGGCGCCCAAAGGTTCCCTCAACCTGGTTGGCAATCAGGTGTCGAGTGTAAGTGCACAAGGGAGCTTGACTGTGAGACTGACAGGTCGAGCAGGGACGAAAGTCGGGACTAGTGATCCGGCAGTGGCTTGTGGAAGCGCTGTCGCTCAACGGATAAAAGGTACCTCGGGGATAACAGGCTGATCTTGCCCAAGAGTCCATATCGACGGCATGGTTTGGCACCTCGATGTCGGCTCGTCGCATCCTGGGGCTGGAGTAGGTCCCAAGGGTTGGGCTGTTCGCCCATTAAAGCGGTACGCGAGCTGGGTTTAGAACGTCGTGAGACAGTTCGGTCCCTATCCGCTGCGCGCGTAGGAAATTTGAGAGGATCTGACCCTAGTACGAGAGGACCGGGTTGGACGAACCTCTGGTGTGTCAGTTGTTCCGCCAGGAGCACCGCTGATTAGCTACGTTCGGGATGGATAACCGCTGAAAGCATCTAAGCGGGAAGCCGGCCTCAAGATGAGATTTCCATACCTTCGGGTGAGAGGCTCCCAGCCAGACTACTGGGTTGATAGGCCAGATGTGGAAGTGCAGCAATGCATGCAGCTGACTGGTACTAATAAGCCGATGACTTGATAACACACCGTTTGTTGGTGCTACGCGTCCACTGAGTGGTTCTCGATGTACGGTCGAGAACCGCATGACAATGACTTTGTTATGTGTTTGATTGAAACATCTATAGTGTTTCGGCGGCCATAGCGTGAGGGAAACGCCCGGTTACATTCCGAACCCGGAAGCTAAGCCTCACAGCGCCGATGGTACTGCAGGGGGGACCCTGTGGGAGAGTAGGACACCGCCGGACTTCTTTTATACAGAAAAGCCACCCAATGTTGGGTGGCTTTTCTGCGTTAACGTGCGCGTCGCGGCGACGAGACCCCCGAGATTCACCTGGAGCCCGGGCGCTCAGCGGATGCGGTGCAGAGGCAGTCGCAGCGTCACCAGACTGCCGGCGCCTTCCGCCGAGCGGATGGAGACATCCCCGCCGTGCAGTCGCATCACGGTCGTCACCAACGACAGGCCGATGCCTGACCCGCTGACATCCCGCGCGTTCTGCGCGCGCGCGAGCTCGTCGAAGACGATGGGGAGCTCGGCCGCGGGGATTCCCCGGCCGGCATCCGCCACCTCGATCAGCGCCCACCCCTCGTGCTCGCGCAGTCGCACCTCGATGGGGCCGCGTGCGGAGTACTTCGCGGCGTTCGACAGGACGTTGTCGACGGCGAGCGAGATGAGATCGAGGTCGAGCGGGAGAGGAGGCACCGCCCACGGGACACGGGTCACTGACAGCGTCACCCGACCCCGCGCCGCAGGCTGCTGATCGACGAGCGCCTCGATGGCCTCGTTCAGCAGGTCCTCGAGCACGACCGTCTCGGTCTCGAGCGGTCTGCTCTCGAGCTCCGCGAGCTTACGCAGATCGCGGACGAGCGTGCTGAGCTTCGTTGCCTGCACGTCGACGGTCCGCCACGCATCGCTCTCGTCGCCCTCCTGCGCGGCGACAGCCGTCGCGCGGATCGCGGTCAGGGGGTTCTTCAGCTCATGGTCGAGCCGTGCCAGAAAGCGGCGGTGATCGGCGCGGGCCTGAGACGCGGCGGCCTGTGCAGCGGCGGCGTGCGACTCCGCGAGCCGGGCGGTCGCGCGCGCTCGGACGCGGCGCGCCAGAAGGGCAGACAAGGGGAGCACCGACACCGCGACTCCGACGATGGCCACCCCCGCCGGGAGCGCGAGGTCGATCGCCAGGATCCGCGGGTCTCCGGTGAGCAGCATGGTGCCGGCGACGGCCGCGCATGTGACGATCGGCACCGCCGTGAGGACGCCGAGGGTGACGTCGGTCGCCCGCTTCATGCTCCGCTCACCCTCGCGGTGAACTGGTAGCCCATGCTCTGCGCCGTCTCGATGAGGCGCGTCTCGGCATGATTGTCCCCGAGCGCGCGACGCAGTTCCGCGATGCGGTGGTCCACCGCGCGGCTCGAGGTCGCGAATTCGAATCCCCACAGCGTCGACAGCAGTCGCTCCCGGGAATGGACCTCCTGCGGGTGCAGCATCAGGTACTCCAGAAGCATGAACGCCTTCGGAGTCAGCGCCACCTCGTCGGCTCCGCGCCAGACTCGGCGAGCCGTGCGGTCGAGCAGCAGAATGCCCGCCTGCAATCGGACGGCCGTGCGCAACGACCCCGCTCCCTGGGCGGTCCGTCGCAGCACCGCTCTGATGCGAGAGATGAGCTCATGCGGATCGAAGGGCTTGTTCAGATAGTCATCCGCACCCTCGTCGAGCGCCGCACTGCGCTCCCAGGACTCGCCGACCTGGGTGAGCAGGATGATCGGCAGCCACAGCTGTCGCGCTCTGACCTGGCGCACGAACTCCCGGCCGTCGACATGTGGCATCAGCACGTCGCAGACGACGAGATCGGGGACGTCGCGTGTCACCTCGAGCAGGCCGATCCTGCCGTCCTCGGCCACACGGACATCGAAGCCGCTGCGACCGAGGAACGCGGCGAGGGCGTCGGTGATGGCCGCGTCGTCGTCGACCAGGAGGATCCGGGGGCGCTCGGCGATGTTCACCGCTCAGCCCTTCTTCAGCGTGTTGGCGGAGCCGCGGTCGTCGACCGTGGGGGTCACGCCCTCCCAGAAGATCGAGCTCGCGCTGCCCGTCACGGTGATCGCGTCCACCTCACGGACGTACACCACCGTGCCGCTGCCGGAGAGCGTCACCGTTCCCACGTCATCGGCGATCACCACACCTGCGTCGAGCTCGATCACGAGGTCGGCACACGGCCCCTCGACTCGGATCACCGCGCCGTCGGACGTGAGCGGATCGGTCGGGCACGGCATCGTCGTCGTGGCCGCGTCGCTCAATCTCGCCCGTTCGGCCTGCCCCGCGGCGCTCAGGCCCGAATCGGCGGAGGGACGCGAGCCGGAGGACTGCTCAGGTCCCGGCGACGTACCTGGCGACGTGTCCGGCGACGTATCGGGAGACGGGGCGTCGTCCGACGGGGAACCGGCCTCCGACGGCGATGACGCTGTCGCGGATGCGGGGGACGGCTGCGTCGGGTCGACGATGGCGACCGAGCATCCGCTCAGCACCACGACGAACAGCAATGCCGTCAGCGGGGCGGAGGTAGCAGTGGTGCGGCGCATGCACATATCCTCTCGTGCCTGACGGCGTTCATGATGTTCTGCGGAACAGAATGTCGGCGGGTCAGAGCGCTGCCGGGATGAAGATCTCCACCCGACGGTTCAGCTGACGCCCGGCGGGGTTGTCGACGCCGCCGACCTCGTTCGCGGCGACGGGGCGCGTCTCGCCGAACCCGTCGGCGCTCAGCGACGTCGTCACACCGCGCCCCTCGAGTGCGTCGACGACCGAATCGGCACGGTCTTCCGACAGCTTCTGATTCTCGGCATCCGTGCCGATCGCGTCGGTGTGACCGCTGACGTGCGCCTCGGACACGTCGAGAGTGGTGAACACGCGGGCTACCGCGTCGAGCGTCGCCGCAGCGTCCGGACGGATCTCGCTGCGATCGAAGTCGAACAGCACGCCGTCTTCGAAGGTCAGGGTCGTGCCGCACGACTCGAGCGGCGCGAGGGCGCCGAGGGGCGGGAACACCCCGAGCTTCGGCACCGGCGGCAGCGGTTCGGCATCGAGCAGCTGGCCGCCCACTCGCGCGGTGCCGTCGCCGAAGTTCTGGATGGTGATGTTGCCGTCGGTGTAGTTCCCGGATCCGTCGCCGAAGTTCTGGATGGTGGTCTCGCCGTCGGCGTAGTTCCCGGATCCGTCGCCGAAGTTCTGGATGGTGGTCTCGCCGTCGGTGTAGTTCCCCGATCCGTCGCCGAAGATCTGCACGGTCTTCGAGGCATCCGCGTAGTTGCCTGCGCCGTCGCCGAAGTTCTGGATCGTGACGGTGCCGTCGGTGTAGGTGCCCGCGCCGTCGCCGAAGTTCTGGATCGTCACGCCGTTGATCGTGGACGTGCCCGACCCGTCGCCGAAGTTCTGTACGGACCCGTCGGGCCCGGTGAAGGTCCCCGAGCCGTCACCGTAGAGATACGCCGTGCCGTTGCCCGAGATCACGGTGCCGTCGGCGTCGCAGTGAGCGGGCGTCGCGACGACGCCCGGGATGCCGGCGAGAGCCTCGTTGACCTCGATCGTGAAGGCCGACGCCGAGGAGTCGAGCAGCGACAGATCGGGGAGCACGAACAGGGGGACGGGCGGGAACTGCCCGACGTCGTACCCCGAGACGGTGAGCGCCGACGGGCCGGTGCTCGTGGGCGTCGGTGTGGATGCGGCGGGCGCGGCCGTCGACGGCGCCGGTGTGGCGGAGGGCTCCGCGGCGCATCCAGAGAGGATCAGGGCGGTCGCACTTGCGAGCGCAAGACCGAGGGTGAGGCCACGGCGGATGCGGTGCGGAGCGCGGGGGGTCGAGGTCATGCTTCGAGAGTAGTCAGCGGATGTCGCGGCCGTGTCGCGCCGATGTCGCAACTCTGCGACACGGAGAGGCTCTGCGACACCCTATGCCCCGCTGCTGCCCCTGTGCTCATCGGGTCAGACGCCCTTCGAGGACGGATGCCGTCTCGCGCACCGCCGCAGCCAGAACGCTCTCGTCGAGGTCTCCGCCCGCCCAGGTGACCGCGACGGCGGCGAGGGGCCATGCCGTGCGATCGCCCACGACGGCGCCCACGCTGCGGAGGCCGTCGGCGACCTCGCTGTCCTCCGTCGCGTATCCGCGTGCGCGCACGGTGCGCAGCAGCTCCCGGAGTGCGCGGGGCGTGCGCGGCCCGAGGCCCGTGCGGTCGGGGAAGGCGGCGGCGCTCGGGTACAGCGCACGCACCTGCTCGCGGGGGAGGGCGGCGAGCATGGCGCGGCCCGACGCCGTGAGGTGGGCGGGAAGACGCACGCCGACGTCGGTGACGAGGGCCTGACGACGCGGTGCCCTCTCTTCGACGATGTAGAGGACGTCGCCGCCGCTCATCACCGCGAGGTGCGCACTCTCGCCGAGACGGTCCGAGAGGGCGGCGACGAGAGGACGGCCGAGGCGCGCGAGCGGCTGCTGACGCGCGAAGCCGCCTGCGAGCTCGAACGCCGAGGTGCCCAGACACCAGCGCCTGTCCTCCTTCAGGTGCAGCACGAAGCCGTGCGCGGCGAGGGTGGTGAGCAGGTGGTAGACGGTCGAACGGGGGAGTGCGAGCTCCCGGGCGATCGCCGACGCGGCGACGGGGGCCGGGCGCCCGGCCAGATGGCGCAGGATGCGCAGGGTGTTGTCTGCGGCCGGCACCTGGGGCACGGCATCCGACTTGTCTGGGATCACAGACAAAGGATGCCATGAACGGGTGTCGCTCGCACCGGCGCCGGTGTGGAATCGAGATATGAGTGAACTGACCCCTGCACGAGACGGCGATGCGATCCTCGTCGGCGATGCCCCCCTCAGCCGCGCCGATGTCGTGTCGGTCGCCCGGCACGGTGCACCCGTCATCCTCAGCCCCGCCGCCCTGGGGCGGGTGGCCGACACCCGCGGTGTGATCGACGCGCTGGCCGCCGACCCGCATCCGCATTACGGCGTCTCGACCGGTTTCGGGGCGCTCGCGACCACGTTCATCGCTCCTGATCGGCGACTCCAGCTGCAGGCGAGCCTGATCCGCTCGCACGCCGCAGGCACGGGCGCCGAGGTGGAGCGCGAGGTCGTCCGCGGGCTGCAGCTGCTGCGCCTGCAGACGCTGGCCTCGGGACGCACCGGCGTGCGACCGGTGGTGGTCGAGACCTACGCGGCGCTTCTCAACGAGGGGATCACCCCCGTCGTGCGCGAGTACGGGTCGCTCGGATGCTCGGGCGATCTCGCGCCGCTCGCGCACATCGCCCTCGCGACGATGGGGGAGGGAGAGGTGCGCGACGCCGCAGGGGCGCTCGTCCCCGCGGCGGATGCGCTCGCCGCCGCCGGAATCGTTCCTCTCACGCTCGTGGAGAAGGAAGGGCTCGCACTGATCAACGGCACCGACGGCATGCTGGGAATGCTGGTGCTCGCGCTGCACGACCTCGAGACGCTGCTGCTGACCGCCGACATGGCGGCAGCGATGTCGGTGGAGTCGCAGCTGGGCACGGATGCGGTCTTCGCCGCCGACCTCATGGCGCTGCGTCCGCAGCACGGACAGGCGCACTCCGCCGCGAACCTGAGGTCGTTCCTCGGCGACTCGCCCCTCGTGCACAGCCACAAGGGGCCGGAGGACGGACGCGTGCAGGATGCCTACTCGCTGCGCTGCTCGCCGCAGGTGCACGGCACCGCCCGCGACACGGTGGGCTACGCCTCGACGATCGCCGACCGCGAGCTGTCCAGTGTGATCGACAATCCCGTGATCACCCTCGACGGTCGCATCGAGTCGAACGGGAACTTCCACGGCGCGCCCGTGGCCGCCGTGCTCGACTTCCTCGCCATCTCCGTCGCCGACGTCGCCTCGGTCTCGGAGCGGCGCACCGATCGCGCGCTCGATCCCGCCCGCAATCACGGGCTGCCACCCTTCCTCGCCGACGAGGTCGGCGTGGACTCCGGCCTGATGATCGCGCAGTACGCGGCGGCCGGCATCGTCTCCGAGCTGAAGCGGCTGGCGGTCCCGGCATCCGTGGACTCCATCCCGTCATCCGCCATGCAGGAGGATCACGTGTCGATGGGATGGGCGGCCGCCCGCAAGCTGCGCCGTGCCGTCGACGGCTTGGGCCGCGTGCTCGCGATCGAGATCCTCACCGGAGCGCGCGCGCTGGACCTCCGTGCCCCGTTGCAGGCCGGACCCGCGACCGGCGCCGTCCGCGATCTGGTGCGCACGGTCGCCGCAGGTCCCGGACCCGACCGATACCTCTCACCCGACATGGAGGCCGTGACCGCGCTCGTGCAGTCCGGTGCCATCGCCCGCATTGCGAAGGAGCACGCGAAATGAGCACGACCCACAGGAACATCCGCGCCGCGCGCGGCAACCAGCGCACCGCCAAGAGCTGGGGCGCCGAAGCCGCCAAGCGCATGCTCATGAACAACCTCGACCCCGAGGTCGCCGAGCATCCCGAGGACCTCGTCGTGTACGGCGGGACGGGAAAGGCCGCGCGCAGCTGGGAAGCGTACGACGCGATCGTCCGCACGCTCGACGAGCTGGAGCCGGATGAGACCCTGCTCGTGCAGTCCGGCAAGCCCGTCGGCGTCTTCCGCACGCACGAGTGGGCGCCCCGGGTGCTCATCGCGAATTCCAATCTCGTCGGGGACTGGGCGACGTGGCCCGAGTTCCGCAAGCTCGAAGAGCTCGGTCTCATCATGTACGGCCAGATGACCGCGGGGTCGTGGATCTACATCGGCACCCAGGGGATCCTGCAGGGGACCTACGAGACCTTCTCGGCGGTCGCCCGCTCCCTCGGCCGTGACTCGCTGAAGGGCACGTTGACCCTCACCGGCGGCGCCGGGGGCATGGGCGGCGCGCAGCCGCTCGCCGTCACCCTCAACGACGGCGTCGTGCTCATCGTCGACGTCGACGAGTCCCGGCTCGCGCGGCGTGTGGAGCACGGCTACCTCGACGAGTACACGACCGATCTCGACGCCGCGGTGGCGCGAGTGGTCGCCGCGAAGGACGCCGGGGAGGCGCTCTCCGTCGGTGTCGTCGGCAATGCGGCCGAGGTCTTCCCGGAGCTGCTGCGTCGCGGGGTGCCGATCGACATCGTCACCGATCAGACCAGCGCGCACGACCCGCTCGCCTACCTGCCGGTGGGCACCTCGGTCGCGGACTGGAAGGCTGAGGCCGAGCGCGATGCGGAGGAGTTCACCCGCCGCTCGCGCCAGTCGATGGCCCAGCACGTCGCGGCGATGGTCGCGTTCCAGGATGCGGGGGCCGCGGTGTTCGACTACGGCAACTCGATCCGCGCCGAGGCGCAGCTCGGCGGGTTCGACCGCGCGTTCGACTTCCCCGGTTTCGTGCCGGCCTACATCCGTCCGCAGTTCGAGGAGGGGCGCGGACCCTTCCGCTGGGCGGCGCTCTCGGGAGACCCCGAGGACATCTACAAGACCGACCGGGCCATCGCCGAGCTCTTCCCCGACGACACGGCCCTGCACCGGTGGCTCGAGAAGGCGGGCGAGAAGGTGCACTTCGAGGGCCTGCCCGCACGGATCTGCTGGCTCGGCTACAAGGAGCGCCACCTCGCCGGACTCAAGTTCAACGAGATGGTCGCCTCGGGGGAGCTCTCGGCGCCCATCGTGATCGGGCGCGATCATCTCGACTCCGGATCCGTCGCGTCGCCCTACCGCGAGACCGAGTCCATGAAGGACGGCTCCGATGCGATCGCCGACTGGCCGCTGCTGAACGCACTGCTCAACACCGCGTCCGGCGCCTCGTGGGTGTCGCTGCACCACGGCGGCGGCGTGGGGATCGGACGCTCGATCCACGCCGGCCAGGTGTCGGTGGCCGACGGGTCCGCGCTCGCCGCGGAGAAGCTGGAGCGGGTGCTGACCAACGACCCGGGAACCGGTGTCATGCGCCACGTCGACGCCGGATACGAGCACGCGCGCGACATCGCCCGCGAGCGCGGGCTGAAGGTGCCGATGCTGTGAGCACCTCGCTGCTCACGAACATCGGCGAGCTGACGACGAACGTCGCTGCGTCGGACGGCGACCGCCACGGCACCCTTCTCGGGGCGGCCGTGCTGATCGAGGATGGACGGATCTCGTGGGTCGGATCGGCGTCGGATGCTCCGGATGCTGACGAGATCGTCGATGCCGGTGGCTGCGCGGTCATCCCCGGCTTCGTCGACAGCCACAGCCACCTCGTGTTCGGGGGCGATCGGGCCGCCGAGTTCGAGGCGCGGATGGCGGGACAGAAGTATGCCGCGGGCGGCATCCGCTCCACCGTCGCCGCGACGAGAGCGGCGAGCGACGTCGAGCTCCGTGCCCGTCTGCGCGGCTTCGTCGACGAGCTTCTCGCGCAGGGAACGACGACCATCGAGATCAAGAGCGGCTACGGGCTGAGCGTCGCGGACGAGGAGCGTCTCGTCCGGCTCGCCGCCGAGGTCACCCCCGAGGTCACTTTTCTCGGAGCGCACGTGGTGCCCGCGGAGTACGCCGACCGCGCCGACGAGTACGTCGACCTGGTGACGGGGCCGATGCTCGACGCCTGCGCGCCGCACTCCAGATGGATCGACGTATTCTGCGAGACCGGGGCGTTCTCGGTCGCGCAGTCGCGGCGCGTGCTCGAGGCGGGCATCGCGAAGGGCCTCATGCCGAGAGTGCATGCGAGCCAGCTGGGGCCGGGCGACGGCGTGCGCCTCGCCGTCGAGCTCGGTGCGGCGTCGATCGATCACGGCACCTACCTGACCGACGACGACATCGCCGCGCTCGCCGCCTCCGACACCGTGCTCACGCTGCTGCCCGGCGTCGAGTTCTCGACCCGCCAGCCGTACCCGGACGCGCGTCGACTGATCGATGCGGGTGTCACCGTGGCCCTCGCGTGCGACACGAACCCGGGCTCGAGCTTCACTTCGTCGATGGCGTTCTGCATCGCGATCGCGGTGCGCGACATGGGCATGACACCTGCCGAGGCGGTATGGGCGGCGACCGCCGGGGGAGCGCGGGCCCTGCGTCGCGACGACGTCGGCGCGATCACGCCGGGCGCACGGGCAGACCTCGTGCTTCTGACGGCGCCCACGCGCATCCACCTGGCGTACCGACCCGGCGTCCCGCTGGTGGATCGGGTGTGGAAAGACGGTGCTGCGGTCTACGCGGCATCCGGAATCGCACGAGGAACGGATACCCATGGCTCTCTCGCACGATGACCTCTGGCCGCGCGCCGGATCCTGGCCTGTCTTCGCCGCCGGTGACGATGCGGATGCCGTGCTGATCGGCGTTCCGACCTGGCGAACCTCGCTGTCGCCGACCGGCGCGCACGCGACTCCTGCGGCGATCCGAGAGGCGCTGACCCGGTACAGCACGACGCTCATGGGGCCGCCCGTCGTCGATCTCGCCGGGGCGCTGCGAGTTCTCGACGCCGGCGATGTGGTCGAGCCCGACGGCGAGGCCGGGATCGCTGCGAGTGTTGCGCGCGTGCACGAGCTCGCGGAGTCCGCTCGTCTCGTGATCGCTCTCGGCGGCGACAACGCCCTGACCTATCCGGTGGCGCGGGGCGCACGGGCCAGCGGGTTGATCACGATCGACGCCCATTTCGACCTCCGTGACGGTGTGTCGAACGGGTCACCGGTGCGGCGCCTGATGGAGGACGCCCCGGACGGCGAGCGGATCGACCCGACGAGGATCGTGCAGATCGGGATCGCGGATTTCGCGAACTCCGCGGCCTACGCCGTACGAGCCGCCGAGTGGGGCATCCGCGTGATCACGCTCGACGAGGTGCGGCGCCGGGGCATCGACGATGTGGTCGCCGAGGCGACGAGCATCGCAGGAAGCGGCGCGGACGCCCGCATCCATCTCGATGTCGACGTCGACGCCGCCGATCGGGCCGCAGCGCCCGGGTGTCCGGCGAGCGTTCCCGGCGGGTTCGCCGCGTGGGAGCTGCGCGCGCTGGTCCGCTCGATCGTCGCGGATCGGCGCGTCGTCAGCGCCGACATCGCCGAGGTCGACGCGACCGCCGACACCGACGACATGCGCACGGTCAGACTCGCGGCCCTCTGCGTGCTCGAGATGCTCGCGGGCCTCGCCGCGCGCTGACGGCCTCTCAGTCGCGGAGCGCCCACGACGCTCGGCACGGCTCAGAAGAACAGCATGGCCTTGTACGCGATGATCGACGAGACCACGGCGAGAACGATGATGAGCCCCGTCGCAGCCAGCGGCACCACCCAGACCTTCGGGCGGCGGCGCAGCAGGATGATGAGCACCATGCTCGCGAGCTGGATGATCCCGGCCGCGATCATGAAACCTTGGAAGTTGTAGCCGAGGAGGTCCCCATCGCAGTTCGGCGCGCAAGCCGGGGTCGAGATCCCGAGGAATCCCACCCAGAACACCGCTGCCATCGCGGCGAGGAGTTGAACGCTCCACGCGACGAGGCTCGCCCAGTACTCGGGGGCCGGTCGAGGCCGGAGTCCGAGGCCGATGGCGGTTGCGATCCCGAGTGCCAGCAGGGCGATCAGCGCGGCCGCACCGAAGAGCGCGTTCATCTGTCGGTTCTCCCACGCGGCGTTCCAGGTCGTCGAGGCCGACGCAACCCCGGACCCGCGGTCGTCTCGACGGCGCTCGCGCGGATGGTCGACGCGGCGAGCAGCCCCGCAGCCGGGATGATGTTGAGGCTCAGCCCTGGCTGCAGAACGGCCGCGACGATCAGCAGAATCGTCGCCACGAGCCCCAGAATCCACGAGAGCGGTCCCGTCGGCACAAGGCTCAACAGGCCCAAGGCGATGCCGAGCACGCTGACGAGCGCTGCAGGGCCGACCGCCTCCAGCCAGTACTCGGCGCCCGTCATGGGTGCGTACTGATCCTGAACATTCGTCGCCGACCCGTACCAGGTCAGCCCGAGCACCCATGCGGCGGACACGGCTGCGAGAATCACGAGCGCCGGACGCGCCTGTCGAGAGGGGCGGACGAGCAGAGCGATGAGGCAACCGGAGAGCACGACGGTGAGCCACCCGATGGCGAGGATCCCTGCGATGCCGAGGTACCCGATCCCGTCGCTGCAGGTCCAGGTCCCCGCTCCCTCAGAGCCCGGGGGCTGCATCCCGCAGTTGTGGTGCAACTGGTCCTGCACGAGTTCCACGGCGGAGCCCGCGAGGACGAAGGCGATGATGCCGCTGGCCAGCACAGCGAGTCCTGCGACGACTTGCTGCCGAGTACCCCGACTCGCTCGCCGGCGATCTGGACGGGGGGATGCGACAGCGGCGGCCATAGATGAGGACCCTAGCAACTGCACCTGATGCGCGTGGCGCGGGGATCCTCGTGTTCGGGCCCGGTCTCAGAGGTCGGCAGCCTTCTCCAGCTATGCGAGTCTCTCGCCCGGGGTCCCCGTGAGCGTCACGATCGGCGGCGCATCACCGGCGCGTTCGAGCTCGTATGCGCGGGATGGAAGTCGGAGACCAGCGTGCTCTTGCCGCTCGCATGAGTGCCCGACACGACGATGTGCACGACTCAGACCCCGGGGATCAGCAGATGGGCGATCGTGAAGATCGCGAGGCCCGCGAGGGCGCCGACGAAGGTGCCGTTCAGGCGGATGTACTGCAGGTCGCGGCCGACCATGAGCTCGATCTTCTCGGTGGTCTCTACCGGGTCCCAGCGCTCGACGGTGTCGGTGATGATCGACGCGATGTCGTGGCGGTAGCGGTCGACGAGGAACACCGCGGCGTCCGACACCCAGGTGTCGACACGGTGCTGCAGCGCGGCATCCGTCGTCAGCCTGTCGCCGACCTCCTGCAGAGCCTGCGCCGCACGCACGCGCAGCCCGCTCTCGGGGTCGGCGAGAGCGGTGAGCAGTCCGTTCTTCGCGGTGTTCCAGGCCTCGGCGGCGAGGGCGCCGACTCGGGGACTGTCGAACAGCGACGACTTCGCGTTCTCGAGCTTCTCGCGCGTCGCCGGGTCGTTCTGGAGGCTGTCGGCGAGGCGCGCGAGGTACCCGTCGACGGCGATGCGCGCCGGATGCGTCGGGTCGGCCTGCACCGCGCGGACGAACTTGACCGCCTCGTTGTAGGCGGTGTCGTCGACGAATCGATGCGCGAGCTTCGGCACCCAGCCGGGCAGCCGACGGGAGATGAGTCCCGAGAACGACTCTGCGTTGGCGTCCAGCCACCGGGCGATGCTGTCGGCCGCGAGGTCGACGGCACCGTGGTGGGCATCGGCCTCGACGATCTTCGCGAGCCAGGCGCCGGCCGGCGGACCCCACTCGGGTGAGACCAGGTGCTCGCGGGCGAGGTCGGTGATGAGGTCGCGCACGTCGTCGTCGCTGAGCGCGTTGAGCACGGCCGTCGCGATGGTCGCGCCCTCGGCCGCCACCCGCTCGGCGTGGGCGGGGTCGCGCAGCCACTCGCCTCCGCGTTTCGCGATCTCGGTGCTGGCGAGCTTGGTGCGCACCACGCTGCCTTCGAGGAAGTTGGTCTCGACGAACTCGCCGAGCGTGCGTCCGATCTCGTCCTTGCGGCTGGGGATGATCGCGGTGTGCGGGATGGGCAGGCCGAGCGGACGGCGGAACAGCGCCGTCACCGCGAACCAGTCGGCGAGGGCACCGACCATGCCGCCCTCCGCGGCGGCCCGCACGTAGCCCAGCCACGGCTGTCGCTCCTGCAGCGCGAACGCGATCACGAACACGACCGCCATGAAGATCAGTGCGCCGAGGGCCACGGCCTTCATGCGGCGCAGGGCGCGCAGGCGTTCCTGATCGGCGGGAGAGAGGAGAGCCCTCGGTGTGCGCGGCATGACGTCATCCTTTCACGCGGGCAGTGGCGAGAGCCCGGGCTTGCAGAATCCGCGCTCCGTCATGCCGGACCTCGGGCGCTGTGTAGTACAATCACTACATTCCGAATCGAGGTGCATCGTGTTCACCATGACCGCTCGTGAGTTCAACCAGTCCGTGGCGCGGGCGCAGCGCGTCGCCGATGATCAGCCCGTGATGATCACAAAGCGCGGCGAGCCCGCGTACGTGCTGCTCTCGATCGACGAATACGACCGGCTCGCCCCGGCCCGGCCCCGGTCGATTCTCGAATTCCTCGCGATGCCGGCGGAAGACCTCGCAGGCGACGACGGCGAGTTCGATCGCATCATCGACGAGGTCGTCGCGGACAGGAAGAAGGACCTCGGTAGTCCTCCGATCGAGTTCTGACCGATGTACCTGATCGACACGAACACCTTCTCCGAGGCGAGGCGCGCAACAGGCCTCGGCGCCGCCGCCCGCGCCTGGATGGAGAGTGGCGTACCAGAGGCGATCCATATGAGCGCGATCACCGACTACGAGCTGGAGCTCGGTGTCCTCGCACTTCAGCGTCGCGATCCGCGTCAGGCGCTCGCGCTACGACGGTGGCTGGACGCGCTCCGCCTCGGGCTCGGCACCCGCATCCTTCCCGTCTCGTCGGAGATCGCACGTACGTGCGCCGCTCTCACCGTGCCGGATCGTCGTCCGTGGGCGGACGCGCTCATCGCCGCCACCGCTCTGCACCACGGACTGACGCTCGTCACCAGGAACGAGAAGGACTTCGACATCCCCGGCCTCGCTGTCGTCAATCCGTTCTCGGGCTGACGAGGGTCGGGGCCGAGTACCCTCGAAGCGTGATCGAAGACATCAAGAAGCGCGCGCTGCACCGCACCAGCATCCTCGAGGGGCAGATGCGCGGGGTCGCGCGGATGATCGAGAGCGAGGAGTACTGCATGGACATCATCACGCAGTCCCGCGCGATCCAGCGGTCCCTCGAATCCCTGAATCGGCTGCTGCTCGAGAATCACCTGCGCACGCACGTCACTCACATGTTCGAGGAGGGCGGGGAGGAGCGCGACAAGGCCGTCGCGGAACTGCTCAAGGCGTTCGACTTCGATCGCAAGTAGCGGCCTCCCCGGCCCCGCTCACGTGCGGCCGTCGAACACCTCGCCCTCCATGGCGTCGTAGCCTTCGGACTGCGGGCCGCCGTGCGAGCCGCGGAGGCGGCGATGCGCGATCACCTCGCCGGCTCCGAGTCGCTGCTGCGCGGGTTCCTGGTCTGACGCCGCGCCGTAAGCACTCGGATCAGCTGCGGGCGTGCTCGTCGGCGACCGACAGCGCCTCGTCGAGAACGGCGAGACCGCGCACGAGATCTTCTTCGCCGATCACGAGCGGCGGCGCCACATGCATGCGGTTGAAGTGGGTGAACGGCCAGACGCCGGCCTTCTTCGCCGCCGCGGCGAAGGCGCCCATGGGGGCGGCATCCGCTCCGCTCGCGTTGAACGGCACGAGCGGCTCGCGCGTCTCCTTGTCGCGCACCAGCTCCACCGCCCAGAACAGTCCGCGGCCGCGCACCTCGCCGACGCTCGGGTGGGTGTCGACCCAGCGGCGCAGGGTCGGCTCCACGATGCGCTCGCCGAGATCGCGCACGCGTTCGAGGATGCCGTCGCGGCGGAACACCTCGAACGTCGCGACGCCCGCGGCGCACGCGAGCGGATGGCCCGAGTAGGTCAGCCCGCCGGCGAAGGGCGTGGTGTCGAACGCCTGGGCGATGCGCTCCGAGATCACGACGCCGCCGAGCGGCACGTAGCCCGAGTTCACGCCCTTGGCGAAGGTGATCAGGTCGGGGCGCCCGTCGTACGCGTCGATCCCGAACCATTCGCCGAGCCGGCCGAAGCCGACCATGACCTCGTCGGCGATGTAGACGATGCCGTAGCGGTCGCACAGCTCGCGCACGCCCTGCAGGTACCCGGGCGGCGGCACGAGCACGCCGTTCGTGCCGACGACGGTCTCGATGATGATCGCGGCGATCGTGGCGGGTCCCTCGAGCTGGATCGTCTGCTCGAGGTGGGCGAGCGCCCGCTCGGACTCCTGCTCGGGCGTCTCGGCGTGGAACGGCGACCGATAGAGGTAGGGCCCGAAGAAGCGCACGGCCCCCGAGTCCGGCGTGCCGTTCGCCCAGCGACGGGGGTCGCCCGTCAGAGAGATCGCGGTCGCGGTGGACCCGTGATAGCTGCGGTACATCGAGAGCACCTTGTGGCGACCGGTCGACTGACGCGCCATGCGCACCGCGTACTCGTTGGCCTCGGCGCCGCCGTTCGTGAAGAACACCTTCTGGAATCCCTCGGGCGCGACCTCGACGATGAGCCGGGCGAGCTCGCCCCGCACGTCGTTGGCCATCGCGGGCTGGATCGTCGAGAGACGGCCGGCCTGCTGCTGGATCGCTGCGACCAGATCGGGATGCTGGTGCCCGAGGTTCAGGTTCACCAGCTGGCTCGAGAAGTCGAGGTAGGCGTTGCCGGCGTAGTCCCAGAACGTCGAGCCCTCGCCCGCCGCGACCGGCAGCGGATCGATCAGGCCCTGGGCGCTCCAGGAGTGGAACACGTGGCCGCGGTCATCCGCTCGCACCTGCGCCTCGGCCCCGGGGGCGGGGAGCGGGTGCGATGCGCCGTGGCGATCGGTGAAGGTCGTCATGTCGTGTGTCGCTCTCTGACTCAGTGGTTGCTCGGGAAGCCCAGGTCGATCTGCGAGGGCGTGTGGTCGGGCCAGCGGGTGGTGACCACCTTCGACCGAGTGTAGAAGTGCACCGACTCGGGGCCGTAGATGTGCGAGTCGCCGAACAGCGAGTCCTTCCAGCCGCCGAACGAGTACGCGCCGATCGGCACGGGGATCGGCACGTTGACGCCGACCATGCCGACCTCGATGTCGAACTCGTACTGGCGGGCGGTGCCGCCGTCGCGGGTGAAGATCGCGGTGCCGTTGCCGTACGCGTTGGAGTTCACGAGCTCGACCGCGTCGGCGTACGTCTCGACCCGCACCACCGAGAGCACCGGGCCGAAGATCTCGTCGTCGTACACCGCCATGCCGGGCGCGACGTGATCGATGAGGCTGACCCCGAGGAAGAATCCGTCGGAATCGAACTGCTTCGTCGTGCCGTCGACGACCACCGTCGCGCCCTCGGCCGCAGCGCCCGTCACATACGAGGCGACACGGTCGCGATGCTCTCGGGTGATGAGCGGACCCATCTCGCTCGCCGCATCCGTGCCGGCACCGATCGAGAGTCCGTCGATGCGCGACGCGATCGCGGCGACCAGGTCGTCGGCGATGTCGCCCACCGCGACGAGCACCGACACGGCCATGCACCGCTCGCCGGCCGAGCCGTACGCGGCCGAGACGGCGGCGTCCGCCGCGGCATCGATGTCGGCATCCGGCATCACGACCATGTGGTTCTTCGCACCGCCGAGTGCCTGGACGCGCTTGCCGGCATTCGCCGCGCGCTGGTAGATGGATCGGGCGATGGGCGTCGAGCCGACGAAGCTGATCGCGTTCACGCGCGGCGACTCGAGCAGCGCGTCGACGGCCTCCTTGTCGCCGTG
The DNA here is from genome assembly GCF_003367705.1 of Microbacterium foliorum. NCBI lineage: Bacteria > Bacillati > Actinomycetota > Actinomycetes > Micrococcales > Microbacteriaceae > Microbacterium > Microbacterium foliorum. The sequence continues at coordinate 2,551,849 of NZ_CP031425.1, read as the reverse complement.
CACGACGTTGAGCACGCCGTCGGGAAGACCGGCCTCCTGGAAGAGCTTCGCGATCCAGACCGACGCCGACGGGTCTTTCTCGCTCGGCTTGAGCACGACCGTGTTGCCGCACGCGATCGCCGAGGCGACCATCCACAGCGGCACCATCACAGGGAAGTTGAACGGCGTGATCGCCGCGACGACGCCGACGGGCTGCTTGACCGAGTGCACGTCGACCCCGCGGGAGACCTGCTCGCTGCGCTCGCCCTTCAGCAGATGCACGAGACCGGCGGCGAACTCGACGTTCTCGATACCGCGCGAGACTTCGCCCGCCGCATCCGAGAGCACCTTGCCGTGCTCTGAGGTGACGATCGCCGCGAGCTCGGGGGTGCGCTCCTTGAGCAGCTGGCGCAGACGGAAGAACACATCGGCGCGCTTGATGAGGCTCGTCGCGCGCCACCCGGGTGCCGCGGCTGCTGCGGCGGCGATCGCGGAGTCGACTTCGGCAGTCGACGCGAAGGCGACCTGCTTCGACACCTGACCGGTGGCGGGATCGAAGACCTGGCCGGTGCGGGCCGCCTCGGCGGTGTCCACTCCGTTGATGACGTGACGGACGATGTCCACGATGTTCCTCCGAGGGCTGAGAATGAGCGATCGAACACTCTGACCGGCGTTCGATAGGCTTGCGTTTCTCCATGATCACAGACTGAACGAGGGGATCGCGATGTCAGACCGTCAGGACTTTCGCTTCATTCGGACAGATCGTCCGACGCGCGACGACGCACTGCTCACGGTGGCGGATGTGCTCGCCGAGCCCGTGCTGCAGGCCGGTGTTCCGGAGGTGCTCGTCGGTGGCGCAGCCCTCGATGCCGCCGTGCGCTGGGTGCATGTGTCCGACAGCGTCGGCGTCGCCCGCCTGCTCGACGGCGGGGAGCTGCTGCTCAGCACCGGGGCAGGCTGGCCGACCGCCCCCGAGGAGCTGCGGGACTTCGCCGTCGGGCTGTGTCAGGCCGGGATCGCGGGGGTCGTGGTCGAGCTCGGCTCCGGCCAGGCACGCATCCCCGAGGCCGTCGTCGAGGTGTGCGCGGAGCGTGGGCTCGCCCTGATCGCGCTGACCAGCGAGGTCAAGTTCGTCGCCGTCACCGAGGCCGTGCACCGGGCGCTGATCGCCGCGCAGACCATGGCGCTGCGCGAGCGCCAGCACCTGCACGAGCTCTTCACGGCGCTGAGCCTGCGGGGAGCCCCGGCCGACGTCGTGGTCGCCGAGACGGCGCGCGCGCTCGGTGCCCCCGTCGTGCTCGAGAACCTGGCTCGCGAGGTGATCGCCCACGAGACCCTGCGGATGCCGGTCGCCGAGGCGCTCGCACAGCTCCGCGTCGCTGACCGGGTGCCGGTGCAGGCGCGCGGCGTGCGGTGGGGGACACTGCTCGCGCTGCCCGGACCCGTGCATCCGGCCGGGCGTCTCACCGTGCTCGAACAGGGGGCCACAGCCCTCGCCTTCGGATGTCTCGCAGACGGCGGTGACTCCGAGTGGTCTCTGCTCGCCCAGCGCGGCCTCATCGATGATCTGCTGGGCGCGCGCTTCGCGAGTCCGGATGACATCGAGGCCCGCCTCGCGACCAGCGGGCTCATGCTCACGGGGCGGCACTGCCACGGGATCGTGGCGCGCGGTACAGAACCTGCGGTGCAGCTCGCGTATCGCGCGGCGCAGGCCGGGGTCGCGGTGGTCGCCGCGCCGGTGGGCGGCGACGATGTCGCGCTGCTGTCGCTGCCGGCATCCGTTCCGCTGACGGATGCGCTGGCCGCCGACCTCGTCGGTCCCGACCGCACGGTCTTCGTCGGACCCGCGGCGGATGACGTGTTGGGGCTGCTCGCCTCGGTGCGGGCTGCGCGTGATCTGGCCGGGAGCGACCGTGCGGACGCCGGCCCGCGCGTGCGGCGGGTGGACGACCGCCCGCTGGAGCGCTTCGTCGCGTCGCTGCGCGACGACCACCGCCTGCTCGCGCACAGCGAGCGGATGCTGGCGCCCGTCGTCGCGCACGATCGCGAGCGCCGCGGCGACCTGCTCGACGTGCTCGCCGCCCTCGTCGCCCACCCCGGCAACCGTTCCGCGGCTGCCGCAGCGAGTCACCTGTCGCGGTCCGTCTTCTATCAGCGGCTCACGCTGATCGGCGATCTGCTGGGCGCCGACCTCGATGACGGCGAGACGATCGCGGCGTTGCACCTGGCTCTTCTCGCGCGCCGCCGCACCTCGCCGCCGGCCTGACACGCCCCGCCCCGAGACTGTCGGGCCGACGCCCCAGGTCTACAGAACCGACTGGGCCTCCGAGAGCACCCCGCGAAGGATCTGCGTGATCTCGCGGAATTCGGCCGGGCCGATCGTCAGCGGTGGAGCGAGCTGGATCACGGGATCTCCGCGGTCGTCAGCACGGCAGTAGAGCCCGGCCTCGAACAGCGCGGGGGAGAGGAAGCCCCGCAGCAGCCGCTCGGACTCGTCGTCGTCGAACGTCTCCCTGGTGCCCTTGTCCTTCACCAGCTCGATGCCGAAGAAGTATCCGTCGCCGCGCACGTCGCCGACGATGGGCAGGTCGAGCAGGGTCTCGAGCTCGGCACGGAAGAGCGGGGAGTTCTCGCGCACGTGCGCGTTCAGGCCCTCCTCATCGAAGATCGCGAGGTTCTCCAGAGCCACGGCGGCCGAGACGGGGTGGCCTCCGAAGGTGTAGCCGTGCGGGAACGACACATCGCCCTTCGAGAAGGGCTCGTAGATCCGGTCGCTGATCACCGTGGCGCCGATGGGGGAGTATCCGCTCGTCATTCCCTTGGCGCACGTGATCATGTCGGGCACATAGCCCAGGCCCGTGCACGCGAAGGTGTGGCCGAGGCGTCCGAACGCGCAGATCACCTCGTCGGAGACCAGGAGCACGTCGTGCCGGTCGCAGATCTCGCGCACTCTGGCGAAGTAGCCGGGAGGGGGCGGGAAGCATCCGCCCGAGTTCTGCACCGGCTCGAGGAAGACGGCGGCGACGGTGTCGGCGCCCTCGAACAGGATCATCTCCTCGATGCGGTCGGCGGCCCAGCGGCCGAAGGCCTCGAGATCGTCGCTCGGGCCACCCATCTCGGCCGCCCGGTAGAAGTTGGTGTTCGGCACGCGGAAACCGCCGGGCGTCACCGGCTCGAACATCGACTTCATCGCCGGGATGCCGGTGATCGCGAGGGCGCCCTGCGGGGTGCCGTGGTAGGCGACCGACCGGGAGATCACCTTGTGCTTGGTGGGCTTGCCCATCAGCTTCCAGTAGTGCTTCGCGAGCTTGAACGCCGTCTCGACCGCCTCGCCGCCGCCGGTCGAGAAGAACACGCGGTTGAGGTCGCCCGGCGCCTCGTCGGCCAGCCGGTCGGCGAGCTCGATCGCCGCGGGGTGCGCGTACGACCAGAGCGGGAAGAAGGAGAGCTCGGATGCCTGCGCCGCCGCGGCCTCCGCCAGACGGCGTCGCCCGTGGCCCGCGTTCACCACGAACAGGCCCGCGAGCCCATCGAAGTACTCCTTGCCCTTCGAATCCCAGATGCGGTGCCCGTCGCCCTTGACGATGATCGGCACACCGCTCTTCTCCATCGTCGACTGGCGCGTGAAGTGCATCCAGAGGTGATCCTTGGCCATGGCCTGGAGCTCGGCCTCGGACGGAGTCGTGCGGTGCGTGCTCATCTGGTCCCCCAGTTGTAGAGCTGCTTCTGCAGCTTGGCGTAGATGAAGGTCTCGGTCGACAGCACACCGTCGATCGGGCGGATGTGGTCGTTGATCATCGCGAGGAGGTCCTCGTCGTCCTCGCACACCACCTCGGCGAGGATGTCGAAGGAGCCGACCGTGATGACGACGTAGTCGATCGCGGCGATCTCGGCGATCTGCTCCGCGACGACGCGGGTGTCGCCGGACACGCGGATGCCGATCATGGCCTGACGCGGGAAGCCCAGCTGCATCGGGTCGGTGACGGCCACGATCTGCATCACCCCGGACTCGGTCAGGCGCTGCACGCGCTGGCGCACCGCGGCCTCGCTCAGGCCGACCTCTCGGCCGATGTCGGAGTACGAGCGCCGCCCGTCCTCCTGGAGCAGCTCGATGATCGTCTTCGCGACGGCATCCAGCGGAGGGTGCTTCTTCGACTGCGGCATGATGCGATCTTCGCACTCCAGGCCGTGCTCTTCAACTGATTCCGCAGAGCGAATGGCCGCGCAGTCGTGAAACCGGAAGCTCAGCTCTCGAGTGGACCCAGCCAGGCACTCGCGGCCGTCGCGTGCGCGGATTCGGGGTCGGAGGGGTGGAAGGCTCCCGCCAGGACGTCGCGGTAGAGCCGGGAGAGCTCGTTCGAGGAGAAGTACGATCCGCCGCCCCCGACCAGCATCGCCTGGTCGACGACGTGCTTCGCCATGGTGATCGCGCGATGCTTGACCCCCGACAGCAGGACGAACCAGCGGGCGCCGTTGTCGACGCGCTCGTCGACGTCGCGGGCGAGCGCGGCGATCTGAGGGGGGAGCGCGTCGTAGGCGAGTCCCATGTCGGCGATGCGCCAGCGGATGTCGGGGTCCTGACTGTATGCCGCACCCGTCTTCTTGGATCGGCGCGACGAGGCGGCGTGCACGGCGAGGTCGATCGCGCGACGCGCGATGCCGGTGTACACCGAAGCGAGCAGGATCTCGAACACCGAGAAGATCCCGAAGACGATGGGGTCGGGACCGGGTCCCGCGTCGATGCGGCGGACGACGTGCGCGGCATCCGCGACGGCGCCGTTCAGGCGGGTCGTGCGGCTCTGCGTCGCGCGCATGCCGAGGGTGTCCCAGTCGTCGCTCGTCGTGATCGCGTCGGTGCGCTCGACGAACGCGAACACGAGCTTCGGGGCATCGGGGCTCGTCGTGTCGAGGCCGTGCAGTCCGAGCTTCGTCCAGACCGGCGCGAGTGAGGTGAAGATCTTCGTGCCGGTGAAGGCGTAGCCGCCGTCCGCCGTCGGCGCCGCCTCGGTGTCGCTGCCGAAGAGCACGAGGTCGTTGCCCGCTTCGCTGATGCCGAAGGCGAACACCTCGCCGGCGACCGCGCCGTCCTGCACGAACTCCAAGCCGGGGACGCCCCGGTCGGAGAACACCTTGGCGACCCCGGTCCAGACGAGGTGCATGTTGATCGCGAGCGCCGTCGCCGGCGCCGCCGAGGCGAGGCGCTGCTGCAGTATCGCCGCCTGAGCCAGGCTCAGCCCCGCGCCGCCGCGCGCGGCGGGCACGAGGATCGACAGGTATCCCGCGGCGCGCAGCTCCTCGAGATCCTGTTCGGGGAAGGTGTTGTCGCGGTCATGGATCGGCGCCCGCTCGCGGATCCGCTCGAGCAGCTCGTCGGGCAGGTGCACGGTGGGGTCGAACGGGTTCACGAGAGAGCCTCCTCGAGCTGGCGGAGCGTCTCCTCCGGTCTGTCGCGGTGCAGGGAGTGTCCGGCACCGGCGACCACCGACATGGTGATCAGCGGATTGGCGTCGAGCACGGCGTCCGCGAGGTCTCCGGTGAGGATGCTGTAGACGGCGGGGTCCGCGCCGATCACGTGCGTGGGCACCGTGAGTCGCGCGGCGTCGGCCGTGACATCCCAGGGCGTGTTCTGCACGCTCGTCTGCTCGACGGCCCAGGCGCTCGCTCGACGCACCGCGTCGACCTTGAGCTCGGCATCCTGTGGATGCCACTGCGGATGCTCCTGCCGCACCAGCTCCACCCTGTTGTCGGCGAAGGCGCGTTCCTGGCTCCGACGCACGACGGCCGCGTCCCGTCCGTCGATGAGGATCGCCGGATCCCACAGCACGAGTCTGCGGGTCCAGGTGGGGGCGGATGCCGCGGCGACCGTGCTCGCGGCTCCGCCGAGCGAGTGGCCGACCACCGCATCCCAGGAGCCGCCGCCGTCGGGGAGCGTCGCGGCGAGGTCCGCCGCGTAGGCCGCGACCGAGTAGTCGAGCGCTCGCGGTGCATCGCCGTGGCCGCGCAGGTCGATCGCCGTCGCATGCCATCCGCTCTCGGCGAGGGCGGCGCCCACACGCCACATGAGGGCGCCGGACGAGCCCAGTCCATGCACGAGGAGGATGCGGCGATCCGAGGCGGGATCACCCCAGCTGATGCGGGGGAGGGTGAGCGGTGCGGCCATGCTCTCAGCCTACGACCGGGACACGGCGCGGCGGCGGGTCAGGACGGCGTGACCGCCACGGGCTCGGTGTCGGGGTGGGGGCTCGCGTCCCGACCGCGCAGATCGGGGAACGACCTGACGAACACGATGGAGACGGCCAGGCCTGCCGCGGCGAACAGCGTGGCCGCGAGGTACGCGCCACGGGGATCGGTCGCGTCGACGAGGAACCCGGCCACGGCCGAGCCCGCCGCGGCGCCGATGAGCTGGCCGGTGCCCGCCCAGCCGAACGCCTCGGCGGTCTCGCTGAACTTCACGCTCGCAGTGGTGATCGCGAACAGCACGGCGAGTGCCGGGGCGATGCCGATGCCGGCGAGCACCAGCGTGCCGCCCAGCCAGAACACGTCGAGCGAGACCATCGTCAGTGCGAGACCGACCGTGACGATCGCGAGGCGGCGCGCCATCGCCCACGGTCCGATCGGGATGTGCCCGAACGAGAGTCCGCCGGCGAGGCTGCCGACCGAGAAGACGGCGAGCACGAGCCCCGCCGCGAGGCTGCCGTGCTCGAAGGTCGCGACGACTCCGACCTCGACCGCCGAGCAGGCGCCGATCAGGAGGAAGCCGATCACGGTGGCGAGGAGCACCGGCGGCTTCAGCACGACCTTGCCGAACGCGTTGCGACTGCGGGGGATGCGCACGCGGCCGACTTCGGGGGAGAGGATGAACCACGCTCCACCGCCCACGAGCACGATCACGACGAGGAGCAGGCCCTCCGAGGTGCCGACCTGCGTCGAGACCAGGGTGATCACGACCGGAGCGAGGACCCAGATGATCTCCTGCAGCGAGGCGTCCAGGGAGAACAGCGGGGTGAGCTGCTTCGCGTTCACGAGCTTCGGGTAGATGGTGCGCACCGCCGACTGGACCGGTGGTGTCGAGAGGCCTGCGATCATGCCGAGCACCATGTAGCCGGGAACGTTCAGAGGGAGCAGCGCGAGGCCCAGCACGGCGATCGCGCAGACGGCGAGGGTGAGGGTGAGCACGCGGCGCATGCCCCACGCGCCCATCCATCTGCTGGTGATGGGCCCGGCGACGGCCTGTCCCACGCTGGTGGCGGCGAGCACGAGGCCGGCGGATCCGTACGAGCCGGTCTGCTGCTCCACGTGCAGGAGGATCGCGAGCGATGTCATCCCGTTCGGGAACCGCGCGGTCAGCTGTGCAGCGATCATGCGCGCCACTCCGGGCGTGCGAAGAAGGTCCCGATATCCCGCCACGGGTCAACGTTACCGGGCGGCGCGGACGCGCGGCGAGGCGGCTCCGCGCCGACACGCCGCGACACGCCGAGACGTCGATTCCACAGAAACTCGGATGTCCGAGGCCCCTCGTAACCTGCCCCCTGTGGATAGATCCCTCACAGGTGCTTCCCAGCCGCGATTTCACGCGGTTCGACGACGTCGCCGGAGGGGCCGCACCTGTGGAAGAAACGGTGGAGAACCTGTGTTGTATCAGTGGAGAGCGGTGGAAAACTACACGGATGTAACTACTACCCCTAGTGGTCACTCTGAATGTCCGTACCTATATGTAGTATTGAGATCCTGGTGAGGGTCTGCCGGAAAAACACCCGATGAACAACCGGGCCAGAGATTTGAGGGGAAGCGAAAAGATGTCGATCACGGTCTACACGAAGCCGTCCTGCGTTCAGTGCAACGCCACCTACCGGGCGCTCGACGCCAAGGGCATCGAGTACGAGATCCTCGACCTGTCGGAGGATCCGGCAGCCCTCGAGCAGGTCAAGTCGCTCGGCTACATGCAGGCACCCGTCGTCGTGACGGATGAGGGCCACTGGTCGGGCTTCCGTCCCGACAAGATCGACGAGCTCGCCTCGCGTCTGGCCTGATCCGCCATGAGCGCCGTCGCGACCGCTGCGCCGCTCCTGGTCTACTTCTCGAGCGCGTCGGGCAACACCGCCCGCTTCGTCGAGAAGCTCGGGCTCCCGGCCCGCCGCATCCCCCTTCTCCGGCAGCAGGATGATCTCGTCGTCGACGAGCCCTTCGTGCTGATCACTCCCACCTACGGCGGGGGTGAGGGACGCGGCGTCGAGCGAGGTGCCGTGCCCAAACAGGTGATCCGGTTCCTCAACGACGAGCGCAACCGGCGCCACATCCGCGGAGTGATCTCCGCGGGCAACACCAACTTCGGCGAGTCGTTCTGTCTCGCCGGTGACATCATCAGCCGCAAGTGCCACGTGCCTCACTTGTACCGGCTGGAGATATTCGGCACACAAGATGACGTGGATCGCGTGAGCGACGGATTGGAACATCAGTGGACAGCACAGTTGACGAGCAGGCAGTGACCGAGACGGTCGCCTTCAAGATGAACCCCAGCTACGAGGGGCTCGACTATCACGCGCTCAACGCGATGCTGAACCTGTACGACGCGAACGGCAAGATCCAGTTCGACGCCGACAAGCGTGCTGCACGCGAGTACTTCCTGCAGCACGTCAACCAGAACACCGTGTTCTTCCACTCCCTCAAGGAGCGTCTCGACTACCTGGTCGAGAAGGAGTACTACGAGCCGGCGGTCATCGAGCAGTACTCGATGGAGTTCATCCAGAAGCTCAACGACCTCGCCTACGGCAAGAAGTTCCGCTTCGAGACCTTCCTCGGCGCCTTCAAGTACTACACGAGCTACACGCTCAAGACGTTCGACGGCAAGCGCTACCTCGAGCGCTTCGAGGATCGCGTCGTCATGACGGCCCTCGGTCTCGCGGGCGGCGACGAGAAGCTCGCGGTCGACCTCGTCGAGGAGATCATCTCCGGCCGCTTCCAGCCCGCGACCCCGACGTTCCTCAACTCGGGCAAGGCGCAGCGCGGCGAGCTCGTCAGCTGCTTCCTGCTGCGCATCGAAGACAACATGGAGTCGATCGCCCGCGGCATCAACTCCGCCCTCCAGCTCTCCAAGCGCGGCGGCGGCGTGGCGCTGCTGCTCTCGAACATCCGCGAGGCCGGCGCGCCGATCAAGCAGATCGAGAACCAGTCCTCGGGCATCATCCCCGTGATGAAGCTGCTCGAAGACAGCTTCAGCTACGCCAACCAGCTCGGTGCCCGTCAGGGCGCCGGTGCGGTGTACCTCAACGCGCACCACCCCGACATCATGCGCTTCCTCGACACGAAGCGTGAGAACGCCGACGAGAAGATCCGCATCAAGACGCTGTCGCTCGGCGTCGTCGTGCCCGACATCACGTTCGAGCTCGCCAAGAACGGCGAGGACATGTACCTCTTCTCGCCCTACGACGTCGAGAAGGTCTACGGCGTTCCCTTCGGCGACATCTCGGTGACCGAGAAGTACCGCGAGATGGTCGACGACCCGCGTATCAAGAAGACGAAGATCAACGCGCGCGAGTTCTTCCAGACGATCGCCGAGATCCAGTTCGAGTCGGGCTACCCGTACATCATGTTCGAGGACACGGTGAACAAGGCGAACCCGATCAAGGGCCGCATCAACATGTCCAACCTCTGCAGCGAGATCCTGCAGGTGAACACGCCGACCACGTACAACGACGACCTGTCGTACGACCAGATCGGCAAGGACATCTCCTGCAACCTGGGCTCGATGAACATCGCGCTGTCGATGGATGCCGACGACCTCGGCCAGACCGTCGAGACCGCGATCCGTGCACTGAGCGCGGTCAGCGACCAGAGCCACATCCGCTCGGTCCGCTCGATCGAAGACGGCAACGACCGCTCGCACGCGATCGGTCTGGGGCAGATGAACCTGCACGGCTACCTCGCTCGCGAGCACGTCTACTACGGCTCCGAAGAGGGCATCGACTTCACGAACATCTACTTCTACACGGTGCTGTTCCACGCGCTGCGCGCCTCGAACAATCTCGCCATCGAGCGCAAGCAGGCCTTCGACGGCTTCGAGGACTCGACCTACGCGTCGGGGGAGTTCTTCGACAAGTACATCGATCGCGCCTGGGTTCCCGAGACCGACAAGGTCAAGGAGCTCTTCGCCGGCAAGCACATCCCGACGCAGGCCGACTGGGTGGCGCTGAAGTCGTCGATCCAGGAGCACGGCATCTACAACCAGAACCTGCAGGCGGTGCCGCCGACCGGCTCGATCTCGTACATCAACAACTCGACGTCGTCGATCCACCCGATCGCGTCGAAGATCGAGATCCGCAAGGAAGGCAAGCTCGGTCGCGTCTACTACCCGGCCGCGTTCATGACGAACGACAACCTGGAGTACTACCAGGACGCGTACGAGATCGGCTACGAGAAGGTCATCGACACGTACGCCGCGGCCACGCAGCACGTCGACCAGGGCCTGTCGCTGACGCTGTTCTTCAAGGACACCGCCACGACGCGTGACATCAACAAGGCGCAGATCTACGCATGGCGCAAGGGCATCAAGACGATCTACTACATCCGTCTGCGTCAGATGGCGCTCGAGGGCACCGACATGACCGAGTGCGTCTCGTGCATGCTCTGATCGCCCCCTGAACACGAGAAACGACGAGGACATGACCCCCCACCCCCCGATCAAGCTGGTCGACAGCGTGCAGGCGATCAACTGGAACCGCATCATCGACGACAAGGACCTCGAGGTCTGGAACCGTCTGGTGAACAACTTCTGGCTGCCCGAGAAGGTGCCGCTGTCGAACGACATCCAGTCGTGGAACACGCTGACCCCCGACGAGCAGCTGCTCACGATGCGCGTGTTCACCGGCCTCACGCTGCTCGACACGATCCAGGGAACCGTCGGTGCCGTCTCGCTGATCCCCGATGCGATCACCCCGCACGAGGAGGCCGTGTACACCAACATCGCCTTCATGGAGTCGGTGCACGCGAAGAGCTACTCCTCGATCTTCTCGACGCTCGCGTCGACCAAGGAGATCGATGAGGCGTTCCGCTGGTCGACCGAGAATCCGAACCTTCAGAAGAAGGCTCAGATCATCATGGACTACTACCAGGGCGACGATCCGCTCAAGCGCAAGATCGCCTCGACGCTGCTCGAGTCGTTCCTGTTCTACTCGGGCTTCTACCTGCCGATCTACTGGTCGTCGAAGGCGAAGCTGACGAACACGGCCGACCTGATCCGTCTCATCATCCGCGATGAGGCCGTGCACGGGTACTACATCGGGTACAAGTTCCAGAAGGGTCTCGAGAACGAGACCGAGGAGCGTCGTCAGGAGTTGAAGGACTACACCTTCAACCTGCTGTTCGAGCTCTACGACAACGAGGTGCAGTACACGCAGGACCTCTACGACGGCGTCGGTCTGACCGAAGACGTCAAGAAGTTCCTGCACTACAACGCCAACAAGGCGCTGATGAACCTCGGCTACGAGGCGATGTTCCCCTCGACCGTGACGAACGTGAACCCGGCGATCCTGTCGGCGCTCTCGCCGAACGCCGACGAGAACCACGACTTCTTCAGCGGTTCGGGCTCGTCCTACGTCATCGGCAAGGCCGAGGCCACGGAAGACGACGACTGGGACTTCTGAGTCCCGCTGTGCGGCGTCGCGCATCGCGGCGCCGCACACCACTCAAGTTGGCGCAGTTCAAACAGTCTGGCGCTGATGGTCTAGTTGGCGCATGAAAATACGCGACTAATGCTCTGCCACTTTTTTGCGAGGTGCTATGCCAAAGTCTCAGCGCGCTACTCCTGCCGACCTCACTCCCTCCTGGACCGATGCTCCCTCCTCGGATGTTGCTGGCGAGGTTGCACGTCAACTTGCCCTCCGCGTTCGACGAGCGATTCGTGGTCAAAGCGTACGAGGAATCGCGGACATTGCCGGCCTCGACGAGGGGACGTTGCGCAACATCCGGTCGGGCGCCCGCTGGCCGGATCTGCGCACGATTGCTCTGCGTGAGCACGCGCTCGGCGAACCGCTGTGGCCAGCACGCGAAAGACGTGACGAGCCGAGCGCTGATGCGTGAAGATCGGTGATGCCGCGTCGCGGACCTCATGTCGCGCGTCTAACTCGCGCCATTCGCGGCGCAAGGACAAGAGCTCGCTGGCTGCAGCTGATGTAGTCGGAGAGCGCGCTCCACGTCTCGGCGCTTGCCGTCACGGTGTTACGGCCCCTCACGCAGGGAGGACGGTCCATCCTCGATGGTGAGAACGAAAGGCAGGAGCGATGGCCAGGGTCGTATATCCGCAGGACTTCGAGGCGGCCACGCCATTCATGCGTTGATGTCTATTCATCCCGATAGAGTCAATCCAGTTTGATGACAGGGGAATGGATATGCGTGCACTCAGCGCGGAGGACCTCGTTCCGGATGAGCCACTCGGTACGAGGACAGGCAGCATCGGCGCGAAAGACGATCTGCTACATCACCGTGTGCTGGCGCAACGAACGGCAGAACTGGCGATGTCGTCGTCCGGAAACGTAAACGTCGCTCTGTTCGGTCCCTGGGGATCGGGCAAAAGCAGCTTCAACGCGTTACTTCGGGAGGAGCTGAGCTCGCACGCCTCGAAAACACAGCACATCACTTTCGACGCATGGAAGAACGCGGGTACCGGGTTTCGGACCAACTTCCTTTCAGAGGTGGCGGAACAGATGCACGCGGATGTCAAGATCTCCGACAAGCTCTTTCAGTCGACGAGTTCCGTGCGTGGTCCGCTGACAGATCTTCAATGGAGCAAACGTCGCAGGATCGCGACGCTCGTCAGCTTTCTCGTGGGCATCTTCCTCGGTCTACCCGCGATCTGGACCGTTCTCCATCTGATCCTTGGTATGGATCGCGAGTTCCCAAGCCTCTACTCCGAGAACATCGGCGGATTCGCGAGCATGGCAGCGAGTGGCACTCTCGTTGTGGTTGTCGTCCTCGCCGTCATCGAACTATCCAAAGTCACGGTCTCGAAGTCGACACCGAGCCATGTTGCTCAATTCGGCAAGCTCTTCCACGAAATATTGAACACGAAGAAGAATCATCGCTTCGTGATCTTCATCGATGAACTCGACCGGTGTAGCCCGGACGACGTGATGGCTACCCTCGAGGGTCTCCGCACCTTTCTCGGTCACCCCAGATGCGTGTTCGTCGTCGCGTTCGACCGGGAGGCCATCGCGGGGGTCATCGCCACCAAGCTGGGGGCGATGACATCACGTGAGAACGCAGCCCCGTACTACCGCACGAGTGGTGAGTATCTCGACAAGATCTTCCAGTTCCAGCTCGCACTTCCCCCGCAGCCGGTCCACACCTTCCGACGCTTCGCCACCTCACTCGTACGAGAGCGCGGCGGAGTGTGGGCCCAGCTTCGCGCCGACCAACCGGACCTCCTCGACCGCGTTGTCAACATTCTGTCTCCCATGCACTTGGCCAGTCCTCGCAGGACCAAGGTGCTGCTCAACGACTTCGCGGTCAACGCGCGCGTCTACGAGGGGATGGGGTTTGACTGGCTCGACAGGGCGGAGGAGATCGCAGTGCTCACGGTTCTGCAGACGGAGTTCCCGCGCCTGGCTGCGGATCTCGAACGTGAGCCCGCGCTCATGCGTTTCCTCTACGGCGATGAGGTGCCGAATCGTGAATCGCTTCATGCGCTCGTCAAGCAGTACTCCGAAGACGCCGCTGGTGAACCTACGCCGCTCGACGAGGTCGTGGGAAACGATAAGCGCGAGGTTGCAGGGCGACTCGAGGAGAACCTGCAGCGGTACCTACGCCTTCTTAAGGAACGTCACGTGCCGGAGCCCCGGGCCGACCTCATCATGATGCACTCCGACGGGTCACTCCTTGCTTTCAACGATCCCGGCGTTTACCACGAGCTCCTCTCCGCAGCTGACATGCCTCGAAAGGACGTCCTGGGCGCGTTGAGCGAAGCAAGCGAGCACGACCTCGCAGAAGCGGTTCGTTATCTCTTGGATCAGACTGAGAAGGAGGCTCGGGAGGTCTCGGATCGGCTCGTCGTGCTCGTCGGTGAGATCACCGCCAAACTGTCGGCCGTCGAACCAGAACTCGCGCGTCTACTGCGCGGACGAGTGTCTTCGTCCGTCGGTGGAATGACGATTCGAAGCCTTCAAGGTTTCGGGGCTGCGGCCGCCGCAGCGTACGACCAGTCAGAGATGCAGACGATTCTCCGAGTCGCGTCCGCGCAGCGCGGAGCGAGTGTCGCCGAGGTCGTCAGGACGCTTGTCATCAGCATTGGCGAGGACGACTGGGAGACCGCCCGAAGTGACCTTCTGCCGATAGTTCTCGAGCATGCTGTCGCTGCTCCGGATGTTGCATCTGCTTTCTTCGTGCGGTACTCCCGCGACATCGAGGCGGACATCCCCTGGGACGACATAGACGCCCTCGCCGCGTCGCTTACAGCCATCGCACCGAAGCCAGTCGAACCGGCATCCGCTACGGCTGCAGCGAAGGCGGCGGCGGAGGAACAGGACGCGGAGAACGATGAGGCGTACGAGGCGCAGCGTAGAGCGAACCGCGAGGTCGCTGCAAGTCTCGCGTCGGGGTGGGCTGACATGACCCTGAACTCGGAGGTGCGCCGAGATCTCCTGCGCGTGTTCAGACGTGTTGAGAAGGGGCGAGGCTTCTATGAGTTGCATGACTCGCTCATCGACCGGGACATCGAGCGCGGACAGGTGGATGAGGCGAACACTCTCCTGCTAAGCGCGATAGACGACCGTCCCGGACGTGTCGCCCGCTGGCGGGACAAGCTCGACACAAGTAGGTCAGTATCCGCATCGCGCAAGGACAACGCCCTGCGCGCCATCCTCAAGCTCGTCACGGAAAGCTCGAACGAAGCAACCCGCGAGGCCGGTTCCATAGCCGCGCAGACCGTCGCAGAGCTTCGTTCCGATGAGTTTGACCTGACTGAGGTAGTCGAGCTGGTTCGAAGCGACCTCGCGACCGACTGGGATGAATACTCGGACTCTCGATTCGAGACACAGCTACGACTGTTGAAGGTCCTCGACATCCTCGATGATGATCCTCAGACGACCGGGCATAAACGCGCCACTCTGTATCTGACCGCGGTCGTTGCTGCTCAAGCTGAAGGTGCCGCGGTGGATATCCTCGCGTCGTCCCTAGGAGCTGAAGACCCGTCGCTTGCCGCGTTCGTCGCGACAGAGCTGAGTGCGCGGGCACCGTGGGAGCAGGACAATCCCGAGCTCGTCATTCGCGTGATCTTGGCGGCGCAGATCTGCGCCTTGTCCGGTGGCCTGGACGTCGAGACGCTCCCGCCCCAGCCGGTGGCGGCGCTGAGTGAAGCAAAGTTCAATCGCCCCCTCGCTGCAGCATGGCTCTCTACGGCGCCGCCGGTCGCTGATGTCGAGCGCGTTCCGAATGTAGTGACCATCCCCGCGGGGGCGTGGGGTCGATTCGGAGCGTCCGCGACCGAAGAGCAGCGCGGGGAGGCGTGGCAGTTCATGGTGAAGAAGCAGGCGCCCTTCGACCGTATTGGCGCCCTCGGCAAAGCGGGTCTGAACCTCGCGATCTATGAGCAGATGGGTCAGGCAGTTCGCGAAGCGGGCACCGTATCCGTCCGCGAGCGCGCCGTGAAGACGTTCTTGCAGCTTCCGGTGAGATCGGACGCGGCCGATGAGGTGCGCGCGATGGTAAAGGTGATGGCGCAGGACAAGAAGCGCACAGAGCTGGCGTCAGGAGTCCTGCTTCTCCGGGCGTACGCCCGCGTGCTTCCGAGCGCAGCGACAAAATCCTTGAAACCTCTCGTCTCCCGCTGGGCGGAGGAAGGCGAGGGGAACGTCGCCAAGCAAGATATCGCATGGCTGGTCGACCATGGTTTCGCAACGAAGAACTCGCCCCTTTGGGGAGTTGTCAAGCGCATCCGAGGTCGGCGCTAGCCGGAGGTGCAGTGGGCGGTAGAGGCTAGCGTTGTCACTGTGGACCCGGCAACCGCGCCTCAATAAGCTCCCGGCAGATCCGTCAGCTGAACACGACGTTCGGCATCCCTGCCTTGGGGAACCAGGCCGGCGGTGCGACGCTCAGCGGGAAGTTCGACATGCCGTGGAACGACCGCTGGTCGACGCCGTCGTGGCGTGGGAGCGCGTCGAGCATGGTGACCGGCGTCTTGGTCGAATCCAGAACGGTGAGCTCCGGGAAGACCTGCTGGGCGATGTATGCGGCTGCATTCCAGGCGCGGATTCTTCGCTTTTCGGCCAGCGTGAGGATGACCTCGAGGTGGATAGACGCATACTCGAAGCGAAGTTCGCCGTCGGCGGTGCGCACCGCGTCTGTATTCTCCCGTTCGGTGAGCCGGATCACCTCGTGTATCTCCTCGAGTCCTAGACCGGGCGCCAGTACGGGGGTGGGCAGGATACGGTGACCGCCGACGGTGAGCATCTCCTCGAGCGGAACGTGCGAGTCTAGGGATCTGCGCAAAAGGCCATGGCGGACTCGCTAAGCACTGAACCGCTTGTGTTTGTTTTCGGAATAGATGTAAAGTATAGGAGTCGGTTAGGCGTGAGAAAGCTGGGGGATGTATGAACACGGCACAAGAACTTGGCGGGAGCGAGTGGTTCCGCTCACGGTTTGGCGATGCGGCGCCCACCGTGGCAGCTGCCCTTATTCGAGCCGGCCGATCCGCGCATGACACGTCAGCCGATACCAAGGCGACGAGCGGTCTGCGCACGGACGAGCCCTACGGGGCAACGTTCTGGCAGGTGCTCGCGCTCGGCGTCGTCGAAGAGCTCGCCGAGGTCCAGAACGTGCGTAAGATCCGCCCGAAAGGCAGCCGTTTCCACCTGCCCGTCGTCGCTGGCACCACCATCTACGCTGCGAAGTGTGCATCGCAGTCGGGCCCCGAGGCTGATCGCCTCGTCATCCGCTGGTCGCAGTTCCGCGACGAACTCCTGTCCGATGTCGAGCGTCGCCCCGAGGAGTACCTTCCCCTGGAGGAGTGGCAGGACGACGAGGGCACCGAAGAGCTCGTGTCCCCGACATCCGAGGCTGAAGCTGTTGTACTCGTCGCGTTCGTAGCGAGTGACCGCGCTGGCCTCGAGCGGATCCATATTGGAGACGGCTACCTCGACGGCAACGGCGCAGTGATCTGGCTCCACCACGAAGAACTGCCCGTCGAGGTGGCGCTCGACCTCGACGTCACGGACGAGGCGAGCGAACCGCGCCGCTTCGACGAAGCGCCGATGCGGAGCCTCGACATGGCTGTACGTGAGGACGACGATCTCGCAAGGGGCAGCCAGTGAGGCCGATCTCGGGCGGCACATCGGCCGCGGACCCAGCGACCGTCGCGCGCGCGTTCGACCCCGAACGGTTGCAGCAAGCGCGGCAGCTCGCGCTGCGGACGAAGCAGGACGTGGCTGACGCTGTCGGTGTGTCCGCAGCAGCCATCGGCCAGTTCGAATCAGGCGTCACTCCGCCGCGGGCTGACACAGTCGAGAAGCTCGCCAGCTTCTTGAAGGTACCCGTCGGCTTCTTCGCGGCGGGGCGGCCCCGGGTTCGGCTCGAGTCAGACAGTGTGTTCTTCCGCAGCCTGCGGGCGACGACCTCTCGCCAGCGGAAAAAGGCCGTTTCCTACACGGAACAGGTCTGGGAACTCGCGAACGCTCTCGAGCGGCACGTGCGTTTCCCCTCCATCGACATCCAGGGGTTTGCAGGCGGGGAGATCGCGCCGGGCACTTTCTCTGCCGACCCCGCCGCGGCTGCTAGGCAGCTGCGTGAAGCGTGGAATCTGGGCGATGAGCCTGTGCCACAGGTGGTTCGCCTGGCGGAGTCCAAGGGGATTGTCACTGTCCTCGTCCCGATGGTCGAGGCCGAGGTTGCACGCATCGACGCATTCTCAACGTCGGCGTTCAACCGACCAGTGATGGTGCTCTCGCCCGACCGGGCGGACGATGTCTACCGTCACCGGTTCAGCGCGGCTCACGAGCTGGGGCACATCATCCTCCACGGTGGACGTGTCGCCGGCACCGCGGACATCGAGCGTGAGGCCGACAAGTTCGCGGCGGAGTTCCTCACACCGCGGGCCGCAATGGAACCTCGGCTGAAGACTCGGCTAGACATGGCAGATGTGCTGAAGGTGAGCCGCGAATGGGGCGTAGAGCCCAAGTCTGTTGTCTACCGCAGCCGCGAGCTCGGAAAGATTTCCGAGGCCACCGCACGCCGAGGCTACATCCGCCTCAATCAGGTCGGCATAGTGCACGAGCCAGTTGCGCAGTTCCCCGGCGAGCTCCCGTCGCTGCTCTCAACTGCTGTCGAACTCGCGGAGCAGCGAGGCATTACGATTCCCGAGCTTGCCACAGAACTCGCGTGGACACCCGCTCACGTTCGGCGCATGCTTGGCGCCCACGACGAACGCCCCCGACTGACACTCCTAGATTAGACCGTGTTCGCGAGTCAGGGCCGGGCGGCGAGAGGGGCGGGGTAGTGTGAGAGCATAGCGTCACCGCTGGTAGCGAGGTAATTGACTCTCGGCAGCGTCGGAGAATGGGGAACTGATGAGCACCGTCTGGACAGATGATGTCGTACCGAGCAGCGAGGTCCTTGAGGGGATCGCGGTGCTGCAAAGAAGTGCAGCGCATGATGCCGAGGTCTTCTCGCAGGTTGTCGCAGTTGCGAAGAGCATCCTCAAGCGCAACGCCTCCATCTCCGAGTCAAAACTCATTGAGCAGCTCACAACCGAAGCAGAGGTCAACGAGTCACTGGCTTCCAGCGCAGTCTGGAGGCTGAGCGACGAGGGTGCGCTGCGGCAGAGCTCAGACATCTTCGAGCTGTCCTTTGCCCGGTAAGCGAAGTGGTCCGCAACTCGACCCGACGCGTTCATAATCTCACCCGGAATCCGGAGCCCTGGCGCACAGATGCCCACGTGGATAAGGACAGAGTCTTCTATTCTCGCGAGTTCAGGCGGCTCTCCGGAGTCACTCAAGTCATCCCTCCGCAGTCGGGCTACCTTTTCCACGACCGACTGACACACTCTCTCAAGGTCGCGCAGGTGGCCGAAACGCTGGCTCGCCGACTGGCCCACAAGCACCCGCTTGTAGGCCCTCAGAACGCGCCCATCGCAGGCTGGGTGGACCCCGATTACTGCTACGTCGCCGGGCTCGCTCACGACATCGGCCACCCACCATTTGGGCATGCCGGCGAACACCAGCTGCAGACCATCTTCGAACGCCTCCCTGACCGGTGGGCTGAACAGGCTGCAGCGACCAGAAAAATGTCCGAGCACGAGGTCGAGGAAACAAGGCAGGGCCTCACTGCGCTCTCCACGCGCGCGTTCGAGGGCAACGCTCAGTCCACCCGGATCGTGGCTTCTCTGTCCGCGCGTCGCGAAAGCCCGCTGGGCTTGAATCTGACGTTGCGCTCCCTCGCTGCCATCGCGAAATACCCGTGGCAGAAGGGGCAGCATCCGGCGGGGGTGGGGAAGCTCGAGAAGAAGTGGAACTTTTACCCCGAGGAGGCGTCCATTCTGGGTGAACTCGAAGACGAGGAGTTCGTGCGCACCGAACGCGTTAATGGCGCGGTGAACCGAGTCGACCGCTGGATCGAAGCTGAGATCATGGACTGGGCCGACGACATCACCTACGCCGTCCACGACGCCGAGGACTTCTTCCGCGCTGGGATGCTGCCCCTCCATCGTGTACGAACCGGGCTGCAAGATCTTCCCTCGAGCACGGACTGGATGACCTCGTCGTTCAAGGACGTGCGAGACGACGAGATCCGCTCTTGCTTCATCTATGTCGCGGAGAAGCTCTCAAAGAGCATCTCATTCGACGGCTCCAGTCTCACCGCCTCCCTGCCAGAAATGTGGAAACTCCTGCAGGCGCTCGCGAAGAATTCGTCCTTTCCTAGCGGCCCATTCTCAGGAACGCACGATGCAAATGAGAAGCTGCAGCGATTCGCGAGCTCGATGATCCGCCTGCTTAGCGCAGCAACGTCGGTGAACTACGACGGGAGTAGCCAGCGGCTAAACTTGCGGATCCACCCCAGTGGGATTCTCATTGCCGAATTCTTTAAGGCGCTGAACGACTACTTTGTCATCCAGACCGGGGCGCTGGGTGCAATGCAGTCGGGCCAAGCGAACAGTCTCGAGCAGGTCTTCGATACCTACTGCCAGATGAGCCGCCAGATGATCCAGCGAATCAGCCGAGATGAAAAATCGCGAACTCGTGCTGTGCCACTGAACGACCTCGCGAACCTTTACCGCGAATTACCCGCAACGCTCCGCGAGTACATCCTGGCAAACACTAGCCCGAAGTCTATCGCTAAGCTCCAGGATGCGGGCGGCGTGACCGTCAATATAACCGCAGCCACAGAGTTCGCCGTGGCCGTATCCGTCGTCGACTTTCTCTGCGGCATGCGGGACAGTCAGCTTGCAACTCTCGCCGCCCAATTGAACGGCTCGCGAGAGCCCGGTTCGATGCCGGTTAGCTGGCTGGACAGTTAGGTCCGGCCAGACAGGATACGTCGCAGCCGGATCGACGCTCGGCAAGGGCTGAGTGCAAGGAGGGTCGGCGGTTGTCGCCGGCCCTCCTTTGTGCTGTTCCGGTTCTTGGGTCGCATTTTCATATTCTGCGGATTTTATTCCGCATTATTGCTGGGCCACCCACCCCAACATCGCCGCCGAGGTCAACGAGGCACTGAGCGAAGGGCGCACGGCCGACAACGTCGTCGCAGGCTCCGGGTGCACGATGACGTTCACATGCCCACTCGGCCACGACTATGAGACGACGCCCGCCAACCGGACCCGCGGCTCCCAGTGCCTGGTCTGCACCCACCAGGTGGTGAACCCGAGCACATGCCTGGCAACCGTCGCGCCCGAGGTAGCAGCCATGTGGCACGAGACCATGAACGGCGACCTTACCCCGCGGGATGTGTTCCCGGGGTCCTCCGCCAAGGCATGGTGGAAGTGCGTGAACGGATGCGACTACGACGGGGTCATCGCCAAGCGCGTCGAGGGTGTCGGCTGCCGCTACTGCTCGAACCGTGCCGTCAGCAAGAAGAACTGCATGCGGGTGACGCGACCGGACCTGGCCGCCGAGTTCCACCCGTGGAAGAACGGTGAGCGGACCCCGGGCAGCGTCGTGGCCGGCACCTCCCACAAGCTGTGGTGGCTATGCACCCCGCACGGTCACGACTGGGATGTGTCCGGCGACCACAGAGTCCGTTCAGGCACCGGCTGCCCGTACTGCAGTGGCAAGAAAGTGTGGGTGGGGTTCAACGACATGGCGACAACCAGACCCGAAATGACCGCGGAGTTCTCGCTATCCCGCAATGGCGACCTCACCCCTCAGGACGTGGTGGCCGGAACTGGCAAGCGCATCTGGTGGGAATGCCAGACCTGTGGCCACGACTGGCCGTCGACCGGGGACTCGCGGGCGAACAGCAAGCGGGGGTTCAAGGAGTGCGCGCAACGGAAGCGGTCTCGGGCGTGAGGCTGGAGCCTGCGTCTCCCGGGTACCCGCGATCTCCCGTATCGAGTTCGCTGCACCGACCGTTCACTATTCGGGAGCGCCGAGTGTTCTTCTCGCGATGTCGATGGAGCGGAGGGCCGCGTCCTTCGTGACGTGGCCCTCGCTGACTGCGAGAACTTCACCATTCCCTGCCCTCAACCGCCAGCGGTAGGCGCCGGCGCGGTCGTGGTACACCTCGAATCGACCCCGTGGACCGACGGCCGCATTTTTCAGCTGCTCGGCGACACTCTTGTCGGTGATGGCGCTGACGACGGCGGCTCGGATGTGTGCCGCCTCGTCATCGGGTGAAGGCGCCAGAGAGGAGAGGACGCTCGCCGCGGTCGCACGATCTTCGTCGGTCGCCCATTCGGCCTTGGACAGTTTCTCGATGAGGATCAGCCCCGCTGCGGATTCACGTGCATCCGTGCTGAGCGCCTGCGCGAATGCCTGCTCGTACCTTCTCGCCCACTCTTGCCGCGCGGCGTCTGCCTGTTGGGCGCGGCGAGTGATGAAGAAACTGACGACTGACCATGCGAGGCCGAGTGTCGCGATGGCCGCGGCGATGATGGCAGCGATGAGCGTGGCGGTGGTCTCATCCATGGGCTCACGATAGCGCTGACTCGACCGAGCACCGCGCATGAAGGGTAGTGGCCGACATCTGGCGTCTCATCCTTCTGATCTAACGCTAAATCAGTGATTCTGAGAGAGTGTCGTGTATGTCCCTCAGCGAACTGACCTCTGCGCTTGCGTTGGCGCTCTCCGCGGTCGCCATATTCATTACATTGGCATGGCGGCAGCGCCCGTTCATTCGCGTGGAGATCAGCGATCTGAAAGACAACAGTGAGACATCGCAACCACGGTGGCGGATCCGTGTGTCCAATCGAGGCAACGGCGAGGCCTGGGATGTTCGGCTCCGAGTCTTGCCAGGGGACGGTCTGGACGAAGTGTGGACGGTTGGGACGCTGAAGCCCGATGAATCGCACGACCAGGAGTTCATGGTCACCCCTTTCTTCGAAATAGGGGAAGGCAGCGGTACCTGGGCGAACGGCAAAGTCGACCCACGCTCATTGAAGGCGGTTGTACGTTGGCGTGCGCTCCCGTTCATTCGCTGGTATCGGCGAAAAGCCGTTCGCGTAGGTACGCCGACCGAGAACCTCGCGTGGTATCGGGACGAGTAGCGATCTCGCCGCGGCTACTTGCCGGCGGGAGCGGCCAGCGTGTACGGCGCGTTGAAAGCCGCTTCAAGTTGTGGTCGCAAACCCGACAAATACCGCTTCCCAGCCGCGTTCAACGGAAGTGCGATTCCTCGGCTCGCGAGGCGAGAGGCGACGATCTTGTGTCCCACTCCGTTGGGGAGTCCAAGATGGTTCCTGGCGTAGTCATCAACGGCTTTCGCAATGGTCACATTCGTTGCAAGGTCTTTCAACAGGATCGATTTTCCGCGCTCGGCCAGCAGCTCGTTCACGGTCTCTAAGTAGGTCGCGCGGTCGATGAGGTCTTCGATGGCCTTGCCCTTGGGTAGTTGAAAGATGTGACTTCGCGGAACTCCTTCATCTTCAAGCTGCTTCTTCTTGATCCCGCCCGATGTGTCGCCGTCAACCAAGAACGTAGTGATGAGCGCGACGGAGCTGATGGCTCTCGGCGCCGAGAGGTTAGACAGTCCGAAGGCTACTTGGAAGTCGAGCTGCGACCCGTCGGTCGCGTTGCGCAAGAGAGTGGGAAGCAAAATCATCTCGCTGACGCCCTCCGTGAGGACCGCGCGGCGAAAAGCCGAGAACGCGGCGGCTTCGGCGCCCATCGCGAAGAGCAGGTGCGAGAAGCCGGGATGTTCATTCGTCCAGAAGTTGTTTGCCACGCTACTCGTCCCTGGGTCGTCGGCATTGCGCGAGACTACACGGATGCCGGTCCCCAGATCGAGGGGTAGACACCCGGGCGAATGCGTCGTGTAGATCACCTTGTGAACTTTGAGCTCGTGAGTGAGTACTCGCACCAGATCTGCTTGCGCGTCATAGTGGAGGTTTCGCTCTGCCTCGTCGACGAGGAGCACCGGGGGAACATCGAGATTGGCAGCGAGGAGGAAACAGATGAGTCCGAGGAACGTTCGGAGCCCGTCGCTGCGCTCAGCAATCGGCGTAACCACGTAGTCGGGGCTATCCAGCTCCAGGATGTTGACCTCCAACACGCCGCCCTGGTTCAGTCTCAGCTCAATAGTGAGCTCAGACTGGGTCCACATCGGCTGGAGTCGCTCGCGAAGAGTCTCATTCATGCGGCGTTCCAGCGTCCGCATGGTTGCTGGATCCCCTCCGGTCGTGGCAGCCCACACCTCTCCCACGCTCGTCCCCGCAACACTGACGAGGTTTTTCAGCGGAGACGGAGGGCTTTCCCGTAGCGATGAGTCTTCGAGATGGTACGACTCCGATAGCTCTCGGTCATCGTCGCCAAACAGAAGGAACTTCGGTACACGTTGCTTGAGGGCGGCGCGGATCGCATCTCTGGGATCCGCGCGCTCGCCTGCCACGGCGGCGGTCAGGAGGGAACCGACCGCGATAAGACTCGCAGTCCGCAGCGCGGTGAGATTCCTCGGTTTGGGATCCTGCTGGTCAATCTCATTCACGAAAGTGCGCAGGCCGTCGCCCGCGATACGTAACTGAGCGACACGCTGAGGGGTCCAGACCGTGTCTGACGAATCGAGGGAGTGCTCTGCCGCTTCGATGGCGTCGTTCGGGGCGTCGATCTCGAGGTCATCGAGGACGTCATACGCCGCCTCCATCCGAGACGCGGCTTTGGCGAGCAGCTTCGAGGCGTCCTCGAAAGGCCGTGGATTCCGCTTCACTGTCGATTCGAGGCCGGTGGTCTGCTGACCGTTCGCCTGGCGATTGAGCCTGAAGTGGTTGACTGTCTTGAGCGAGACGGGCTGGTCGGTGTCCAGATCGAGTTGCCTCAACGCTTCGATGTCGTCGGCGTCAACGCGGTAGTGAGCACGAACAACCACCGCATCATCCGCCGGCCGCTGGCGTCGATTCTGATCTCGGAGCGGGAGCGCTGGATCCTCATGCTCGCCGGTAAGCCACGCGAGTCCTCGTAGCACGCTGGTCTTGCCTGCTTCGTTCGGACCGATGAATGCGATGGTCTGGCCGTCGACATTGCAGGATGTCTGGTCGAGCCGCTTGAACCCGTTGAACTCGATCTTCCACAGCTGCATGCCACATCCCCCACCCGTCCGTGGCTTCATATTGGCACATCGGGTCGCTGATGAGGCGAAAGCGGAGATCGTCCGCCGCGAGAACGGCGCCGGCCAGCTGATGGAACTGAAACTCTCGGATAGCTGTGACGCACCAGCCAATACGAGCCATGCGGACCTGATGACCCTAGACTCCTTGAATTTCGCGGCCCCAAGACTGTGCCAACTTCTACGACGCGTCTTGGAGTTAGCGGCTCGGACTGTCTTCAGCGTTCCCTTGAGCCAAGTGCTGTATATCTGCGCCAAGCATGTCGACGCGGCACACCCGCCGAACCGAGACGCCCGAGAGAACGACGACGGGGCGGATGCCGCGGCATCCGCCCCTTCGTCGTTTCTGCGCCCCTACGTCCGGTTCGCGCGGTAGTACTCCAGCAGCGCCCTGGTCGACGCGTCCTGGGCGTCGATCGCCGCGGCGTCGCCGCCGATCGCGGGCGCGATCTGCATGGCGAGCTGCTTGCCGAGTTCGACACCCCACTGGTCGAACGAGTTGATGCCCCAGATCGTGCCCTGCGTGAACGTGATGTGCTCGTAGAGGGCGATCAGCTGGCCGAGCACCTGGGGCGTCAGCGCCGGCGCGAAGATCGACGTCGTCGGGCGGTTGCCCGGGAAGGTGCGTGCGGCGACGAGGGCGCCCTCGGTGCCCTCCGCCTCGACCTCCTCCGCCGTCTTGCCGAACGCGAGCGCCTTGGTCTGAGCGAGGAAGTTCGCGAGGAACAGCTCGTGCACGTCCTGGTCGCCGTCGCTCGACGGATACGCCGGGTTCACGAACGCGATGAAGTCGGCGGGGATGAGCCGGGTGCCCTGGTGGATCAGCTGGTAGAAGGCGTGCTGGCCGTTGGTGCCGGGCTCGCCCCAGAAGACCTCGCCCGTGTCGGTCGTCGCCGGAGTGCCGTCCCAGCGCACGGACTTGCCGTTGGATTCCATCGTGAGCTGCTGCAGGTATGCGGGGAAGCGGTTCAGCTGCTGCGCGTAGGGCAGCACCGCGTGCGACTGCGCGCCATGGAAGTTCACGTACCAGACGTTCAGCAGGCCCATCAGGATCGGGACGTTGCGCTCGAGCGGCGTGGTGCGCACGTGCTCGTCGACCGTATGGAAGCCGGCGAGCAGGTCGCGGAAGACATCGGGACCCAGAGCGACGGCGAGCGACAGGCCGATCGCCGAGTCGACGGAGTAGCGGCCGCCGACCCAGTCCCAGAACCCGAAGGCGTTGGCGGGGTCGATGCCGAACGCGGCCACCTTGTCGAGGGCGGTCGACACGGCGACGAAGTGATGCGCGACGGCGTCGGTGCGGGCCTCGTCGTCATCGGCGATCGCCGCGGATGCCGTGAGCCCCGCCCACAGCCAGTCGCGCGCGAGCCGGGCGTTGGTCAGCGTCTCCAGGGTGGTGAACGTCTTCGACGCGACGATGAAGAGCGTCGTCTCGGGGTCGAGATCGGCGGTCTTCTGGGCGAGGTCCGTGGGGTCGATGTTCGACACGAACCTGGCCTCGATCCCGGCATCCGCATAGGGCTTCAACGCCTCGTAGACCATGACGGGTCCGAGGTCCGAGCCGCCGATGCCGATGTTCACGACGTGGGTGACCCGCTTGCCGGTGATCCCGAGCCACTTGCCCTCGCGCACCCGCGTGGCGAACGCGCTCAGCGCCTCGAGCACGGACTGCACGTCGGCATCCACATCCTGGCCGTCGACGGTGAGTTCCGGGGAGGCTCCGGCCGGTCGCCGGAGTGCGGTGTGCAGCACGGCACGGTCCTCGGAGGTGTTGAGGTGCGCGCCCTCGAGCATCGCGGCGAATCGTTCGGCGACGCCCGTCTGCTCGGCCAGACGGAGCAGTGCCGCGAGGACGTCGTCATCCACGAGGTTCTTCGACAGGTCGACATGGAGATCGGCGAGCGGGAACGAGAGGCGCTCGGCGCGGTCCGCATCGGCGGCGAACCAGCCGCGCAGGTCGGGGCTGATCGACTCGCGCAGCGCGGCGAGCTCGGACCAGGCGGGGGTGTGTGTCGGATCAACGGGAGCGGTCATGGATCCACGGTACTGCCGTGCGGAGGGTTGCGCGCCCGTCGTGACGACTGCCCTCGTCCTAGGATGACTGCGATGACCGATACGGCCCCCGAGACCGCAGCCGACCGGCGGATCAGAGCCACTGTTACCCGCCGGTTCGTGCGTGACCCCTTCGTGATCGGCGTCGGCCTGCTCGTCGCTGCGATCGCCTGGACCCTCGCCGGTGGCGACCTCGACTTCTTCCCGTTCCTGCTGATGCTGTTGGGGGGCTTCGGCATCGCCTTCTCGTTCGTCAACGCCACGATGGAGATGCGCCCCGCGCGCGTCGGCGTCATCGTGCACGTGGTCGTCGCTGCCGCGCTGGCCGCGACGGTGCTCGTCATGATCGAGTTCGACGGGGCCGAGCTCCTTGCCGATCTGCCGGAGCCCGCGCGCGCGATCGCCCTCGTGCTGCAGATCGCGGCGGGCCCCGCGACGGGATGGATCCTGCTCGGTCTGCTCTCACGCGTGACCGACCTGTTCCGGCGTCGCGACACGGAGAAGAGGCCGGCCCCCGTCGCGCCGGTCTGGCAGCAGGAGGACACCGCCGACGGATCAGGCGTCGATTTTCCGGCCGTGCCGCTGCGGATGCGGACGCTGACGATGGCCATCGTCGTCATCGTCGTGGTCGTGGGGCTCGCGGGGACCGCGCTGCTGATCGCCCTCGACGGCGCCGGCATGCTCTTCGGCCCGAGGATCGCGGTCATCGTGGTGGGAGCGGGCCTGGCGCTTCCCGTGTACCTCGTCCTGCTGGCGGTCACCCGGCGCCGCACTCTCGTGTGCGCGGTGGCCTTCGGCGACGACGAGCTGCGCATCCGGGCCGGCGCCTCGACGTATCGCATCCTGTTCCGCGACCTCCAGGCGCTCGTCTGGCGGACGCGCAGCGACTACGCGAGGATCGAAGTGCAGGGCACCACCGCTGAGGGTGCCGCCGTGGATCTCTCGCTGATCGCCGGCCTGGCGAAAGCCCCCGCGGGTCGCATCTCGGAGCTTCCCGCGCTGCCGCGACGCGTCTTCCGCCGGCTCGAGCTCGCGGGCATGGCCGTGCACCGGACGCGTCGTGACGAGGTCGTTACCTTCCGGCGGGGTGTCTGAGCGATGACATGTCTGCGCCGGAGCGCGCGTGGAGGTACGGTTTTCTCATGGGAAGACTCCGATACGACGGCATCTCAGAGCCGATCCTCATCGACGATGAGACGCTCGCGCATCTGAAGGTCATCGTGGGCACGAAGCTACGTCGTCAAGAGAGCTTCATGATGAGCTGGCGCCCGCGCGAGGGCGGTGACCCAGGACGGGTGACCGTGTGGGTCCACCCCGCGATCCCGCTGCAGTTCCTCTACACCAGCGCCGAGCCCCAGCACGTCGAGAAGCAGCGCATCGAGGACATGATGCGCTCTCTCAACGCGACCGGCGAACTCGTGATCGACGACTTCATCGAATTCGGCAAGAACGAGGGCAGCCTCGTCGAGGAGTGAGCTCGGCGGTGTGAGCTACTCGGCGGTGTGAGCTACTCAGTGGGGTAGCCGTCGTCCGCCAGCAGGCGTGCGAGGTGTGCGGCGTTGCGGGCTGCGGTCGCCGTCGCCTGCGCGACCTTCTCGGGCGTCTCGTCGAGGTCCTTGTAGTCGACGGTGTGCATCGCCTCGCCGTTCCAGTAGACCGACCCCTGTGCCGGCACGGAGTATCCGATGTCGTTCAGCGACTGGAACAGGATTGCGGCGATGTGGTGCGCGCCGTCCTCGTTGCCGACGATGCCGGCGATCGCGACCTTATCGAAGAGGATCGGGCGTCCCGCGTCGTCGGTCTCGCTCAGCTCCGCATCCAGGCGCTCGAGCACGCGCTGAGCGACGCTGGAGTGCTGTCCCATCCAGGTGGGCGTGAGGAAGACGAGGATGTCGGCGGCGTGGACCTTCTCGCGCAGCTGCGGCCAGGCGTCGCCCGCGCCCATGTCCGCCTCGACACCGGGGCTGATCGCGTGGTCGACGGCGCGGACGAGCTCGCCCGTCACGCCGTGCTCACGAAGGGCTTCAAGGATCTGCTCGCCGAGCAGGTCGCTGCTCGACTCGGCGGGGGAGGGCTTGAGAGTGCAGGAGATGGCCAGTGCTGTCAGTGGAGTGCTCATACCCCGCACGAAACCACCATCGTCGCGCCAGGCACAGGGGGTTCCGTGCCCGGGGCGTGTGCGCTAGACGGTATCGTGGAACACGGCCGCTACGACAGGAGATCCCGTGATCCTCAGCTTCATCTTCTTCATGATCCTCTTCCTCGGAGGCATCTGGCTCATGGGGCTCGCTCAGTCGCTCGAGGACTTCCAGGCGATCGTGTTCATCGGCGGCCTGCTCATCACCAGCCTGTCGCTGGCGTTCATGATGCGCGCGGGAGGCTCCGCCACCCGCCGCAAGGACAACTGGTCGGGCAACGCCACCGAGTAGTGGGTCGCGGCGCGCTCAGCCGCGCTTCGCGAGCCTCGCTTCGAGATTCGCCTTCACCGCGGGCCACTCCGGCTCGATGATCGAGAACTCCACGCTGTCGCGCAGCGCGCCGTTGCGGTAGCGGCTCATCGCCCGCATGACACCGTCCTGCTTCGCTCCCAGGCGCTCGATCGCCGCGCGGGACTGGAAATTCACCCACTGGGTCGTCAGGCCGACACGGAACACGCCGAGCTCGTCGAACGCGTGCTGCAGCAGCAGCAGCTTGGATTCTGCATTCGTTCCGGTGCCGTGGACGGACGGCCGATTCCAGGTGTAGCCGATGTGCAGTCGGGGTGCGTCCTCGTCGAGGTCGTAGTACGAGGTGAGTCCCAGTACGCGACCGTCCGCATCGAACGCTGTGAACGGGATCATCCCGCCGCTCTCGATCAGGCCGATGCGGCGCTGGATCTCGGCCGCGAGTCCCTCCGGCGAGGGCACCGAGGTGTACCACGCGTTCTTCCACAGGTCGCCCTCGAGCAGCGCGTCGAGCAGGCCGTCATGGTGCGAGGGGTCGAGCGGGCGCAGCTCGACGAGGCGACCGGTGAGGGTGACTGGGGCGGGTGCGGCGCGGAACGTCATGGTGTCATTCAATCAGCGCCGCGGGCGTTGCGGGATCAGGCGCTCAGCGACTGCTCGTCCCACTGCCCACGGCCCATCCTCGCGCCGACGTAGGTCGTGTCTCCGATGCGCAGCAGGAGACGCCGGTAGGCGGTCACGATCTCGACGGTCACTCCCAGCTCGAAGGCCATGCTCGCCAGGTGCGTGCCGCGCAGCCGCTCGGCCTCGGCGTATGCGGGCGCGGTGATGAGCAGCCGAGCCGCCCACTCGTCGGCACGACGCTCCTGACGCGCGCGCAGCGCGGGGTCGCCCGTCGGCGTGTGCCCGAGTACGGCGTGCGCCAGCTCGTGGGCGAGCACGCTGCAGGTCGCTCGCGCAGTGAGTCCCGGCACCACACGGATCGTCGCGGTCGTCGGCTCGTAGCCGCCGTAGGAGCGGCCGGGAGCCTCGATCAGGCGCAGCCCGTTGTCTTCGAGCAGGCGGAGGAGATGCTCCATGAGTCCTCCTCGTCGCGGGTCGCGGGGTCGCGGGGTCGCGGGTCAGTCGTACAGGTCGTCGGTGTCGTCGCCGTGGGTGACGGGGGAGTCGAACGCGACTTCGGAGTCATCTTCTCGTCGACCGCGGACATCGGTGCGAGGGCGCAGAGGGGTGATGGTGGCGCCCTTGCGTGCGGCCTCGGCCCGCAGTCGTTCCTCGGCGCGTCGGAGGATCAGGTGGGGCTCGAGGTCGACGGCTGCGCACACCGCGTAGACGATCGGAACCGGGATCGCGCGCTTGCCGGTGACATAGTTGTCGAGCGCGCTGCGGGCGATGCCGATCTCCCGCGACATCGCGGCGATGCTGCTGCCCGCGGCGGCGATCTCGCCTCGTAGCTGTCGGCCGACTGCTGCGTTGAACTCCTCGCCCGGTGTCTTCACGTGAGTCACGATAGCACTGCTGCGGAGCCAGTATGCCGTCATACCAGTGCTGCCGCGCTTGTCGTGAGGTCATGTGCGGCGATAGTGTCTACGAGTGACGACAGATGTGAGGCGAATGGTCGCATCCAGGGTGAGAGCCGAGATGGCCGCGTCCGGAAGGACGCCGCAGTGGCTCGCCGAACAGGCCGGGATCACCACGAAGGCGCTGCAGAACAAGCTCGCGCTGCGCGCCGATTTCACGGTCGTCGACCTCGCCGGCATCGCGCATGCACTGGAGATATCGGTGGAGGAACTCGTGCCACCGGCGCGCTAGCGTGGGCGTATGAAGACCATCCCCTTCGGATCCACCACCGCCCCCGCCGTCGTCGCCGGAATGATGCGGATCGACGACAAGGACGACGCGCACATCCGCGCGCTGTACGACAGTGCGCGCACCGCCGGCATCGACTTCTTCGACCATGCCGACATCTACGGCGGCGCGATGCATGTCTGCGAAGGGCGCTTCGCAGACGCTCTCGGCCTCTCCGCGAGCGAACGCGACGAGATCGTCCTGCAGGCCAAGTGCGGCATCAACCCGGCCGAGGGGTCGTTCGACTTCTCGTACGACCACATCATCCGGCAGGTGGAGGGATCTCTCGCGGCGCTGCGCACCGATCGTCTCGATGTGCTGCTCCTGCACCGCCCCGACGCGCTGGTCGAGCCCGAAGAGGTCGCGAGGGCGTTCGACGAGCTCGAAGCGGCCGGCAAGGTCAGGGCCTTCGGCGTCTCGAATCACACGCCCCGGCAGATCGACCTGCTGCGCACGGCGGTGACCCAGCCGCTGGTCGCGAATCAGCTGCAGCTGTCGATCACGCACGCGCCGATCATCGCCCAGCCGATCGCCGCGAACATGTCGGGCGAGGACCAGAGCATCGTCCGCGACGGCGGAGGGATCGTCGAGTACTGCCGCATCAACGGCATCACGATCCAGGCGTGGTCGCCCTTCCAGGGCGGGTTCTTCACGGGAGTGTTCCTCGGCGACCCG
Organism: Microbacterium foliorum; assembly: GCF_003367705.1. Classification (NCBI taxonomy): domain Bacteria; kingdom Bacillati; phylum Actinomycetota; class Actinomycetes; order Micrococcales; family Microbacteriaceae; genus Microbacterium; species Microbacterium foliorum. The sequence continues at coordinate 2,520,122 of NZ_CP031425.1, read as the reverse complement.
AACTACGCCGAGCTGAACGTGGTGATCGATCGTCTCGCCTCGTCGTACGGTGTCGAGCCGATCGCGATCGCGACGGCGTGGATCACCCGGCATCCCGCGAAGATGCAGGTGGTGCTCGGCACCACGACGCCCGACCGCGTGCGGGATGCCGCCGCCGGCGCCGACATCGAGCTCACGCGCGCCGAATGGTACGAGCTGTTCCGTGCGGCGGGGCACCTGCTGCCCTAGTCCGAGCGCCGCGGGCGCGCGTCGTCTACCCTGAACACATGCCGTTCCTGTTCACGATCCTCGTCATCGCCCTGATGGTCGGCGCGCTCGTCGACATCATCAAACGCGACGATGCGCAGGTCAGATACCTGCCGAAGATGGCCTGGATCGTCATCGTGATCCTGCTGCCGCTGATCGGGAGCCTGCTGTGGTTCGCGATCGGACGCGAGTACTCGGAGGCGGGTCTGCGCATCCCGCGGATGCGTGCGTCCGCACCGCCGACGAGCAGTAGGCCGGCTCCGGCTCCTGTCATGCCGATCGACACGCGGAGCACGGAGCAGCAGATCGCCGACCTGGATCGGGAGATCGAGGAATGGCGGCTGCGGCAGGAGATCGAGAAGCGCCGTGGAGAGAACGGCGATGCCTCGGCAGGACCGGGTTCAGTCCAGATCTAGGCGGCGGGCTGCACGAGATCGAACGATTCCCGGACGGCGTCTTCGAGTGACGGGTAGGCGAATTCGAAACCCGCGAGGGTGAGCTTCTCGGGTATCACCCATCGGCTCTTCAGGATCAGCTCGGTCTCGGTGCGGATGCCGATCGCGCCGAGCTCCAGCATCCACCGCGGCAGCGGAGGGCCGAACCCGGCGCCGAGCACGCGACGAACGGTCGCCATGAACTCCGCGTCGTCCGACGGGTTCGGGGACGCCGCGTTGACCGGCCCGTCGAGGGAGGGCGTGACCTCGAGGAAGTCGATGATGCGGGCGACATCCTCGACGTGCACCCAGCTGAACCTCTGCTCGCCCCGGCGTGCACCGGGGCGGTGCCCGGTGCCGGCCGCGCGCCGTGCGGGTCCGATCGGCCACGGGCCGTCGTGATGCGCTCCACCCAACCCGAGACGGGCGAGATTCCTGAGCGGACCGAGCACCCCTCCATGGCCGAGCACGATCGCGCTGCGCAGCGCGACCCTTCGCGTCTGCGGGAGGTCGTCGGCGAACAGTGCACGCTCCCAGGCCTTGGCGACCTCGACGGAGAATCCGGTGCCGATGTCGCCCGAGGATTCCGTCATCGGCCGATCCTCGGCGTGGCGGTAGATCGTCGCGGTCGACGAGTTCACCCACAGGGGCGGAGGGTTCGACGCCGTCGCGATCGCGGAGCCGAGCGACGACGTGGTGTCGAGGCGCGAGCGGAAGATCGCGGCGCGGTTCGCGGGCGTGTAGCGGCAGTTCACGCTCTTGCCCGCGAGGCCGATCACGAGGGAGGAGCCGTCGATGGCGCGGTCGATCGCACGCTGGTCGCCCCACGCGATGTCGGCACCCGACCGCGAGATCGTGATCACCTCCCGCCCGGCGGCGCGCAGGCGGGGGATCAGATAGCTCCCCATGAAGCCCGTGGAGCCGCCGATCACGACGGGCCCGGCGGGCAGGGGAGCAGCAGCGGTCACGGGGTCTCGCTCTCGATCGCGTAGGAGAAGAAGCCGGTGTACTCGTAGACCCGACCGAGCAGCGGGGCGTCGATCGTCATGTTCACGTGGTGGCGTTCGGTCGCGGCATCCCAGCGCTCCACGAGCCTGATCCGTGGCCGCAGGAACCGCGGTGCCGCGATGCGCAGGGGACCGAGGCGCAGTCCGACGCGCCGGATCGAGAGCACGACAGCCTCGTCGTGCACATCGATGTCGAACGTGGTGACGACTGTGCGGTGCGGCCCGATCTCGTTGCGCAGGATGCGGTTCGCGCCGAGGACCACGACGTCGGGCATGACCCAGGTGCGCCCGGGGAGCTCGAAGTGCCGGACGGCGACGGCCGTGCCGTCGACCGTGCGGTTCTCGATGCGGAAGGGGACGTCGCGCTCCCAGCCCGCGAACGCGACGCCGAGGGCCTCGGCGATGCGGAAGACCGGCCACAGCGAGCGGTGGCGGGAGCCCGCGCTGGTGAACACGCCCGTGCCGACCCCCACCTGACCGTCGGGGATGGTGCGGAAGTACCACGCGGTCTTCGGATGCAGTTCCGAGATGCGCTCACCCAGCGCGCGCTCGTATGGCGACAGGTGGGTGGTGTCCGCAGCCGTCATCGTCTCACCTCACGACGACGAGTCGCGGAGTCTGACCAGACGCTCGTGCCCGGTCTCCTCGAGCTCGGCGATGTCTTCGCGCGACTTGACGAAGTCGGAGAACGAGCGGTACCCCAGGGCCTTCTCGCTGAACGACGGATCCATGCGGCGCATGTGCGTCTTCACCGCGGAGCTGTGCAGCCACTCGTCGGCATCGGTCTTGTCGTGACCGAGGCGCAGCGCGCGATGCAGCAGCTCGGTGGCCTCGCTCTGCTCGGTGGCCTCGCCCGCGTCGACGACCGGGGACTTCGCGGTGGTGCTCGCCGCCGCCGGCGTCTGTGCGGGAGCCTGAGTCTGCGCCTGCGCCTGCGCGGGCGCCGGGGCCTTGGCCTTGGACGTCTTGGTCTGGGCGCGCGATTTCGTCTTCGCCACCGGCTCGGCGACGGTCTCGACGACCTCTGCGACCGGTGCGGCGACCGGTGCGGGGGCGCTCTTGCTCGGGCGGACGACGCCGGGCAGCGAGTCGTACGCCTCGAACTCGTCGCACGCCGCGGCCAGCGACTTCGCGGTCGACCCGGCCACGCCCACGCCGATCACGTAGCGGCCCAGTCGCTTGCAGCGCTGGGCGAGGGGGACGTAGTCGCTGTCGCCGGCGACGATCACCACGTGGGTCAGGTCGGGAAGCCGGAACATGTCTTCGACGGCGTCGACGGCGAGACGGATGTCGGCACCGTTCTTCGCGTACGCGGCCGCGGGGAACAGCTGCACGAGGTCGACGGCGCGCGCCACGAGCTGCGACCGGTACACGGCGTTCACCGGCGACGACCAGTCCGCATAGGCCCGGGTGAGCACGAGGGTGCCGAAGGAGGCGGCGTAGTCGATGATCGCGCCCACCTCGATCATCGCGCGGGACAGCCGCTCGGTGACATCGGGGTCGGACGGGTTCTCGGTGATCCTCTGGCGGTCCTTGCCGTAGGCATTCCGCCCGTGGACACGGTCGTACCAGGAGATGACGATGTTGTCGAAGTCCAGGTAGACGGCGACGCGCGCGTCGGGAGCCTCAGCCACGGTCTGCCTCCTCGCCGGGGTAGCGCACCCCGATCTGGGAGCGGATCTCGTCGAGGGTGCCCATGATCGCGACGCTCTCGGCGATGGGCAGCAGGTCGCCGCGGAGCAGGCCGTCGCGCACGAGTCGCTCGGCGGCGTGGGCCTGGTACTGCATCCCGCGACCGGCGACCTCGGAGTCGTACTCCTCGACGACCGTGCCGTCGGGCAGGACGACCCTGAACGTGGTCGGGACGTACCAGACGCGGTCGATCTCGATGCGCGCCGCGGTGCCCACGACGGTCGCGGCGTTCGCGCCTGCGGCCCTGGACGACGAGAGCGTGGTGGAGATCGCCCCGCCCGCGTGCGTCATGACGGTGGCGACCTCGGCGTCGGCGCCCGTCTCGATGAGACGGCCGACGGCACGGATGTCGGTCGGGGCGCCCAGGATGTCCCACACGAAGGAGATCGGGTAGATGCCGAGGTCGAGCAGCGCGCCGCCGCCGAGCTCGAGCGCGTTGAGGCGGTGTGCGGGATCGCTCGGAAGTAGCTGGGTGTGGTCGGCGGTCACGGCTCGGATCTCGCCCAGAGTGCCGGCGGCGATGATCTCGCGGATGCGCACCATGTGCGGCAGATAGCGCGTCCACATCGCCTCCATCACGAGCAGACCCCGCTCGGCGGCGAGCCGCTGCAGGTCTTCCGCCTCCCCGTGGTTGAGCGTGAACGGCTTCTCGACGAGCACGTGCTTTCCCGCCTCGAGCGCGAGCCTCGCGTTCTCGTGGTGCATCGGATGCGGCGTCGAGACGTAGATGATGTCGACGCCGGGATCCGCGACGAGCGCCTCGTACGAGGGATGGGCGGTGGCGATGTCGAAGCGTGCGGCGAAGGCGTCGGCCGACTCCTGAGACCGAGAGCCGACCGCGACGAGATCGAGCCCCGCGGTGCGCAGATCGGATGCGAACGCGCCGGCGATGCCGCCGGTCGCGAGGATTCCCCAACGAAGACCAGTCATCCTCTCAGCGTAGGGGGTGCGACCGACGCGCGGGGTGTTCAGGTCAGGGCGGCTGCAGTGCGCGGCGAGACGAGCGGGAGCACCTGCGCGGCGATCCGCTCGAGTTCCTCGTCGAGGGGCGACGCCTGGATCAGCAGCAGCGTGATGCCCGCATCCGCGTACGCGTCGATGCGCTCGGCCACCTGCTCCGCAGTGCCGACCAGGTTCGGACGCAGACCCCGCGTGCCCACCGAGTACTCCCGACGGGTGAGCTCGAGCGACAGCTGGGAGTTGCGCTGGAATTCCTCGAACGAGGCGTAGCCGGGCGAGTCGGGATCGACGGTCGTGATCCGATCGAGCTCGCGCTGCGCCTCGGCCTCGGTGTCGCGCACGATCACGTACGCCGGCATCCCGAACTCGGCGATCGGGCGGCCGTGCAGCCGTTCGGAGCGTGCATTCATGTCGGTCACGTTCGCGCGGACCTCGTCGAGCGTGCCGCCGTGCATGACGTAGGCGTCGGCGAAGCCGGCGATCGATTCGCGTCCCGCCTCGCTCTCGCCGCCCGCGAAGACGACGGGATGACTCGACGGCTTCGGCTCGACGATGGTGCCGTCCAGCGTGTAGTGCGCCCCGTCGAACGAGAAGGGCGTCTGCTCCCACAGACCGTTCAGTACGGACACGAACTCCGCGGCCTGCACGTAGCGCTCGTCGTGGGTCGTGAACCGCCCGCCGAACTGGCGCGCCTCCTCGGCCCACCAGGCCGCGACGACGTTGAGGGAGACCCGGCCCGGTGCGATCCGATCGAGCGTGCCGACGGTCTTCGCCAGCACCGCGGGGAGGTGGAAGCCGGGGCGCACGGCCGTCATCACGCGCAGGCGGTCGGTGACCGCGAGGATCGCCGCCGACAGCGACCAGGCCTCGAGGCTCGGCGCATCGATGCCCTTGCGGTCGTTCAGGTACAGCTCGGGGACGAGCGTGGTGTGGTACCCGAGACGGTCGGCTCTCACCGACACGTCGCGGATGTAGTCCCAGGTGGCGGCCATGCGCCCCTCGTCGGCGACATTGCGCAGGAACCCTCCGTACACGGGGGTCCAGTATCCGAGATCGATGGCCATGGTGGTCCTTCCGTCAGGTCAGGGCGAGCGCCCGGTCGAGGTCGGCGATGAGGTCGGCCGCGTCCTCGAGTCCCGCCGACAGCCGGATGGTGGTGGGTGAGATGCCCGCCGCCTCACGCTGCGCCGCGGTGAGGTGGGAGTGCGTCATGGATGCCGGGTGGTTCACGAGACTGCGGGCATCGCCGATGTTCGCCACGAGACGGATCACGCGCAGCGCATCGATCACCCTGGCGACGCTCGCGTGCGTGTCGGCGCCGCGGGGGACAGCGAGGTCGAACGAGAACACCGACGGGCCGCCGCGGGGCAGGTAGCGCTCGGCGAGCGCATGCCAGGGGGTGCCCTCGAGGCCGGGGTGGTGCACCCGCGCGACGGCCGGATGCTGCTGCAGGTGCCGCGCGAGCGCGAGCGCGGTGGCGCTCTGCCGGGACACGCGCAGATCGAGGGTCTCGATGCCCTGCAGGATCTGCCAGGCGTTGAACGGCGAGAGCGACGGGCCCAGATCGTGCACGTACTTCGACTTCACGAGCGCCGCGAACGCCTGCCCGATGCCGAACCGCTCCCACAGCGTGAAGTCGCCGACGCGCGCGTACGGCTCGGTGAAGTGCGGCCAGCGGGCAGGCTCCCGCCCGGCGTCGAACGTCCCCAGATCCACGACGACGCCGCCGAGCGATGTGCCGTGGCCGCTCAGGAACTTGGTCGCGGAGTGCACCACGAAGTCGGCGCCGTGCTCGCCCGGTCGCACCAGGTACGGGGTGCCCACGGTGTTGTCGATCACCAGCGGCACTCCCGCGGCGTGGGCGATGTCGGCGACCGCACGGATGTCGAGGACCTGCGCGATCGGATTCGCGATCGACTCGGCGAAGAGCACCCGCGTCTCGGGGCGGATCGCCGCCCGCCACGCCTCGGTGTCATCCTGATCGACGAAGGTCACCGGGATGCCGAAGTCGTCGAAGGTCTCCTGCAGCAGGTCGACCGTGCCGCCGTACAGCTGGGTGGCGGCGACGATGTGCCCGCCGCGACCGACGAGCGCGAGCAGCGTCACCGCGACCGCCGCCTGACCCGAGGCCACCGCCACCGCGGACACGCCGCCCTCGAGCGCCGCGACGCGCTCTTCGAGCACCTGCTGGGTCGGGCTCGCGTTGCGGCTGTAGAGGTTGCCCGCCGTACGCAGCGCGAACAGGTCGGCGGCCTCGGCGAGCGATCCGAACTCGTAGGCCGCGGTCTGGTAGATCGGCGGCACGGCGCTGTTCTGCGGAGTGGCGGGGACGTACCCGGCCTGGATCTGGCGTGTGGAGAACCCGGTCATGCGGTCGCCCCCGCCGTCGTCCCCGCCGTCGTCGCTGCGTTCGCTGCCGTCGCCTGGTACGCGCGGACGATCGGAGCGTGGACGTCTCCACCGCGCAACCGCTCGAGCCACTGCACCAGTGCGGCCGCGACGCTGCGGTGCGTCTGGTCGTTCAGAGCGTCGTGCAGACCGTCGACGGTCTCGAGGATCTCGAGGTCGGGCACGCTGCGAAGCGCGGTCGATATGGCGGCGATCGGCGACACGGGGTCGGCTCCGCCATGGACGGCGAGCACCGGAACCTCCACGGCCGCGAGATCGGCCGGTGCGGGCAGCGGTGCGGCCGCCGCGACGTCGACCGACGTCGCCTCCGCCGCGAGGACGCCCAGATGCAGCGGGCACGCGGTGCGCTGCTCGGCGGACGGCAGGTCGAGCTCGGCATCCACCAGGGTGCCGGCGATGACGGCCGCGTCGACCGGCGCGCCCTGCGCGACGAGATGCAGGACGGCGGATGCTCCGGCATCCGCGCCGACGAAGACCCTCGGGGCGTCCGTCGCCGCGCCGAGCCAGGCGCTCGCCGCATCCGCATCTCCTTCGAAGACGGCGACGGTGTAGCCGTCGGCGCTCAGTCGGCGGCCGAAGCGCTCGTACACGCCGGCGCGCTCGCCGCGTCCGGTGACGACGGCGAGGCTGCCGCGAACGCGCGCGGACGGCGTCCACAGCGTGGGGGAGGAGGTCGAAGTCATACCGCCCATCCTGTGCGGGGAGGGCGGGGCCGCGTTCCGATGTGTCGCCGTGTTGCGGTCCGTGTCGCTCGACTGCCGAGCGGATTGTGGGCCCTGTCGTCGCGCTCCTAGCTTCGCTTGCATGACCCGACGACCTCGCGCCGCACTGTTCGCCGCCGCCTCTCTCGCCACCCTCGCCCTGGCCGGATGCGCCGGTGCCGCCGCCGCCCCCTCCGACGCCGCGGGGCCCACCTCGCTGACCTGGGGCTGGGCGCTGCCCACGAGCTGGGACCCGGTGACCTCGACGGCCGGATGGGACACGCACGCGCTCGCCCTCGTCTACGACGGGCTCACGCAGCTCGACACCGAGGGCCAGGTCGTGCCCGGCCTCGCCGAGAGCTGGGAGTACAGCGACGACGGCACCGCGATCACCTTCCACCTGAGGGAGGGCGCCGAGTTCACGGACGGGACGCCGGTGACCGCCGATGCCGTGAAGCAGAGTCTGGAACGGGGCCGCGATCAGGAGAACTCGACGCTTGCGGGGCAGCTGCGCATCGTGGTGGGCATCGACGTCGTCGACGAGCAGACCGTGACCGTGCATCTCGACCAGGCGGACTACCAGGTGCCCTATCTGTTCGCCGGCAAGACGGGCTTCATCGTGAATCCCGCGGCCTTCGACGATGTCGGAGCCCTCGCGACGCAGCCGGAGGGCTCGGGGCCGTTCGCCCTCACCGAGTTCGTGCCGAACGCGCACGCCGATCTCGAGAAGAACGACGACTACTGGAACGCCGACCACATCTTCATCGACGACTTCTCGATCGTCCCCGTCACCGACCCCGCGACGGTCGTCGCCGGGGTCTCGTCGGGCCAGTGGGACGTCGCCATCGTCCCGCCGGCGCAGGTCCAGGGCGCCGAGGCCGCGAATCTCGAGGTCGAGACCATCAAGGCGCTGACCGTGCGGGCGCTCGACGTGAACAGCACCGTCGCGCCGTTCGACGACCAGAGAGTGCTGCAGGCGATCAGCCACGCCACCGACCGGCAGGCGCTGGTGGACGCGGCGTACTTCGGCCAGGGGACGCCGAACTGGCAGCCCTTCCCCGACGGATACGTCGCGCACAGCCCCGAGCTCGACGATCTGTACCCGTACGACCTCGACGCCGCGGAGCAGCTGCTGACCGAGGCCGGATATCCGGACGGACTCACGATCACCCTCTCGCTCACCGAGGACGACACCGCGCTCGCCGAGGTGCTGCAGGCCCAGTGGGCGAAGGCCGGCATCGACGTCACGCTCGACGTGCTGCCGGCGGCAGCCGTGGCACAGAACTACGTGCAGCGCACGCTGCCCTTCGTGCTCGACAGCTACTCGGGACGCCAGTCTCCGCTGCAGGGGCTCGAGGTGCTGTACGGCGCCGAGGGACTGATGAACCTCGGACGTCAGACGCCTCCGGAGCTCACCGCGGCCATCGACGCGGCCAGGGCGACGCCCACCGACGCCGACGACTACGCGCAGAAGGTGCAGGACGCCGTCGAGGTGGGCGTGAGGCTGCAGCCCAACACCTTCCTGTTCAGCTGGCCGCGCATCCTCGTGCACCCCGAGACGGTGACCGGCATCCAGCACTGGCTCGACGTGCAGCGCTGGGAAGACGTGAAGGTCGACGGCTGAGACGACCATGACGACCACCACCGCCGAGGCGCCCCGCGCGCCCGACATCGACGAGGCCACCGCGCCTCGCACACCGTGGCCGGTGCTCCGCTCGGTCGTCGCGACGCTGCTCACGGCGGTCACGGTCTTCGTCCTCGCGACGTTCGCGACCTTCGCACTCGGAGCGGCGAGCGGATCGGACCCCGCGGCCGTCGCCCTCGGCGAGGTCGCGACGCAGGCCGACGTCGATCGGCTGAATCACCAGTTCGGTCTCGACCGGCCGTTCCTGGTGCGCTACGTCGACTGGATCGGAGGCGCGATCGGCGGCGACCTCGGGAACTCGTGGTTCACCACCATCCCCGTGGGGGACAGCATCGCGCAGGCGTTCCCGGTGAGCTTGTCGATCGCGGCGGGCGCCACCCTGGTCGCCCTCGTCTTCGGCTTTCTCGGCGGCGTGCTCGCCGCGGTGACCCGCGGGGGTGCGATCGACCGGGTGATCACCCTGCTCAGCACGGTCGCCGCGACCGTTCCCGCGTTCGTGGCCGCGATCGGCCTCATCCTGCTGTTCTCCTACGCGATCCCCGTGTTCCCCGTGGCCGGGTACACGCCGCCGGAGAGGAGCATCGCGGCCTGGCTGACGTGCCTGGTCCTGCCGTCGGTGGCGCTCAGCCTCGACGCCGGGGCCGACATCGCCCGACAGCTGCGCACCTCGCTCGTCGGCACCCTCGGCGAGAACTTCATCGTCGGCGCCCGCGTGCACGGGCTCGGGCCTGGGCGCATCGTGTTCCGGCATGCGCTGCCGATCGCCTCGGGCCCGGCCCTCTCGGCGCTGGGCGTGCATGCGCCGCGGTTGGTCGGCGGCGCGGTGATCACCGAGGTGATCTTCGGGATGCCCGGTCTCGGCCAACTCGCGAACCGGGCGGCGCTGCAGGGTGACGTCCCCGTCGTACAGGGGGTCCTGCTCGTCACGATCGCGGTCATCGTCGTGGTGGGCGCGATCCTCAACGTCGTGATCTCCCGCACCGCCGGAACCGAGAGGAGTGCCGCATGACCGCCCTCGCCGCACGCACCGGACGGATCGCACCGCTCACCGGACTCTGGAACACGGGATGGGCGACCAGGGCGGCGCTGGTCATCCTGCTCGGCGTGGCGATCCTCGCGGTGGCCGGCCCCGCGCTCGCGCCTCAGGATCCGCTCGCGCAGAATCCCGCCGCGGCGCTGCAGGAGCCGAGCCTGACGCACCTGCTGGGCACTGACTACCTCGGCAGGGACGTGCTCTCGAGACTGTTCGCCGGCGCGCCCGCGTCTCTGCTGAGCGCGGTGTCCGCCGCGCTGATCGGACTGGTCCTCGGCGCGGTGCCCGGAGCGCTCAGCGTGTTCGTGCCGCGGGCGGCCGAGTGGCTGTCGCTGCGGGCGGTCGACGCCCTGCTGGCGCTGCCCTTCATCCTCTTCGCGATCGTGTTCGCCGCCCTGCTGGGCAACGGCCTCGTGCAGGCGACGCTGGCCATCGGCATCCTCGTCGCGCCCGGCTTCTTCCGCATCGCGCGTGCCGCGACCCTGCGGGTGCGGGATTCGCAGTACATCGATGCGGCCGGCTATCTCGGGGCGTCCGCGTGGTGGATCCTGAGTCGTCATGTCTGGCGTCACGTGGCACCGACGCTCGTGGTCGCGTCGGTCTCGGCCCTCGGCGGGGCGCTGCTGGCCGTCGCCTCGCTGACCTTTCTCGGGATCGGGGTGCAGCCGCCGGCACCCACCTGGGGCGGGATGCTGTCGAGCGACCTCGGCTACCTCGGTCAGCGCCCGTGGGGGCCCGTGGCCCCGGCGCTCGCGATCATCCTCACGGTCGGCGCGCTCAACCTCGTGGCGGATGCCGCCAGGGATGGTCTGGCGCATGTCTGATCTCCGTTCCCTCGAGCGCCCGGCCGCGCCGCTGCCGCCCTCGTTCGACGAGGCGTCGCTCGCGCGGCCGCCGATCGCCGCCGCCACCGACCTGGTCGTCAGCGCTCCCGACGGCACCGAGCTGGTGCAGGGCGTCTCCGTGTCGGTGCGCCCCGGTGACGCCCTCGGCATCGTCGGCGAATCGGGCAGCGGCAAGACGCTCACCTGCCGCGCCCTGCTGGGCATCCTCCCCGCAGGTCTGTCGGTCACCGGGGGCGCGGTGCAGATCGACGGCCTCGACCTCACTCACGCCGGGGAGCGGGAGTGGCGTCCGGTGCGCGGCACGCGCATCGGCGCGGTCTTCCAGGACCCCGCCTCGTATCTGAACCCGGCGATCCCGGTCGGGGCGCAGCTCGAAGAGACCCTGCGCGTGACCGCCCGTGTGCCGCGACGACGGGCCAGGGCGCGGGCGCGCGAGCTGCTCGGCGACCTCGGCATCCGCCGCGTCGACCTGGTGCTGCGCCAGCGCGTCGCGCAGCTCTCGGGCGGCATGCTGCAGCGCGTGCTGATCGCGATGGCGCTCGCCGCCGACCCCGCCGTGCTGATCGCCGACGAGGCGACGACCGCTCTCGACGTCACGGTGCAGGCCGAGCTTCTCGAGCTGCTGCGGCGGCTCCGCCGGGAGCGCGACCTCGCGCTCATCCTGGTCTCGCACGACCTCGCCGTCGTCGCACAGGTCTGCGAGCGCGTGCAGGTGTTCCGCGACGGCCGGGTCGTCGAGGCCGGTGCGACGTCGCGGGTGCTCCGGGCGCCCGCCCACCCCTACACCCGTGAACTGCTCAGCGCGCACGCCGCGTACGGACTCGAGAGGTTCCTCGCATGACGCGCACTCCGCTGCTCCGACTCGACGATCTGTCGGTCGACTACGGGGCCGTCCGCGTGCTCGACCGCATCTCGCTCACGGTGCGCCCCGGCGAGGTCGTCGGCGTCGTCGGCGAGTCGGGCTCGGGCAAGACGACGCTCGCCAGGGCGGTGCTGCGCGCGGTCGACAGCGCGGCGGGCTCGCGGATCCTCGTCGACGACCGCGACGTGACGCGCCTGCGCGGCCGCGGCCTGCGGCTCTGGCGCCGGGCCGGCGTCGTGCAGTACGTCTTCCAGGATCCCCTCCGCTCGCTCGACCCCGGGGTGCGCGTCGCCGAGTCGATCGTCGAGGGGCTCCGCATCGCGAAGGTCTCGGCGCAGGAGGCCACCCGTCGTCGCGCGGCGGCGTTGGAGGCCGTGGGGCTCGACGAGGAGCTCCTGACGCGGGTGCCCGCCGGCCTCTCCGGCGGGCAGCGGCAGCGCGCCGCGATCGCCAGGGCCCTCGTCGTCGAACCTCGCCTGCTGCTGCTCGATGAGCCCGTCAGCGCACTGGACGCCGCGAGCCGTGACCGCGTGGTCAAGGCTCTGATCGCTCTGCGCGACGCGCGAGGCGACGATCTGGCGATGCTCGTCATCTCACATGACATCGGCTCGCTCGCCGCCATGAGCGACCGACTGGTGGTGCTCGACCGCGGACGCATCGTCGAGGACGGCCCCACGCGGCGCGTGATCTCGCGCCCGGAGCACCCGTACACCCGCCTGCTGATCGACTCCGTCCCCCTCATCCACACACCCACCGCGAACCGACCTTCGCCCGTCCCCGCCAGGAGCTGACACCATGCCCATCGAGATCCTCGGAATGATCGCCACCACTGCGGGGTCGGAATCGACGGCGGTCTCCGGCCCCGTCGTCGACGCCGCGTACGTGCGGGAGTTCTCCCGCGCGCACGAGGAATCCGGTTTCGACCGGGTGCTGATCGGCTACAGCGCCAGCTCTCCCGACGGATTCGCCGTCGCGGCCGCGGCGCTGCACGCGACCGAACGGCTGAAGGTGCTCATCGCCCACCGACCGGGGTTCGTCGCGCCGACCGTCGTCGCGCGCAAGCTCGCCACCCTCGACCACCTGACCGGAGGCGGACGGGTGGCGATCCACCACATCACCGGTGGCAGCGAGGCCGATCAGCGTCGTGACGGGGACTTCAGCGCGAAGTCCGAGCGCTACCGCCGCACCGGAGAGTTCATCGAGGTGCTCCGACGCACGCTCGCCTCCGACGAGCCCTTCGACTACGAGGGCGACTTCTATCGCGTGCAGGGGGCCTTCTCGGCCGTGAAGCCCGCGACCGAGGCCGGCATCCCGATCTTCTTCGGCGGGCTCTCCGACGGTGCGGTCGACGTCGGGGCGGGCGGGGCCGACGTGTACATGCTGTTCGGTGAGCCGCTGGCCGAGGTGGCCGAGAACATCCGGGTGATCCGCGCGGCGGCGGCCGCGCGAGGGCGCACCGTCGAGTTCAGTCTCTCGACCCGCCCGATCATCGGCGCCACCGAAGCTGAGGCCTGGGAGAGGGCCGACCGGATCCACGCCGAGACCGCGGCGCTGATCCGCGACAGGGAGTCCGGCGACACCCTGTCGTTCGCGCGCCCCCTGCAGCGCGAGCAGAACGCCGTGTCGGCCGACCGCCTGCAGCAGGCGGCCCTGCGCGGTGACGTGCACGACGAGCGCCTCTGGCTGGGGATCACGAAGCTCACGGGCCCGTCGGGAAACTCCACGGCTCCGGTGGGCACGCCCGCGCAGGTGGCCGAGGCGCTGCTGAAGTACTACGACCTGGGTGTGACGCGCTTCCTCATCCGCGGATTCGATCCGCTCGGCGACGTGCGCGAGTGGGGAGACGAGCTCGTCCCCGCGCTCCGCGAGGGCGCGCGGCTCCGGGATGAGGCGCGCGCAGCACGTGACGACGCACGTGACGAGACCCGCGTCGCCTGACCACGCTCCCTACGGAACGAGGACGATCTTGCCGGAGGCGGCGCCGGACTCCACGAGCTCGTGGGCCTGTGCCGCCTCGGCGAGGGGCAGCTCGGGGCCGAGCTCGATCGTGAAGTCGCCGGTGGCCAGCAGATCGACGGTCGCCGCGAGCGCCTCGGCTCGCCACTCGAGCTCTTGCGGCGTCAGGGGCTCGGGCGATCCGCCGGAGAAGGCGCGGATGCCGAACGACGCCGCGTCGGGACCCCGGACGATCGTCGCGATGCGGTCGCGGTCGGCGACGAGCTCGAGGGAGACCTCGATGGCCTCGTCGGTGCCCGCGCAGTCCAGTGCCACCGTCACCCCGTCGGGGGCGGCGTCGCGCACGCGGTCGAGCAGTCCCTCGCCGTAGGCGACGGGGATCGCACCGAGTTCACGCAGCTGCTCGTGCCGCGCAGGGCTGGCGGTCGCGACGACGGTCGCGCCCCAGGCGACGGCGAACTGCACAGCCGCCTGCCCGACCGACCCCGACCCGCCGTGCACGAGCACCACGTCGCCCTGCGCGACGCCGAGCGAGCGGAGGGCCTGGAACGCGGTCCCTGCGGGGATGCCGATCCCGGCGCCCTCGGCCGAGGTGACGGAGTCGGGCAGCGCGACGAGCTTCTCGACCGAGACGGCGAGGTGGCTCGCGTACGTGCCGACCGTGTCGCGGATCGCCACGCGGTCGCCCACGCCGAAGGTCTCGACGCCGTCGCCGACGGAGTCGATCACGCCCGCGCCGTCGAAGCCCACACCCCGCGGCTCGGTGATCGGCGGCGACGGGCGCTTCGCGCTGCGCAGCTTGGCGTCGATCGGGTTCACTCCGGCGGCCTCGATGCGCACCACCGCCTCGCCGCTGAGCGCGATCGGGTCGGGGACCTCGATCAGGTGCAGCACATCAGGGGAACCGAACTCCGTATAGACGATCGCGCGAGCCATGCGTCCAGGCTACCCCCGCGTCGACAGCGCCTTCATGATGCGCTGCGGCGAGACGGGCTGGGCGGTGCCGAGTCGCTGCGCGAACACGCTCACGCGGTACTCCTCGAGCAGCCACCGCGTCTCGACCAGTGCGGACGGCGCATCGGCGGGGAGCGGGATCGCGCCTCCGGCGTCCTCGAACGCACTCGCCATCCGCTCGTACTCGGTCATCCGGGCACGGTCCTTGCCCGGCTCGCTCGCCAGGGTCTTCAGCCGGTCGAGCATCCCGTCGAGGTAGCGCGGGAAGTGCGCGAGGCGGTCGACGCCCGCCGCGGAGACGAACCCCGGGTGCAGCAGCCCTGAGAGCTGCGTGCGGATGTCGTTCAGCGGGCCGAGCAGCGCGAGGGAGTTCTGCGAGCGGATGCCGCGTTCGACGTCGCGCGTCTTCGTCAGGATGCGCGCGACGAGCGACACGCACGCGAACAGCGCGTCGACGAGAGCCGCCGACACCGCCTCGCGCACGCGCTGGAATTCGGCCTCGGTGCGGATGATGCCACCCGGCACGGTGCGATCGATCACGTTCTGCACCACCGCGGCCCGGCAGTCCTCGATGAGCGCCGCCGCCGACTGATAGGGCGATGCGGCGAGGGCGAGCTTCTCCTGGCTGGTGAGGTGCTCCTGCACGTACGACGAGGGCGAGGGCACCCCGAGCAGCACGAGGCGCAGCACACCGCGGCGTGTGGCGGCCACGGCGGCATCCGCCGTGGACTCCACCCGCACCGACACGGTCTTGCCCTGGTCGACCAGGGCGGGGTAGCCGCGCACCACGCCGCCGGCGACGCGGGTGTCGAGGACCTCGGGCAGCTCGCCGAACGTCCAACCGGTGAGGCCGTCCTTCTCGATCGAGGTGGCGACGGCGGGCGGCTGCGGTCCTTTCGCGGGGCCGGGGCGGCGTGGCGGGGCCGCGATCGAGCGGGCGACGCTGCTGCGCGCCCGGTCGGCGAGCTGCGCCTGCAGTGCGCCCAGGTCGCGACTGGATGCGACCACTCGGCCGCGCTCGTCGACGGCGCGGAAGTTCATGCGCAGGTGCGCGGGCACCCGGTCGTCCTCGAACTCGGACGCCGAGACGAGCTGGTTCGCCAGCGGCTGGATCAGTCGCGCGAGCGCGTCCTTCAGCGTGCGCGTCGGCAGACCCCCGTGCGATTCGGGGCCGTGACCGACCAGTTCCGCCCCGAACCTGTCGGCCCAGTCGGCTGCGGGGACCACGTGCCGGCGGATCGCCTTCGGCAGCGCGCGCAGCAGACCCGTGACGAGTTCGGCGCGCAGACCCGGCACCTGCCAGTCGAAGCCGCGATCCTCGATCTGCGCGAGCAGGGGCAGCGGAATGACGACGCTCACGCCGTCATCGGCCGCTCCCGGCTCGAAGCGGTAGGCGAGGCCGAGCACCTGGTCGCCCTGCGTCCATCTGGTCGGGAACTCGTTCTGATCGGCGCGACCGTCGTCGTCGAGCAGGTCGGCCTCGCGCATCACGAGGAGCTTCGGCGTGGTGGACAGCTGCTCTCGCCACCAGGTCTCGAACGAGCGGACATCGAACACGTCCGAGGGGATGCGCTCGTCGTAGAAGCGGAAGACGGCCTCGTCACCCGCGAGGATGTCACGGCGGCGCTCGCGCTCCTCGAGCTTCTCGAGACGTCGGCGCAGTTCGGCGTTGCTGCGCCAGAAGGCGCTCACACGCTTGTCGATGCGCGTCGGATCCCACTCGCCCTCGACCAGCGCATGCCGGAGGAACAGCTCGCGCGACGCGGCGCGGTCGATGCGGGCGAACTGCACACGGCGCCGAGGGATGATCTCGACCCCGAACAGCGTCACCTTCTCGTAGGCGACGGCGGCGCCGGCATCCTTCGACCAGTGCGGCTCGGTGACCTGACGCTTGGCGAGGTCACCCGCGAGAGCCTCGGCCCAGGCCGGATCGATCGCGGCGACCGTGCGCGCGTAGGTGCGCGACGTCTCGACGATCTCGGCGGCCATGACCGCCTGCGGGGCCTTCTTGCGCAGCGCGGAACCGGGGAAGATCGAGAAGCGGATGCCGCGCGCACCGCGGTACTCCGCCATCCGCTTCTTCTTGGGATCCACGCCCTTGCCGCTGTTGCGCTCGTCGAGGATGCCGATCTGCGACAGCAGACCAGCGAGCAGCGCGCGATGGATCGCGTCCGGATCCGCGGCGCCCGAGCCGCCCGTGTCCTTCTCCCTGACCAGCGAGCGCAGCTGACGGTGCACGTCGAACCACTCCCGCACCCGCACGTAGTTGAGGTGCTCGGAGCGGCACAGTCGCCGGAACGCGCTCGACCCGAGTTCGCGCTGCTGTTCCCTGAGGTGGTTCCAGAGGTTGAGGATCGAGAGGAAGTCGCTCGTCGGGTCGGCGAACCGCGCGTGCATCCGGTCGGCCTCGTCGCGCACGCTCTGCGGGGCGTCCTGCGACGGGCGCTCACGGACGTCCTGGATCGACATCCCGGCCACGATCGCGAGCACGTCACGGCTGACGGCGGCGCCGCCCGCGCGACCGGCCTCGATCAGCATGCGGGCGAAACGCGGGTCGATGGGGATGCGCGAGATGTCGCGGCCGATGCGGGTGAGGCGCGGGGAGTCCCCGCCGCCGTCGACGGCGCCGAGCTCGGTGAGCAGGTCGACGGCCGCCTTCACACCCCGGGAATCGGGAGGGGTGAGGAAGGGGAAGGCGGTGATGTCGCCGAAGCCGAGCGACAGCATCTGCAGGATGACCGAGGCGAGGGAGGTGCGCAGGATCTCGGGCTCGGTGAACTCCGCCCTCCTGTCGAAGTCCTCTTCGCTGTAGAGACGGATCGCGATGCCGTCGCTCGTGCGGCCCGCACGGCCCGAGCGCTGGTTCGCCGAGGCCTGGGAGATCGCCTCGATGGGCAGGCGCTGCACCTTCGACCGGCTGCTGTAGCGCGAGATGCGCGCGGTGCCGGTGTCGATCACGTAGCGGATGCCCGGCACGGTCAGGCTGGTCTCGGCGACGTTCGTGGCGAGCACGACGCGTCTGCGCACGCCGGCCACCCGGCTCTTCTCGAACACCCGGTGCTGCTCGGCGGCCGACAGGCGCCCGTACAGCGGCAGGACCTCGGTGGGGGAGCGGTCCTTCGCGTAGGCGCCGCGCACGGCATCCGCGGCGTCGCGGATCTCCGCCTCGCCGGGCAGGAACACGAGCACGTCGCCCGGCTCCTCGCGATCGAGCTCGCGCAGCGCCGCGACGATCGCGGTCACCTCGTCGGCCTCCTCCGCGGAGCCGGTCTCGCCGGTCTCCTCGTTCTCGTCGGTCTGCGCGCGGTAGCGGATCTCCACCGGGAAGGTGCGACCGGACACCTCGATGATCGGGGCGGGCTCGCCGGCGGCGGTGGCGAAGTGCCGGGCGAAGCTCTCGGGATCGATCGTCGCCGAGGTGATGATCACCTTGAGGTCGGGGCGCTCGGGCAGGATGCGCACCAGGTAGCCCAGCAGGAAGTCGACGTTGAGCGAGCGCTCGTGCGCCTCGTCGATGATGATCGTGTCGTAGCGGCGCAGCAGTCGGTCGCGGTGGATCTCGTTGAGCAGGATGCCGTCGGTCATCAGGGCGATGCGCGTCTCGTCGGACACCTTGTCGGTGAAGCGCACCTTGTACCCGACGACGCCGCCCAGCTCCACCTGCAGCTCTTCGGCGACGCGCTCGGCGATCGTGCGGGCGGCGAGGCGGCGGGGCTGCGTGTGGGCGATGCGCTCACGGCCGAGGTCGAGGCAGATCTTCGGCAGCTGCGTGGTCTTGCCGGATCCCGTCGCGCCCGCCACGATCACGACCTGATTGTCGCGGATGGCGTCGGCGATCTCGTCCCGCGCGGCGCTGACGGGCAGCTCGGGAGGATAGAAGATGACGGGGGAGGACATAGAACTCCCATCGTACGATTCATCCGTGAGCACTGCGTCGTCGTCCCTCCCCGCCACCCGGTGGTTCCGCGAGTTCGGTCGGTCGCCCCGCATCCTGGGTCTCGACATCGCGCGGGGTCTGGCGATCCTCGGGATGGCCGGCGCGCACATCGGCGAGACCCCGTCCTTCGATCCGATGGATCCGTCCACCTGGACCGATCTCGTGCACGGCCGCTCCTCGATCCTGTTCGCCGTGCTGGCGGGCATCTCGATCGCCCTGATGACCGGGCGCCGCACGCCGCCCGCACCGGCGCAGCTGCCCACGATCCGCCTGCAGCTGGTGGGGCGCGGCGCCGTGATCTTCCTGATCGGTCTGGCGCTGGAGATGCTGAACACCCCGATCGCCGTCATCCTCACCCTCTACGGCCTGCTCTACGTCGCCGTCATCCCGTTCCTGCGGTGGCCGCCGTGGAAGCTGCTGACGGCGGCCGGCGTCCTCGCGCTCGCGGCGCCGTCGCTGCTGGCGCTGCTGGCTGCCCTCACCCTGCACCCGTACGGGGCGGGGGTGAGCCTGGTGCTGTACGGCTCGTATCCGATCACCGCCTGGCTCGCCTTCGTGCTGGCCGGCATGGCGCTCGGCCGCCTGCAGGTCGACAGGCTCGAGACCGCGGCGATCACCCTCGCCGTCGGGCTCGGTCTCATGGCGGTCGGATACGGGCTGGGTCTCTTCGGCGCGGTCGCGGGGCTGGGTGCCTCGTCGTACGACGGCGGCGGCGCGTCCGCGTCGGGCTGGAGCACCTACCCGGAGGCTCTCGCCGCCGCAGATCCGCTGCGTGCGGTGCTCTCGGCGATCTTCGCCGTCGACCCGCATTCGGGAGGGACCGCCGAGATCGTGGGATCCGGAGGCTTCGCGCTGGGCGTCGTCGCCGCGTGTCTGCTGCTGAGCGGCCCGCTGCGCTGGGTGCTGCTCCCGCTGGGCGCCCTCGGATCCATGCCGCTGTCGGCATACACGCTGCACGTCGTCTCGGTCGCTCTCATCGGCGGACCCGGGGGCTTCTTCGCGAGCAACGCGTTCTGGGGTGCCACGGCCATCTGCCTGCTGCTGATCTCGACCGTGTGGTCGATCCTCTGGGGTCGCGGCCCCCTGGAGAGGCTGGTCGGACGTGCCGCGACGAAGATGGCCGCGATCCCGAGCGGCCCCGCCGCGACAGGCCCTGCACAGGCCACGGGTCGTAGGCTGGAATCATGACGATTCCTGCACTCGAACTCAACGACGGACACTCCATCCCCCAGCTCGGGTACGGGGTGTTCAAGGTCCCGGCCGACGAGACCGAGCGTGCCGTGAGCCAGGCGCTCGAGATCGGCTATCGGCACATCGACACCGCCGCCATCTACGGCAACGAGGAGGGCGTCGGCGCCGCGATCGCCGCCTCCGGTCTCGCGCGTGACGAGCTGTTCATCACCACCAAGCTCTGGAACGACCGTCACCACGGCGAGGAGCCGCGCGCGGCGATCGGCGAGAGCCTCGACAAGCTCGGTCTCGACGCCGTCGACCTCTACCTCGTGCACTGGCCCACGCCTGAGAAGGACGACTACGTGCACGCCTTCGCGAAGCTGGTCGAGCTGCGCGAGGCCGGCCTGACGCGCAGCATCGGCGTCTCGAACTTCCTGGTCCCGCACCTCGAGCGCGTCGTGGCCGAGACCGGTGTGACCCCGGCGGTCAACCAGATCGAACTGCACCCGGCCCACCAGCAGCGCGACATCGTGGACTGGGCGACCGCGCACGGCATCCGCATCGAGTCCTGGGGCCCGCTCGGACAGGGCAAGTACGACCTGTTCGGCACTCCGGCCATCGCCGATGCGGCCTCGGCGCACGGCGTGACGCCCGCCCAGGCGGTGCTGCGCTGGCACCTGCAGAAGGGGTTCATCGTGTTCCCCAAGTCGGTGCGCGAGGAGCGGCTGCGCGAGAACCTCGATGTCTTCGGATTCGAGCTCACCGAGGCCGAGATCGCGGCCATCGACGCGCTCGACCCGCTCGACGGATCGGGTCGCGTCGGCTCGCACCCGAACGACGTCAACTGAGGCCAGGTGCCCTGACCCGGCTCGGACGGAGACGTCCCGTATCGACAGATGACGCCCCGTGTCGCCGCTCGCGACACGGGGCGTCGTCGTGAGTAGCGTCGTCGGCATGACTGCTCCCTACCGCGTCGTCGCCGTCTCCGGCTCCCTGCACGAGCCCAGCAAGACCACGGCGCTCATCCGTGCCATCGCCGATGCCGTCGCCGAGCGCGCGGAGGTCGAGATCGAGATCGTCGAGCTCACCGACATCGGACCCTCGCTCGCGGGTGCACTGCGCCGCGATCAGCTGCCCGCCGAGGTCGAGGAGAAGCTCGTCGCGATCGAGGCGAGCGACCTTCTGATCGTCGGGAGCCCCGTCTACCGGGCCTCCTTCACCGGGCTCTTCAAGCACCTGTTCGACTTCGTCGGCCAGTACGAGCTCGTCGGCAAGCCGGTGCTGCTCGCCGCGACCGGCGGCGGCGAGCGCCACGCGCTCATCATCGAGCACCAGCTGCGACCGCTGTTCGCGTTCTTCCAGGCGCTCACGCTGCCGGTGGGCGTGTACGCCAGCAACACCGACTTCGACGGCTACGTGATCGCGTCGGAGGTGCTGCGGGCGAGGATCGCGCTCGCGGCCGAGCGCGCCCTGCCGCTCGTCGGCTACGCGGCATCGCGTCCCGCGGAGCAGCTCCTCGTCTCCTGAGCAGTTCGTCTCCGCGCCTCGTCGTCGGCGCGGCGGCGTAGCGTGATGGCATGACCAACCGGCTCGCCGACACGCTCAGCCCCTATCTCCGCGCTCATGCCGACAATCCGGTCGACTGGTATCCGTGGGGGCCTGAGGCGTTCGCCGAGGCGCAGCGCCGCGACGTGCCCCTGATGATCTCGATCGGGTATTCGACGTGCCACTGGTGCCATGTCATGGCGCGGGAGTCGTTCGCGGATCCCGAGACGGCCGCGCTCATCGACCGCGATTTCGTCGCGGTGAAGGTCGATCGCGAGGAGCATCCCGAGGTCGACAGCGCCTACATGGCCGCCGCGTCGGCGTTCACGCAGAATCTCGGCTGGCCGCTCACGGTCTTCACCACACCCCGGGGGCGCGCGTTCTACGCCGGCACCTACTGGCCGCCCGAGGCGCGGCCGCCGATGCCCGCGTTCCGAGACGTCCTCGCGGCCGTGCACGAGGCCTGGACCGTCCGCCGCGGGCAGGCGGAGGAGTCCGCGGATGCGGTGGCCGACGCGCTGGCGAGGGCGGCGACCTCGACGCCCTCCGATCTGCCGGATGTCGCGGCGATCGCCGCCGCGGCCGGGGCGATCGCCGCGCGCGAGGATCCGCAGTTCGCCGGGTTCGGCGGCGCACCCAAGTTCCCGGTGGCGACGACGCTGGGGCTGCTGCAGGCCCCGCTGGTGCGCCGGGAAGCCGCGGATGCCGCGGCGGCGGCCGAACGGGCGCTTGCGGCGATGGCGGCATCCGACCTGCGAGACGCCGACGGCGGGTTCTTCCGCTACGCCACACAGCGCGACTGGACGGTGCCGCACTACGAGCGGATGCTGACCGACAACGCGCAGCTGCTCCTCGTGGCTCTCGACGCGGACGATGAGCCGACGGTCCGCGGCCTGGCGGGGTTCCTGCTCGACACGCTGCGCCTCGACGGGGGAGGGTTCGGCGCCGCGCAGGACTCGGAGTCGTGGATCGACGGCGCGCGCAGCGAGGGCGGCTACTACCTGCGGCCGGTGTCGGCGCGGGCGGGTCTGGAGCCGCCGTCGGTCGACGGCAAGGTGATCACGGGCTGGAACGGCCTGGCGATCGCCGCGCTCGCCACGGCGGGGGCGGTGCATGCCGAGCCGTCGTGGGTGCGCGCGGCGCAGGAGGCCGCCGAGTACGTGCTGCGCGTCAACACGGACTCCGCCGGGAGGCTCGTGCGCGCCTCGCTCGACGGGGCCGCGTCCGATGCGGTGGCGACGACCGCCGATGTCGCGCTGCTCGCCGAGGGGCTGTTCGCCCTCGCGCTCGCGACGGGGCAGGCAGCGTGGGCCGTCTTCGCACGCGACCTGCTCGACACCGCCATCGAGGGCCTGGACGGCGATCCGCTGCTCGCCGCGCACGGCATCGCCGCCGCGCCGGATCAGACCGACGGCGATCTGCCGTCGGGTACGGCCGCCGTCGCCCAGGCCGCGCTCACCGCCTGGCGTCTGGGAGCGGGGGAGCGGTATCGGGAGGCCGCCGCCGAGCGGGTGCGCGGGCACGCGGCATCCGCTCTCGCCCAGCCTTTCGCGCACGGCAGCCTGCTGCGGGTCGCGGCCGGGCTCGTCGATGCTCCCCGCCAGCTGGTCGTGGTGACGCCGTCACCCTCTGGGGCGCTCGCCGCCGCTGCGCGCCGCAGCGATGCCGACGTGATCTCGATCGTCACGCCCAGCCAGGCCGAGGCGTTCGCGGATGCCGGGTTCACGCTGTTCGAGGGCAAGGGCGCACCCGCCGAGGCGAATGCCGCCGAGCGGGCGTTCGACTGCCGAGGGTTCGTCTGCCGGCTGCCGGTGAGCGATCCCGGCGAGATCTCCCGTGCGAGATGATCGGCGGCGGGTCCTGCCCGCTCAGCCGGCGTTGCGCGGATGCCGGCGCGCGGTGCGCTCGTTGCCGCGGCGGTAGTCGCCGGTGATCCGCGCCATCAGCAACTGCGCATCAGGGCCTGCAGGCTGCGCATCGGTGCCTGCGACCTGAGCGAGGAAGTCGCGCGCCCGCGCGCCGCGAAGCACTGTCGCGGTCGTCCCGTGGTGTTGGATGACGACGTCGTCGCCGCGCACGGTGAACTCGAAACCGGAGGGGCTGCCCATGCTGCGATCGTAGACCTCGGGTCAGATCCAGCCCGGCATCCAGTTGTGCAGCAGCCAGAACTCGTACGGCACGCTCATGCCGGTCCAGACGGGGTAGAAGAACGCGGAGACCAGCACCACGACGACGAGGAAGATCAGCACCGTCCGTTCGCCCGCCTGACGTCGGTGCAGCGGGTCCTCGCGGCGTCCGGCGAGGTGACGCAGCACGACGGCGAGCGCGATCGCGAGGAAGGGTGCCATCGCCACCGTGTAGAACTGGAAGATCGTGCGCTCGGGGAACAGCAGCCACGGGATGTACGTGGCGGCGAGGCCGACGAGCGCGAAGGTGAAGGCCGGTCCGACGGGGCGACGGGAGATCCAGCCGCGGACCATCCGGTAGATGAGGTAGACGGCGGCGGCGACACCGGCGTACCAGATGAGCGGATTCGGGATCGTCGAGATCACGGCGATGCAGTGGTCGACGCCGCACGGGCCGGGGTCGCTGCCCACCCAGACCGCCGTCGGGCGCAGCAGGAACGGCCACTCCCATGCAGGACTGGCGTACGGATGCCCCTTCACGAGTCCGACGTGGAAGTTCAGGATCGCCTCGTGGTAGTTCCACAGGGCGATCAGCGGGTTCGGGTCGCTCTGGCGGGCGTAGCCGCCGGAGGTCACCAGCCACCCGGTCCAGCTGGCGAGGTAGACCGCGAAGGCCGGGACGACCAGCAGCACGAACGACACGGGCCCCTGGCGGAAGGCGGCGGAGGTGGGCCACAGCACCACGCCGGCGCGTCGGCGGGCGAGGGCATCGGTCACCACGACGTAGAGTCCGAACGCGGCGAGGGCGTACAGGCCCGACCACTTCACGGCGCACGCGGCGCCGAGCGCGACACCGGCGGCGAGCAGCCACGGCCGCCGCCACAGCACCCGGCCCCACATCGGGTCGGGGGCGTCGGGGTCGGCGCGTTCGAGCACCGGGATGACCCGGTCGCGGTCGATGAGGATGAAGAGCGCCCCGAGCATCAGGAAGAACGTGAGCGGACCGTCGAGCAGCGCGGTGCGGCTCATCACGATGCTGAGGCCGTCGATCGCGAGCAGCGTCGCGGCGACGGTCCCGACGACGATCGAGCCGGTCAGACGGCGCGCGACCAGGTACACGAGCAGCACCGTGGCGGTGCCGAGCAGGGCGGTCGCGATGCGCCAGCCGACGGTGTTGTCCGGTCCGCCGACGGCCATCCCCAGGGCGATCAGCCATTTTCCCAGCGGCGGATGCACGATGAACGACCCCGCCTCCGACAGCGGAAGCTGCTGCAGGGTGATGAAGGCCTCGTTCGCGTCCTTGCCCCACGTGCCCTCGTAGCCCAGGGTCCACAGCGACCAGGCGTCCTTGACGTAGTACGTCTCGTCGAACGCGAGCTGGTGCGGATGCCCGAGGTTGACCAGACGCAGCACGGCGGCGAGCGCCGTCACGACCAGCGGTGCGAACCAGCGCAGCATCCGCCCCCAGTCCGGGTCGTCGAGGAGGCGGTCGCGCAGCCGTCCGTAGCGCGTCAGCCGTTCCTCAGGCGGAGGCATCAGCGGTACGGGCGTGGTCACCGCTCCAGCCTAGACAACCCGGCCATGGCGTCCGCCTAAGCTGGGCGGGTGATCATCCTCGCCGCGACCCCGATCGGAAACCTCGGGGATGCGTCACGTCGCCTCGTCGAGGTGCTGGAGAACGCCGAGGTCGTCGTCGCCGAAGACACCCGCACCACCGGGCGACTGCTGCAGGCCCTGCAGATCGCGAATCGGCCGCGGCTGATCGCCCTGCACGATCACAACGAGAAGCAGAAGGCGGCCGAGCTCGCGACGCTCGCGATCGAGACCGATGTCGTCGTCGTCAGCGATGCCGGGATGCCGGCGATCAGCGACCCCGGCTACGGGCTGGTCGCCGCGGCCGTGGCGCTGGGCGTGACCGTGACCGCCATCCCCGGTCCCAGCGCGGTGCTGATGGCCCTGTCGATCTCGGGACTGCCGACCGACCGGTTCACGTTCGAGGGGTTCCTGCCCCGCAAGCCGGGGGAGCGGCGCTCGACGCTGCGCGCGCTCGCCGCCGAGCCCCGCACCATGGTCTTCTTCGAGTCGCCGGCACGGCTGGCGTCGTCGCTCGCCGACATGGGCACAGCCTTCGGCGACGACCGACGCATCGCGGTGTGCCGCGAGCTCACGAAGTTCTACGAGGAGGTCCGCCGAGGCACCTCCGCCGAACTGGTGGAGTGGGCGACGGCGGGGGTCAAGGGCGAGGTCGTGGTCGTCGTCGAGGGGGCGCCCCGCAGGGAGGCCTCGGCGGATGACGCGCTCGCGCAGGTGCAGCGGCTCGTGTCCTCCGGAGTGCGCCTGAAGGAGGCCTGCGCCGAGGTCGCCGCGGCCACCGGTCTCTCATCGCGCGACCTGTACCAGGCCGCGCTCGCCGCCCGCAGCTGATGACCGCGGGGGTCGATGCCGAGATCGCGGCGGCGTACGACGCGCGCGCGGCCGAGTACGTCGCGCTGGCGGGCACGATCGCACAGCTGGATGCGCGGGATGCGGCGGTCATCGCTGCCTGGCGCGACGGCACCGCGGGCGCGCTGCTGGACGCAGGATGCGGGCCCGGTCAGTGGACGCAGCTGCTGGCCCGAGGGGAGCGTGAGGCGCGCGGGATCGATCTGTCGGCCGCCTTCGTCGCCTCCGCGCGGCGCCGGCACCCCGGCATCCGCTTCGACGTCGGCTCCTTCCGCGACCTGCCTCCGGACGACCGGTCGGTCGGCGGCATCCTCGCCTGGTACTCGCTGATCCACGTTCCCCCTGCAGAGCTGCCCGAGATCCTCGCGGAGTTCGCGCGGGTGCTGGTTCCCGGGGGCAGCCTCCTGATCGGCTTCTTCGACGGCGAGCCGCGAGAGAGCTTCGCGCATGCGATCGCTCCGGCGTACTTCTGGTCGGCCGACGCGCTCGCCGCGGCGCTGGCCGAGACGGGGCTCGAGGTCGTGTCGTCGGAGAGCCGCGGGCGCGAGCCCGGCGAGATCAGCACTCGGCCGCATGGGTCGCTCATCGCGCGCTCGACACCCGGGTAGCCTTGCTGCACACCCACCCGGAGGAGGAGCGAGCGTGAGCAGGAAGGCGACCGTCTACGACGTCGCGGAGCGCGCCGGCGTGTCGATCGCGACGGTGTCGCGCGTGCTCCGGCAGCCGGACGCCGTGCGTCCCGCGACGCGTGAGCGCGTGCTCGACACGGTCTCCGAGCTCGGGTACGTGCCCAGCGGCAGCGCGCGCGGGCTCGCGGAGCGCCGCACCGGTGTGCTGGGACTGTACTTCCCGGGGTTCGACGCCTCGGAGGACGCCCCGGCGCTCGACGTGCTCGCCGAGGGGCAGCCGACCCGTCCGTCGTTCACGGTCGAACAGCGCACCGCTGATGCCGGCGTCCCGCAGCCGACCATGCTGTTCCTCGACGAGGTGCTGCGCGGTGCCGAGCTGGAGGCCTGGAAGCAGGGCTTCGTGCTCATGATCGGCGTCGGTCGCGACGATCCCGGCCGGGAGACGGTGCGCGACATCGCCGGTCGGGTCGACGGGCTGATGGTGCTCGCCCGGAGCGTGCCCGACGATGTGCTCGCCCGGCTCGCCCGGCGGATCCCGGTGGTCGTGCTGTCGGGGCCCGCGCGCGGCGACAGCTACGACCACGTCACGGTGGACAACGCCGAGGCCATGGCCGAGCTGACCCGCCTGGTTCTCGCGCAGGCCGACCCCGGGGGGATCGCCTACCTCGGGGGACCCGCGGATTCTCCTGACGGTGCACAGCGGTGGGACGGCTTCGCCGCCGCCGTCGCCGAGGCGGGGCTCGCGCTCGATGACGTCACCGTGCTGCGCGGCGACTTCACGCGCGCGTCGGGTCATGCGGCGGCGCAGACGCTGATCGTCGGCGGAGCGCCCGCGGTGCTCGTGGCCGCCAACGACCAGATGGCGCTCGGTGCCATCGACGCGTTCCGCTCGGCGGGCATCCGGGTTCCCGAGGATGTGCGGGTCACCGGTTTCGACGGCATCGAGGCCGCGGCGCTGTCGCGTCCGGCGCTGACCACCGTGCGGCAGCCGATGATCGATCTCGGTCGTGCCGCCGTGCAGCTGCTCTCCCGCCGCCTCGAGCGGCCGGACGCCGATCCGATGACCGTGCGCCTGCCGTTGCAGATCATCGTCCGCGAGAGCTCGCAGCGCCCCTGACCGACGGACGGCGGCGACGGCGGTCCCGAGAGCGGCTGCTCAGGCGCGATCGTGCAGCGTGATGCGGTAGCCGTCGGGGTCGGCGAACGTGAACGTGCGCCCGAACGGGCCGTCGATCGGTGCGGCGACGATCGTGTGGCCGTCGGCGACCAGCGCGTCGTGGATCTCCTGCACGTCGGTGGCATGGAGCCAGATCGCGGCGCCGATGCCCGGCTGGTCGACGGCGTCGAGGTCGGTGCCGGGGGCGATGTCGCGCAGGGCGAAGGCGATGGGAGTCGTCGTGAAGACCACGGCGTGCGGGGGGCCTGCCGGTGAGCGGACGAGGCCGAGGTACTTCTCGTAGAAGGCCTGGGAGGCGGTGAGGTCGCGGGTCTGAAGGGAGACGAAGTCGGGGCCGGTGACGGGCATGGGGTGCTCTTCTCTTGTTCGTGTCAGTTATCTGACACGAGTCAGCATATGTCAGAATACTGACATGAGTCAAGACGGCAGCGGCATCGACCTCGACACTTCGCTCGGGTATCTGCTCAAGGAGGCGTCGAGCGCCCTCCGCGCGGCCATGGAGGAGGTGCTGCGTCCGCTCGGGATGACGATCACGCACTACTCCTGCCTCGAGCTGCTCGCCCAGCGCCCCGGCCTCTCGAACTCCGAGCTCGCCCGTGGGGCCTTCGTCACACGGCAGTCCATGAACGTCCTGCTCCAGGCGCTCGAGCGCGACGGCCTCGTCTCGCGCCCCGCCGCTCCTCCGGTCGGCAAGGCGCTTCCGGCCCGCCTCACCCCGCGCGGGCGGGAGAGTCTCGCCGCCGCCACGGCGGCGGTCCGCTCCGTCGAGATCCGCATGCTCGCGGGTATGACGGAGGCGGATCAGTCCGCGGCGTTCCGTGCGCTGCAGAGTATGACCAGGTCTCTGCGCAGCCCCACTCATTGAGCCTGCGCAGCCCCACCCGCTGAATCGCTCCCTCGTCGAGCGGGGGTTGCGCGGCGTAAATGTATGCGCTTACAATTGCCGGAACGGCTTCGGCCGTGGGGTGCCCCGACCCGTGGGATCCCTTCATGACACAGACGACATGAGGTGGCAGTGTGGCGAAGACGCACATGCTCCGGCGCTGGCGGAGAGCGGCGATCGTGGGACTGGCGGCAGCGGCCGTGGTCCTCAGCGGTTGCAGCATCCAGATCAGTTCGCAGCCCGATCCATCGATCGGCGACGACACGATGCTCATCAATGCGGACAAGGGGAACCCGTTCTTCACGCGGAACTTCAATCCGTACCTGACGAACACCCGCACCGCGTCGAGGTGGATCTATGAACCGCTGATCCTGGTGAACCCGCTCGACAACACGCTCAACCCGTGGCTGGCCGAGTCCTGGTCGCAGCCCGATGCGCGCACGGTCGTCATGACGATCCGCGACGGCGTGGAATGGAGCGACGGCGAAGAGCTGACCCCCGAAGATGTCGCCTTCACGTTCCAGCTGCTGAAGGACAACCCCGCCCTCGACATCAAGGGCGCGTGGCAGCACCTCGAGAGCGTCGAGGTCGACGGCGACGACGTCATCATGCACCTGCAGACCGACGACGCCCCGTCACTGTCGATCCTCGGTCTGACGATGATCGTCCCCGAGCACATCTGGAGCGATGTCAAGGACCCCGGCACGTTCCGCAACGAGAACCCGGTCGGCACCGGCCCCTTCGTGCTGGGCAACTACAACGACCAGCAGTACTCGATGGACAAGAACCCCGACTACTGGCAGGCCGACAAGATCGAGATCGAGCACATCATCCTGCCCGGCACCAACACCCAGCTCGACACGGTGACGCGCGGCTACGACTGGTCGTACTCGTTCATCTCCGACGTCGAGGGCACCTGGGGTGCGGCGAGCGAGCACAACACCTGGTGGTTCCCGCCGGGCGGCGTGATCGCCCTGATGCCGAACCTCGAGGTCGCGCCGTTCGACGACGTGAACGTGCGTCGCGGCATCGCGCTCTCGCTCGATCGTGAGGAGATCGCCGAGACCGCCTCCGAGGGGTACATGCAGCCCGCCGGCCAGACCGGACTCATCCTGCCCAACCAGGAGGAGTACCTGGATCCCTCGATCCCCGATCAGGGAATGATCACGCAGGACAGGGATGCCGCGCTCGCGGCCTTCGCGGAGTCCGGATACACGCTCGACGGAGACCGCCTCGTCGGCCCCGACGGCGCGCAGCTCGAGTTCGCGCTCACGACCGCCAACGGCTATTCGGACTGGACGCGTGCCGCGCAGACCGTGCAGCGCCAGCTCGCCGACGTCGGCGTGAAGGTCACTCTCAAGCTGCCGCAGCCCGCGGGATATCAGAGTGCGATCAGCAACGGCGACTTCGAGATGGCGATCGGAGGCATGGGCAACGGCGACATCTACCAGGCGTACAACAACCTGCTCTCGAGTCAGTTCTATGTCCCCTCCGGAGAGGCCACCGCGAACAACTTCGAGCGGTACCGGTCCGACGAGGTCGACGCGCTGCTCGCGGAGTACCGCGAGACGGTCGACCCCGCGCGGCAGACCGAGATCACGCACGAGCTGCAGAAGATCGTCTACGACGAGATGCCGGTGATCGGGCTCTACTACGGCGGTATCTGGGGTCTCTTCAACGACGCCAAGTTCACCGGGTGGCCCTCGGCGGACGACCCGTACATGATCCCGCAGAACTACGACTCGGCGCCGCTGCTGATCTTCACCAGGCTCGAGCGCGTGAAGGGAGACGACCAGTGAAGTACGTCCTGCAGAAGGTCGGCCTCTTCGCTCTCACGCTGTGGGCCGCGATCACGCTGAACTTCTTCCTCCCGCGGATGATGCCGGGTTCCCCGGCGGATGCCGCGATCGCCAAGCTCGCGCAGAACGGCCCGGTGTCCGATGCGACCCGCGCCGCCATCGAGGCGCAGCTGGGCGTGCCGACCGGTTCGCTGTGGGATCAGTACGTCTCCTACCTCGGACAGGTCGCCCGCCTCGACTTCGGCGTCTCGTACACGTTCTATCCGCAGACCGTGTCGAGCATGGTGTCGACCGCGCTGCCGTACACGATCGGCCTGGTCGGCATCGTCACGGTCCTCGCCTTCGTGATCGGCACGTTGATCGGCGTCGCCGCCGCGTGGCGCCGCGGCACCTGGCTCGACTCGCTGCCGACGCTGACGGGCTCGTTCCTCAGCACCTTCCCGTACTTCTGGACCGCGCTGCTGCTGCTGTTCTTCCTCGGGTATGTGCTGCACTGGTTCCCGACGACCGGCGCGTACGCCGCGACCACGGCACCGGGCTTCACGGGCGACTTCATCGCCGACCTGGCCCGCCATGCGGTGCTGCCGGCGCTGACGATCCTGCTGACCTCCCTCGGCGGCTGGATCATCGGCATGCGCAACGCCATGATCAACACGCTGGGTGAGGACTACGTCACCTTCGCCGAGGCGAACGGTCTGCACGGCCGCACGATCGCCATCCGCTACGCCGCCCGCAACGCGATCCTGCCGAACCTCACCGGCTTCGGTCTCACCCTCGGCGGTGTGGTCGGCGGATCGATCCTCGTCGAGCAGGTCTTCCAGTACCCCGGTATCGGATATCTGCTCTTCAACGCCGTGATCGGGCAGGACTACCCGCTCATGCAGGCGCTCTTCCTGATGATCACCGTCAGCGTGCTCGTCGCCAACTTCCTCGTGGACATCCTCTACGGGGTACTCGACCCGAGGACTCGCCGATGACCTCCACCATGAACGTCAAGGTTCCCGCCGAGCGGATCGCGGCTCCCAGCCCGTGGCGCTCGTTCGCCCGCATGGTCGGCACGCTCTGGTCGAACGGCAAGGCCAGGCTCGGACTCATCATCCTCGGACTCTTCGTCGTGGTGGCGGTGTTCGCACCGCTGATCGCGCCGTACGGGGCCAAGGACAACTCGTTCGAGCGCAACGCCGACGCCTCGTGGGCCCACTGGCTCGGGACGACGGCCGCCGGGGAGGATGTGCTGAGCCAGCTGATCTTCGGATCGCAGATCAGCCTGCTCGTCGGCCTCGCCGCCGGCATCCTCTCGACGATCGTCGCCGTGCTGATCGGTCTCAGCTGGGGGTACATGCGCGGATTCCTGGGCGAGGTGATCGGCTTCATCGTCAACCTCTTCCTCGTGATCCCCGGTCTTCCCCTCATGATCGTGATCGCCGCCTACCTGCAGAACGGCGGCATCCTGATGATCATCGCGGTGATCGTCGTCACCGGATGGGCCTGGGGAGCGCGCGTGCTGCGCAGCCAGACCCAGTCGCTCCGCGGCAACGACTTCGTCACCTCGGCGCAGTTCTCGGGTGACAGCCGTGCACGCATCGTGTTCCGCGAGATCCTGCCGAACATGACCTCGATCATCGCCGGGACGCTCTTCGGAGCGGCGACGGCCGCGATCCTCGCGGAGGCCGGACTCGAGTTCCTCGGTCTCGGAGACTCCAGCATCGTCAGCTGGGGCACCATGCTCTACTGGGCGCAGAACTCCAACTCCCTGCTCACGGGGCAGTGGCTGCTGCTGTTCGCCCCCGGTCTGTGCATCGCCCTGCTCGCCCTGAGCCTGACACTGATCAACTTCGGCGTGGACGGCATCTCCAATCCGCGCCTGCGTGAAGGGAAGGGCCGATGAGTGCCATGGAAGACAGCGGCATCCTGCTCGACGTGCAGGATCTGTCGGTCGAGTACGCCTCGCCGGGCACGAAGCCGGTGACCGCGGTCGAGAGCGTCTCGTTCTCGCTGCGTCGCGGCGAGTTCGTCGGACTCGTCGGAGAGTCCGGGTCGGGAAAGTCGACCCTGGGCTTCGCGCTGACCCGTCTGCAGAAGCCTCCGGCGCGCATCAGCGGCGGCCGCATCCTGTTCGACGGTCGCGACATCCGCGAGCTGAACGCAGAGGAGCTGCGGCGTCAGCGTCAGGGCGGGTTCGCGATGGTGCTGCAGTCGGGTATGAACGCGCTGAACCCGGTGCGCACGGTCGGCAACCACTTCCGCGACATCTTCGCCGCCCACGGACACGTCGCCCAGAAGGATCGGGAGGCCAGGGCCGAGGAGCTGATCGGCAAGGTGGGTCTCGACCGCTCGGTGCTCGCGCGATATCCGAGCGAGCTGTCCGGCGGAATGCGCCAGCGCACGTCGATCGCGCTCGCCCTCTCGCTGGAACCCCAGCTGATGGTGTTCGACGAGCCGACCACGGCCCTCGACGTGCTGGTGCAGCACGCCGTCATGGACACGATCAAGGATCTGCAGCGGTCCGAGCACTTCACCGCGATCCTGATCAGCCACGACCTGGGCATCGTGCTCGAGGCCACCGATCGGGTCATGGTCATGCACGAGGGGCGGATCGTCGAGGACGCACCGAGCATCGACATCCTCACCCGGCCGCAGGACGAGTACACGCAGATGCTGCTCAGCCACTACGCCGACCCGAGGGCCGAGTCGATCTCGATCCCCGGTTTCGTCGACCTGGGCACGCGTCGTCGCGAGGGCCGCTCGCGCACCGACGTCACCGAGACGGTGCCGACGGTGTCGCAGCGGGACACGCGCCGTGCGGACGCCGCGATCGTCGTCGAGGGCGTGTCGAAGCGGTACCCCGCACCCCGCCGCGGCGAGAAGCCGGTGACGGCGGTCGACGACGTGTCGTTCCGGCTCGAACCGGGCGAGGCGCTCGCCCTCGTCGGTGCGTCGGGCTCGGGCAAGTCGACGATCGCGAAGCTCATCACGGGCGTCGAGAAGCCCACCGACGGCACCGTGCGCTTCGGCGACGTCGATGTCGCGACCCTCGGCCGCACGGGGCTGCGCGATCTCCGCAAGGACGTCCAGATGGTCTTCCAAGACCCGTATGCGGCGCTCAACCCGCTGCACACCGTCGAATACGCCCTCAGCCGACCGATCCGCAACTACACGAAACTCCGCGGGCAGGAGGCACGGGATCGCGTGCTCGAGCTCCTCGAGACGGTGGGTCTGACGCCAGTCGAGCAGTTCGCGGCGAAGCTCCCGCACCAGCTCTCGGGCGGCCAGCGTCAGCGCGTGGTCATCGCGCGGGCGCTCGCCAGCGACCCGCAGGTGCTGATCGCCGACGAGCCCGTCTCGATGCTCGACGTGTCGCTGCGCGCGGGCGTGCTCGCCCTGCTCGAGGACCTGCGTGAGCGCTGGGGCATCAGCATGCTCTACATCACGCACGACCTCCTGAGCGCGCGCCTGGTCACCGAGAACATCCTGGTGCTCAACAGCGGTCGGGTCGTGGAACGCGGAGAGACCGCCCACGTGCTCCAGCATCCCGAAGACCCGTACACGGTCCAGCTGCTGGATGCCGTACCCAACCCGTCACGCATCCGATGACCCGTCACTGACCCATCGCTGACCCGTCACACACCTCATCCCATACACACGAGAGGGGCGCACCTGTGCTCACATTCCCTGACGGCTTTCTCTGGGGTGCCGCGACCGCGGCCCATCAGGTGGAGGGGAACAACACGACCAGCAACTGGTGGGCGATGGAGCATGCTCCGGGGTCCTCGATGGTGGAGCCCTCGGGCGATGCCGCGGACCACTTCCACCGGTACCCGGAGGACATGCGGCTGCTCGCCGACGCCGGACTGAACTCCTACCGCTTCTCGGTGGAGTGGGCGCGCATCGAGCCCGAGCGCGGCTTCGTGTCGCGGGCGATGCTCGACCACTACCGGCGGATGATCGACACGGCGCGCGAGAACGGGCTAGACCCGACGGTGACGCTGATGCACTTCACGGTGCCGCAGTGGTTCCAGAAAGACGGATTCTGGCGCGCGGACGACGCGGTCGACCTCTTCTCGCGCTATGTCGAGACGGTGCTGCCGATCCTCGACGGCGTGACCTACGTGTGCACGATAAACGAGCCGAACATCGCGGCGATGCTCGCCGGGGGAGAGGATGCGGCCAACCTCGTCGCGTTCGGGCTGCCGAACCCCGACCTCGCGGTGGCCGACACCCTTCTCGACGCGCACCACCGGGCGTCCGAGATCCTGCACTCCGTGCCGGGCGTGCAGGCGGGATGGACGATCGCGACGCAGGCCTTCCACTCCACCGGCGAGCCCGGTGCCGACGAGATGCTGGCCGAGTACGGCGACCCTCGCGATCACTGGTACCTCGACCAGTCCGCGGGCGACGACTTCGTCGGTGTGCAGGCGTACACGCGCACCTTCATCGGCCCCGAGGGCCCTCGCCCGGTCGCGGACGACGTCGAGACGACGCTCACCGGATGGGAGTTCTTCCCCGAGGCGCTCGAGCTGGGAGTGCGCAGCGCGTGGGAACGCAGCGGAGGCGTGCCGGTGCTCGTGACCGAGAACGGCATCGCGACCGCCGACGACACACGCCGCATCGCATACACCCAGGGCGCGCTCGAAGGTCTGCACCGGGCGATCTCGGACGGCATCGAGGTCAAGGCGTATCAGCACTGGAGTGCGCTCGACAACTACGAGTGGGCGAGCGGATTCCGCCCGACCTTCGGGCTGATCGGCTTCGACCACGAGACGTTCGCACGCACGCCGAAGCCGTCGCTGGCATGGCTGGGAGAGGTCGCACGCCGCAACGGCCTCTGACGGGGTTACCCTCGGATCATGACCCCGCAGACCGTGACCGACGAGACACGCACGCTGCGAGGGGACCGGCTGCGGTCGGCGGCCGCCGGGCTGAGCTCGGCGGTCGTCGCGGTCGGCCTGGCAGAGCTCGTCGCCGCGGTCGTGGAACCCAGTGCGAGTCCGTTCGCGGTGATCGGCGGCGGTCTGATCGATCTCGCGCCGAGCTGGGCGAAGGACGCCGCCATCGCCCTCTTCGGCACCGGTGACAAGCTCGCCCTGATCACCGGGATCGCGATCGTCCTCGCCGGGGTCGCCGCCCTCGCCGGCATCCTCGAGCGGCGTCGCGCGGGAGTGGGCGCCGCGGTCCTCGCCGCCCTCGGCGTGGTGGCGCTGGTCGCCGCGATGATCCGTCCTGGCGCCGGGCCGTTCGCCTGGCTTCCCGGGCTCGTCGCCGGAGCGGTCGCCGTGGTCGCCCTGCGGCTGCTCGTGCGACGGCTGAGTCCGGTGCCGTACCTCCGCCCCGATGCCGAGGAGCGCCGCCGGTTCCTGCTGTGGACGGCCGGGGTCGCCGCGACCGGCGTCGTGGCGCTGGTCGTCGGCAACGCCGCGCGGGGTGCGACCCGATCGATCGAGGCCGTGCGCACCGCTCTGCGCCTGCCTGCGCCGACCGCGCCGGCGCCCGCGGTCGCCGCGAGCGCCGAGCTCGGCGTGCCCGGTCTCGCGTCGGTGGTCACCTCGAACGCCGACTTCTACCGCATCGACACCGCGCTGATCGTTCCGCGTCTCGACCCCGCGGACTGGACGCTGCGCATCCACGGCATGGTCGAGCGCGAGGTGCGGATCACGTGGGACGAGCTCCTCGCACTCCCGATGCAGGAGGCCTACGTGACGCTCGCCTGCGTCTCGAACGAGGTCGGTGGAGACCTGATCGGCAACGCCCGGTGGCTCGGGCACCCCGTGCGCGAACTTCTCGCCAGGGCGGGGGTCGACGCCGACGCCGACATGGTGCTGTCGAGGTCGTCCGACGGATTCACCGCGTCGACCCCGATCGAGGCGCTGACCGATGACCGCGACGCGCTGCTGGCCGTCGCCATGAACGGCGAGCCGCTGCCGATCGAGCACGGATTCCCGGTGCGCATGGTGGTGCCGGGGCTCTACGGCTACGTGTCCGCGACGAAGTGGGTGACCGAGCTCGAGGTCACCCGGTTCGATCGAGCGACCGCGTACTGGACCGATCGCGGCTGGTCCGAGCGCGGGCCCGTCAAACTGCAGTCCCGCATCGACGTGCCCCGACCGGGGCAGCGGATCGACGCCGGCGACGCGGTCATCGCCGGCATGGCCTGGCAGCAGCACATCGGCATCGAGGGCGTCGAGGTGCGCATCGACGAAGGGCCCTGGCGACGTGCCGAGCTCTCGACCCCGATCTCGCCCGACACCTGGGTGCAGTGGCGCCTGCCGTGGGCGGCCGAGAGCGGCATGCACACCGTCGAGTGCCGGGCGCTGAGCGCCGACGGCGAGACCCAGACCTCGGAACCGGCGGGTGTCGTGCCCGACGGCGCGCAGGGGTGGCATCGCATCCAGGTCTCGGTGGCGTGAGCGCCGTTCCCGACGGCGTAACGACCCCCGGCATCCCGCCTAGAATTGTCCCCATGCCCGCAGGCGACTCGTTCTACATCACCACGCCCATCTACTACCCCTCCGATGTCCCGCACATCGGCCACGGGTACACGTCGGTGGCGGTCGACGCGCTCGCGCGCTGGCACCGCCAGGGCGGCGACGACACGTGGATGCTCACGGGCACCGACGAGCACGGCCAGAAGATGCTGCGGGCGGCGGCGGCGAACAACGTCACCCCGCAGGAGTGGGTCGACAAGCTCGTCACCGAGTCGTGGTTCCCGCTGCTGGAGACCCTCGACGTCGCCAACGACGACTTCATCCGCACCACCCAGGAGCGCCACGAGACGAACGTGCAGACGTTCTTCCAGCGTCTCTACGACAACGGGTACATCTATGCGGGCGAGTACGAGGCGCTCTACTGCGTGGGCTGCGAGGAGTTCAAGCCCGAGTCCGAGATCGTCGACGGCACCGGTCCCTTCGAGGGGCTCAAGGTCTGCGCGATCCACTCCAAGCCCCTCGAGCTGCTGCAGGAGAAGAACTACTTCTTCAAGCTCAGCGAGTTCCAGGACCGTCTGCTGGAGCTGTACCGCACGCAGCCCGATTTCGTGCGCCCCGATTCGGCCCGCAACGAGGTCGTCTCCTTCGTGAGCCAGGGGCTCAAGGACCTCTCGATCTCGCGCTCGACGTTCGACTGGGGCATTCCGCTCCCGTGGGACGAGTCGCACGTCATCTATGTGTGGGTCGATGCGCTGCTCAACTACGCCACCGCCGTCGGGTACGGCGCCGACCAGGCGACGTTCGACCGTCGCTGGCCCGCCTACCACGTGGTCGGCAAAGACATCCTGCGATTCCACGCGGTGATCTGGCCCGCGCTGCTGATGGCGGCAGGGCTCGAGGTGCCCCGCGGCGTCTTCGCGCACGGCTGGCTGCTCGTGGGCGGCGAGAAGATGTCGAAGTCGAAGCTCACCGGCATCGCGCCGACCGAGATCACCGACGTCTTCGGCTCCGACGCGTACCGCTACTACTTCCTGTCCGCGATCGCCTTCGGTCAGGACGGCTCGTTCTCGTGGGAGGACCTGTCGGCGCGCTACCAGTCCGAGCTCGCCAACGGCTTCGGCAACCTTGCCTCGCGCACCGTCGCGATGATCGAGAAGTACTTCGGCGGTGTCGTCCCCGAGGCCGCCGAGTACACGGCGCGTGACCTCGAGATCCAGAAGATCGTCGCGGATGCCGCCACGAGCGCGGATGCCGCGGTCGAGCAGTTCCGCATCAACGAGGCCATCTCGTCGATCTGGACGATCGTCGATGCCCTGAACGGCTACATCACCGAGAACGAGCCGTGGGCGCTGGCCAAGCAGTCGAACAGCGGAGACGACGAGAAGCGCGGTCGCCTCGGCACCGTGCTGTACACCTGCGCCGAGGGGCTGCGCGCGCTCGCCGTGCTGCTCTCGCCGGTGATGCCGCAGTCGACGGAGAAGCTCTGGAGCGCCCTCGGGGCCGCCGAGAGCCTCGGGCGTCTGCAGGATCAGCCGATCCGCGAGGCGGGGGCGTGGGGCGTACTGCGCCCCGGCACGAGCGTCAGCGCGCTCGCGCCGCTGTTCCCGCGCGTGGAGACCGCCGCCTGAGCCGCATCCGATGACCTACGTGCAGCAGCGAGACGGCGACGGGCGCAAGGACCTCCGGTATCCGGCGGCGCCCGAGCCCCTCGCCGTGCCCGTGTACGACAACCACGCGCACCTCGAGATCCTCGACGGCGACCAGCCGCTGTCGCTGACCGAGCAGCTCGATCGGGCCGAGGCGGTCGGCATCGCCGGAGTGGTGCAGGCGTCGGGCGACATCGAGTCGTCGCGGTGGGCGGTCGAGGCCGCGGCATCCGACGCCCGCGTGCTCGCGGCGGTGGCGATCCATCCGAACGACGCGCCCGCCTATGCCGAGGCCGGGCGGCTCGGCGGGGTCGGTCTCGACGAGGCGATCGCGGTGATCGACGAGCTCGCAGCCCACCCGCGGACGCGGGCGATCGGCGAGACCGGGCTCGATTTCTTCCGCACGGAGCCCGAGCGCAGGGGGGCGCAGTTCGAGTCGTTCGAGGCTCACATCTCTCTCGCGAAGACGCACGGCATCGCGATGCAGATCCACGATCGCGACGCCCATGATGCGGTTCTCGAGACCTTGCACCGGGTCGGGGCGCCGGAGCGCACGGTGTTCCACTGCTTCTCGGGCGATGACGCGATGGCCAGGATCTGTGCGGATGCCGGCTACCACCTGTCGTTCGCGGGCAACGTCACGTTCAAGAACGCGCAGAACCTGCGGGATGCGCTGAAGGTGACGCCGCTCGATCGCATCCTCGTCGAGACCGACGCGCCGTTCCTCACGCCGTCCCCGCTGCGCGGTCGACCGAATGCGCCCTATCTGGTGCCGATCACCGTGCGCTTCATGGCGGCGGAACTCGGCATCGAGGTCGACGAGCTGTCCGCACAGATCGCCGAGAACACGCTGCGGGTCTACGGCTCGTTCGTCTGAGTCTCGTTCAGCGACTGATCGACCGGTGCTGCGCTGATGATCTGCGAGATCGGCTTCCAGACCAGCGCCAGCGTGAGCGCGGCGCCGACGAACGCGAACCACCAGGGCGCGGTGAGTCCCCACACCTGCGCGATCACGCCACCCAGCGCCTGTCCGATCACCATGCCGCCGAACACTCCGACCATGTTGACCGAGGCGACTCGGCCCTGCAGCTCGGCCGGCACGAGGCGTTGTCGCACCGTGGTCGAGATCGTGCCCCAGACGAAGGCGTACGCCCCGAAGACGAACATGATCACCAGCGCGACCCACCCTGTGGAGGTGAGGGCGAACGCGAGGTGCATCAGCACCTCCAGCGACAGCACGACCCGCATGAGCGTCGCGAAGGACACATGCCGCTCCAGCCATCCGAAGCACAGCGTGGCGAGGATCCCGCCCACCGCGGACGCCGTGGTGAGGGCGCCGTACCCGACCGCGCCCATGTGCAAATGCTCGGTGGCGTAGAGCACGAGCACGCCCCACGGTGCTGCCCATGTGACGTTGAACACGAGGATGATCAGCACCAGCATCCGCACCGGCGGGTTGCGCCACAGCCAGCGCAGGCCCTCGCCGATGTCGGTGTGCACGGGAGATCTCTCGCCCTCGCCCGCGGAGCGCGGAGGTACCGGCGTCGTCGCCATGCGTGAGATCAGGACGACCGCGAGGAGCACGCAGACGATCTCGAGCAGGAAGGGCCAGGCCGTGCCCGCGGCGAACAGGAACGCGCCCAGAGGGGGCCCCGCGAACTGATTGGCGACGAGGTATCCGGCCTGCAGCCGGGCGTTGCCGATGCCGAGATCCGACGGTGCCACGAGCATCGGCAGCAGCGTGCTCCCGGCCGTGTCGACGAACACCTCGGCGGTGCCGTAGAGGAAGGCGACCGCGAGCACGATCCAGATGTTCGCCGTGCCGGTCAGCAGGAAGACGCAGAGCCCTGCGAGCACCACGGCTCGCGCCGCGTTGGCGAACATCACCAGCCGGCGACGGTCGAACCGGTCGGCGATCGCCCCGGCGTGCAGGCCGAACAGCAGCCACGGCAGGAACTGCATGATGGCGCCCGCGGCGACGAGAATCGGCGACGACGTCATCGACGCGATGAGCAGGGGAGCGGCCGCGAGGGCGACGCCGTCTCCGACGTTGCTCGTCCACGATGACGCGAGCAGCCAGCGGAAGTCCCTGCCCATGCGCCGTGGTGCGATCAGTTCACCGAGGGAGGGCATCACAGAAGACTACTGGGGGGGGGGGGGGGGCATCGAGGGAGTGGGGGAGAATGGAGCAATGACAGTCACCCTGCTCGGCGCCACCGAGATCCGCCGACTCGCCGCCGAGCTCGATGTCACCCCGACCAAGAAGCTCGGACAGAACTTCGTCGTCGACGCCAACACGGTCCGCAAGATCGTGCATGCGGCGCGGGTGCAGCCGGGGGAGCGGGTCGTCGAGGTCGGGCCGGGGCTCGGATCCCTGACCCTCGCGATCCTCGAGGCCGGGGCGTCGGTCACCGCCGTCGAGATCGATCACCGGCTCGCCGCCCGACTGTCGCAGACCGTCGTCGAGCACGGGGTGCCGGCCGAGATGCTCACGGTCGTCGACGCCGACGCGCTGCGCATCACCGAGCTGCCGGGCGAGCCCACCGTGCTCGTCGCGAACCTGCCGTACAACGTCTCTGTCCCCGTGCTGCTGCACTTCCTCGAGAACTTCTCGTATCTGCAGCGCGGGGTCGTCATGGTGCAGGCCGAGGTCGCCGAGCGACTCGCGGCGAAGCCGGGCTCGAAGATCTACGGCTCGCCGAGTGTCAAGGCGGCCTGGTACGGCGAGTGGAAGCTCTCGGGCACCGTGTCGCGCCAGGTCTTCTGGCCCGTGCCCAACGTCGACAGCCTCCTCGTCGGATTCGACCGGTCGGTGGGTGAGCGCGGCACGGAGGACGAGCGTCGTCGCACGTTCCAGATCGTGGATGCCGCGTTCAACCAGCGCCGCAAGATGCTGCGGCAGGCGCTGTCCGGCCTGTTCGGCAGCTCCGCTGCGGCCTCCGAGCTGCTGATCGCGGCGGGCGTGGCCCCGACCGCACGTGGCGAGGACCTCACGGTCGAGGACTACCACCGTGTTGCGCAGCAGGTCGCTCGGATCGAAGACGCCGTCGTCACCGACTAATCTGGCACCGTGACCGACTCTCCCCGCTTCCGCCCGAACATCCCCGAGCTGCACCGGCCGTATGCGGCCGACGAGAGCCGTTACCAGCAGTTCGAGTACCGCCAGGTGGGCACGTCGGGTCTGTTCCTGCCTCCCATCTCGCTCGGCCTGTGGTGGAACTTCGGCGACAACATCCCGCTCGACAACCAGCGTGCGCTGCTGCGCCACGCGTTCGACCGTGGCATCACGCACTTCGACCTCGCGAACAACTACGGCCCGCCCTACGGTTCCGCCGAGAAGAACTTCGGCAGGATCTTCGCCGAGGACTTCCGCCCCTACCGCGACGAGCTGATCATCTCGTCGAAGGCGGGCTGGGACATGTGGCCGGGTCCGTACGGCGACTTCGCGAGCCGCAAGTACATCCTGGCCAGCGCCGAGCAGTCGCTGACCCGCATGGGCCTCGACCACGTCGACATCTTCTACTCGCACCGCGCCGACCCGGTGACCCCGATCGCCGAGACGGTCGGCGCCCTCGACACGCTCGTGCGTCAGGGCAAGGCCCTCTACGTCGGGATCTCGTCGTACAGCGCCGAGCGCACGGCCGAGGCGGTCGCCGTCGCGACCGAGCTCGGCACTCCGCTCGTGATCCACCAGCCGGCGTACTCGATCCTCAACCGCTGGATCGAAGACGGCCTGACCGACACCCTCGAGCAGTCGGGGGTCGGCGCGATCGCCTTCACCCCGCTCGCGCAGGGCCTGCTCACCGACAAGTACCTCGGCGACGGCACGGCCTCCCGCGCGCAGAAGCGCGGGTCGCTTCCCGAGGCGCCGCTGTCGGATGCCGCGGTGCAGACGCTGCGCTCGCTGAACGACGTCGCGAAGGAGCGCGGGCAGTCGCTCGCCCAGCTCGCACTGCAGTGGACGCTGCGCAACCCGGTGGTCGCCTCGGCCCTCGTCGGCGCCTCGCGTCCCGAGCAGCTCGACGAGAACATCGCCGCGGTGAACGGTCCCGACTTCACCGACGCGCAGCTCGCGCGCATCGACGAGGCCGCGGGCTCGATCGACGTCGACCTGTGGGCGACGTCCACGGAGCTGTGACGGAACGCCCCTGATGAGCACCGCCGCCCCCGTCGACTCGGTCCGCGTCCGCGCACCGGGCAAGATCAACGTCTACCTCGGCGTGGGCGGCCGGCACGACGACGGCTACCACGCGCTGGCGACGGTGTTCCAGGCGGTGTCGCTGTACGAGGACGTGATCGCCCGTCACGCCGACGACTTCTCGATCACGGTGTCGGGGCTCGAAGATCCGAGCACGGTGCCGCTCGACGACC
Source organism: Microbacterium foliorum (assembly GCF_003367705.1). Lineage (NCBI taxonomy): Bacteria > Bacillati > Actinomycetota > Actinomycetes > Micrococcales > Microbacteriaceae > Microbacterium > Microbacterium foliorum. Next base: position 2,477,228 of record NZ_CP031425.1, on the reverse strand, counting down.
GCAATCTCGCCATGCGCGCGGCCAAGCTGCTCGCGACCGCGGCCGAGTACGACGGCGGGGTGGCGCTGGAGATCCGCAAGAGCGTGCCGGTGGCCGGTGGCATGGGCGGGGGGTCCGCCGACGCGGCGGCGGCGCTGGTCGCCTGCGACGCGCTCTGGGGAACCGGCTTCTCGACCGCGAGGTTGCACGAGCTCGCCGCGCGTCTGGGGGCGGACGTGCCGTTCGCTCTGCACGGCGGCACGGCCGTCGGCACCGGTCGAGGCGACCAGCTGAGCCCGGCATTGGCCCGTGGCCGCTTCGACTGGGTGCTGGTGCAGAGCGACGGGGGACTCTCGACGCCGGTCGTGTACGCCAGGCTCGACGCCCTGCGTGACGACGAGGGAGCGCTCGCCGACGACCCGCCGCTGTCGCTGGAGGTGCCGGCCCCGGTGCTGCAGGCGCTGCGGTCGGGGGATCCCGAGCTGCTCTCCGAGAGCATCTACAACGACCTGCAGGAGGCCGCTCTGTACGAACGGCCCGATCTCGAGAACGTCATCCTGCAGGGCATCCACGCCGGCGCCCTGCAGGGGATCGTGTCCGGTTCGGGGCCGACGGTCGCGCTGCTCTGCGCGGGCCCCGAGGATGCGCATGACGTGCAGTCCGCGATGCGGGCGCACGGCCTCGAGACCCTGCACGTGCACGGCCCCGTCGCCGGCGCCCGCATCATCTCCTGAGCCGGGTCGTGATCCCCGGGGTCGCAAAGGTGCGCTCGACGTGCCTTCCCGACATAATGAGTGAAGATGTGACCGTGCACATACGAGGAGGTCTGTGATGTCGACCCCCTCTGAACGCGCCCGGATGCCCAGCATCCGCGATGTCGCCCGCCTGGCCGGCGTCTCGCATCAGACCGTCTCGCGGGTGCTGAACGATCACCCCAGCATCCGGCCGGAGACGAAGGCCAAGGTGCTCGACGCGATCTCGGTCCTCGACTATCGCCCCAACCTCGCCGCGCGCGCGCTCGTGACCAGCAAGTCCAACATGCTGGGGATCCTGTCGGCGACGGTGGGGGAGTTCGGACCCACCTCGTCGATCGTCGGCATCGAGGATGCCGCGCGCGAGGAGGGGTACTCGGTCTCGACGCTGAACCTGTCGGCGACGACCCCCGAGGCCATCGGCAGCGCACTGCGCCAGCTGGCCCGCGAGCAGGTCGACGGCATCGTCGTGCTCGCGCCTCAGGTGCGGGCCTTCCATGTCCTGCGCGGCATGTCGGCGGACATCCCGTTCGTCTCGCTGCAGACCGCGTCGGGCTCCGACGGGGTGAGCCTGTCGGCCGACCAGGTCGCCGGTGCGCGCACCGCCACGGAGCATCTCATCGGGCTCGGCCACAGCGACATCATCCACATCGCCGGACCGCAGGACTGGATCGAGGCGGAGTCGCGCATGCGCGGGTACCTCGATGCGCTCCGCGAGGCCGATCTGCCGACCTTCCCGCCGATCCGCGGCGATTGGACCGCGGACTTCGGGTATTTCGCCGGACAGGAGCTGTCGAGGCGGCGGGACTTCACCGCCGTCTTCGTGGCCAACGACCAGATGGCGATCGGGCTGATGCACGGATTCCGGGACTCGGGCATCCGCGTTCCGGAGGATGTGAGCGTGGTCGGCTTCGACGACATCCCGGTGGCGGCGCACGTGGCTCCCACCCTCAGCACGGTGCATCAGGACTTCCCGGAGCTCGGGCGCCGGGCGGTGCGGATCCTGCTCGCGCAGATCCGCGGCGAGGCCGTGCCGGAGTTCGGGCCGCTGCAGACGACGCTGCGCACGAGGGAATCCTCCGCGCCTCGGTAGAGCCACATTTTCGTCGGTGGTCTTGACACCGCTTCGGCGAGCGTAGACTATGTAAACCAATGTGAACGGTCACATCGAAGGTGACCGCCCGTCGCGAGGAAGATCTTGTGAGCACCACAGCAACGTTGCCGGTCGTGTCAGGCCCCATCCTGGAGATGCGCAGCATCACCAAGGAGTTCCCGGGAGTCAAGGCACTGTCCGACGTGTCCATCACCGTTCGAGCCGGAGAGATCCATGCGATCTGCGGCGAGAACGGCGCCGGCAAGTCGACCCTGATGAAGGTCCTCTCCGGCGTGTACCCCTACGGGTCGTACGACGGGGACATCCTGTTGTACGGCGAGGAGCAGCGCTACCGCGACATCGCGGCCAGCGAGCAGGCCGGCATCGCGATCATCCACCAGGAACTGGCGCTGATCCCCGAGCTCTCGATCACGGAGAACATCTTCCTCGGCAACGAGATCCGCAGCTTCGGCCGCATCGACTGGCAGGCGCAGCGTCAGCGCACGATCGAGCTGCTGGCGCGCGTGGGTCTGAAAGAAGACCCCGACGTGCCGATCAAGACGCTCGGCGTCGGCAAGCAGCAGCTGATCGAGATCGCGAAGGCGCTCAACAAGGACGTCAAGCTGCTGATCCTCGACGAGCCGACCGCGGCGCTCAACGAGAACGACTCGCAGCATCTGCTCGACCTGATCCTGGGCCTGAAGTCCAAGGGGATCGCGTCGATCATGATCAGCCACAAGCTCAACGAGATCGAGCAGATCGCCGACGAGATCACGATCATCCGCGACGGACGCACGGTCGAGACCCTCGACATCTCCCGCGGTGAGATCAACGAGGACCGCATCATCCGCGGCATGGTGGGGCGTTCGCTCGAGAGCCGCTATCCCGACCGCACCCCCGAGATCGGCGAGGTGTTCTTCGAGGTCAAGGACTGGTGGGTCCAGCATCCGACCGTCTCCGAGCGCATGGTCGTGAAGGGCTCGAACATCAACGTCCGTCGTGGCGAGGTGGTCGGCATCGCCGGTCTCATGGGTGCCGGTCGCACCGAGTTCATGATGAGCCTCTTCGGTCGCTCCTACGGCACGTTCCTCGGCGGTCAGGTGTTCAAGGACGGGCAGGAGATCTCCATGCCCGACGTCGCGTCGGCCATCAAGCAGGGCCTCGCGTACGTCAGCGAGGACCGCAAGGTGCTCGGCCTGAACCTGCTCGACACGATCAAGCGCTCGGTCGTCGCCGCGAAGCTGTCGAAGATCTCCCGTCGCGGTGTCGTCGACGAGCGCGAGGAGTTCGCGGTCGCCGAGCGGTACCGCAAGGCGCTGCGCATCAAGGCGCCGAGCGTCGAAGAGGGCGTCGGCAAGCTGTCGGGTGGAAACCAGCAGAAGGTCGTTCTGGCGAAGTGGATGTTCACCGACCCCGACCTGCTGATCCTCGACGAGCCGACGCGCGGCATCGACGTGGGCGCCAAGTACGAGATCTACGCGATCATCAACGAGCTCGCGTCCCAGGGCAAGGGCGTCATCGTCATCTCGAGCGAGCTGCCCGAGCTTCTCGGCATCTCCGACCGCATCTACACCGTCTTCGAAGGTCGGGTCACCGACTGCATCCCGGCCGACCAGGCGACACCCGAGGCACTCATGCGCAGCATGACCTCCGCGAACCAGAAAGCATCCGCATGACCACCGACCTCACGACAACGAAGCGCGGCTTCCACTTCGGCGACATCCGCAAGATGTTCGGGGGCAACGGCACCTCGTCGCTGCGCCAGTTCGGCATCCTCGGCAGCCTGATCGTCATCATCGCGCTCTTCGAGATCCTCACGCTGCTGCGCAACGGACCGAACGGCGCGACCCTGACGCCGGGCAACCTGATCAACGTCATCAACCAGTACTCGTTCATCCTGATCCTCGCGATCGGCATGGTGATGGTGATCATCATGGGTCACATCGACCTGTCGGTCGGATCCGTGGCGGCGTTCACGGGCATCATCGTCGCGAAGGCGATGGCGGACTGGAACCTCCCTTGGCCGCTCGCCATCCTCCTCGGCCTCGGTGTCGGTGCCCTCGTGGGCGCCTGGCAAGGATTCTGGGTGGCGTACGTCGGGGTCCCGGCGTTCATCGTGACGCTCGCCGGCATGCTCTTCTTCCGTGGAGCGCAGCAGTTCATCGGCGACGCGCAGACGATCCCGGTGCCCAAGGGGTTCCAGGTCATCGGCACGGGGTACCTTCCCGAGGTCGGCCTGCCGCTCAACTTCAACGTCCTGACGATGCTGCTCGCCCTGCTCGCCGTGGCGTGGCTGGTGTTCTGGGAGATCCGCACCCGTCGCATCCAGCACAAGATGGGCTCTGACAGCGCCCCCGTCTGGGTGAGCGTCGTCAAGGTCGTCCTGCTCTCGGTGGTCGTGCTCGCCGCTGCCTGGATGTTCGCGACCGGCCGCCCCGGCACCAGCTTCCCCGTACCGGGCCTCATCCTGCTCGCGCTCGTCATCATCTACTCGTTCGTCACGCGCAACACCGTGTTCGGCCGTCACATCTACGCCGTCGGCGGCAACCGCCAGGCCGCGCGCCTGTCGGGTGTGAAGGACCGCTGGGTCGACTTCTTCGTCATGATGAACATGTCGATGATGGCCGCACTCGCCGGAATGATCTTCGTCGCCCGTTCGCAGGCCTCCGGCCCGAACGACGGCACCGGCTGGGAGCTCGACGCGATCGCGTCGGTCTTCATCGGTGGCGCCGCGGTGGCCGGCGGTATCGGCACCGTGGTCGGCTCGATCATCGGTGGTCTGGTGATGGCGTTCCTCAACAACGGCCTCGCCCTGCTCGGTCAGGGTTCCGATGTCGTGTCCATGATCAAGGGCCTCGTGCTCCTGCTCGCCGTGGGCATCGACGTCTGGAACAAGCAGCAGGGTCGCCCGTCGCTCATCGGCTTCATGATGCGTCGCTCCGCGCGCCAGCAGGATCCGGCGACCGCGACCTTCGAGCCCAACAAGACCTACCAAGCCCCACCCGTCGACAAGACGAGCGGAAAGTAAGCGGACGCACACGCGCAGTGCTCGCGCGCCGAGTCCGTCACACCACAGAGAAAGAGATCACATGAAGAAGATCATCGTCACAGCGACAGCGCTCGTCGCGACGGCTGCCTTCGCACTCACGGGTTGCTCCGCTGAGCGTGGTGGCGGAACCGACACGGGATCCGGCGACGAGGCCGCAGCGGGCTTCGAGGCAGGATCCACGATCGGTGTCGCGCTTCCCGACAAGACCAGTGAGAACTGGGTCCTCGCGGGCAAGCTGTTCACGGACGGCCTGAAGGAGGCCGGCTTCAAGGCCGACGTCCAGTACGCTCCTGCGAGCAACACGGTCGCCGAGCAGCAGAACCAGATCCAGGCCATGGTCCAGAACGGTGCCAAGGTCATCATCATCGGCGCGAAGGACGGCAAGCAGCTGGCCACGCAGGTGCAGGCCGCGAAGGATGCCGGCGCCTACGTCATCGCCTACGACCGTCTCATCGAGAACACCGAGGCCGTCGACTACTACGCCGCGTTCGACAACTTCAAGGTCGGCAACCTGCAGGGCCAGGCCCTGCTCGACGGTCTCGCCGAGCGTGCAGGTCACGAGGCTCCGTACAACGTGGAGCTCTTCTCGGGCTCGCCGGATGACGCCAACTCGGCGGTCTTCTTCGACGGGGCCATGGAGGTCCTGCAGCCGAAGATCGACGACGGCACGCTGAAGGTCGTCTCGGGTCAGACCGAGATCGCGCAGACGGCGACCGACGGATGGCTGCCCGAGAACGCGCAGAACCGTATGGACACGATCCTGACCTCGTCGTACAGCGGTGACACGGTGCTCGATGGCGTGCTGTCCCCGAACGACACCCTCGCTCGCGCCATCATCACCTCGGTGCAGCAGGCCGGCAAGCCCGTTCCGGTCGTCACCGGACAGGACTCCGAGGTCGAGTCGGTGAAGTCGATCATGGAGGGCATCCAGTACTCCACGATCAACAAGGACACCACGCTCCTCGTCGAGCAGGCCATCAAGATGGTCGGCCAGCTCCAGAAGGGCGAAAAGGTCGACGTCAACGACACCGAGTCCTACGACAACGGCGCCAAGGTCGTTCCGGCGTACCTGCTCGACCCGGTGATCGTCACCAAGGAGAACGCTGCTGAGGCGTACGCGAACGTTCCGAGCCTGCTCGAGATCGTGAAGTCGTACCAGTAAGCGACGTCGCTTCTCCACGCACAGGAGCCGTCCGGACCTTCGGGTCCGGGCGGCTCCTCTGCGTCGTGCCGCGCCGTTCAGGAGCGTGCGGCGGTTCAGGGTCGTGCGGTTCAGGGTCGTGCGGTTCAGGGTCGTGCGGTTCAGGGTCGTGCGGTTCAGGGTCGTGCGGTGTGCTCGGGGTGACGTGCGGCGCTCAGCATCCGGCTGACGCGGGGCGTTCGAGACAGGTGTGGGCGACGAGAGCGGTGCGCGCTTCGAGGATGCGGATCTCCTGGGCGGGACCGTCGGTGGTGAGCTGCCCGTCGACCGGGAACCATCCGCTGCCGAGGTCGATTTCGGCGGTGTAGCGGACGTCGACGTCGGCCAGGTACATGCCTCGGTTGCGGTAGGTGTGGCTCGTCGGCGTGGGGGTGAATTGCGCCTGGCCCAGCGCAGCCCATGTCTGCCCGGCGGCGTCGAGTGTCGCGATGCTTCCGTCGCCGTAGCGGTAGTGGTATGCGACGGGGGTGAACCGGACCGTGACCGGGGATCCAAGGATGGTGCCGGCGCTCGTCTGCGATGTGGCGATCGCGACGAAGTTGGTCGACATTCCGGCGATGCCGATGTTGCCCGGCTCGGCGACGGCGGTGATCGCCTGCGGCGCGAACTGCTCGAGGTCGCCGATCGTGATCGATGGGACCACACCCACGGTGGGGAGCACCGGGGCCGTGGCGCAGTTGCCGGCCCGCGAGCCCAGGGGGCTGCACAGGTCGGATGCAGCCCGTGGGGTGGGATCTGACGGGGAATCGGTGTCGTTGCGGTCGGAGGTGGAGTCGTCAGTGCTCGTGCCCGGCTTGTGCTCCGTCCCGGTGATCGTGAGCGTGGTGCCGTCGTTGGTGACTCCGCATCCTCCGGTTGCGAGCGCTGAGTCGGAACAGCCTGTCGCGGTCGTCGCGGCAGGCACGAAAGCTAGCACTGCCACAGCCAGTGCCGCCGTCAGCACGGGATCTCCGAGTTGACCTCATAGTCAGAGATCAGCAGCGAGTTGTTGTTGCCGCTGAACTCGACGTCCAGTCCATAGAGATCGCTGCGTCCGATGGTGGTCACATCATTGCCATCGGCATCGATAGCCCGAACGTTCTCGATATCGAGGCACACGCGTGCCACCACCTTGGAGACCGCGACGCCTTTGTCAGCAGATACGCCTGCAAACTCGAGGATCTGCGTGTGCCCCTCCAAGCGAATGTGGGATTCTTCAAGAGTCTGCGAAGCGGCGGTCTCCGCAGCGAGGATCTGGCCCGTCAGAAAGTCTTCTGGAGCGAGCGTCTGTTCATTGTCGCGAGACTCATTCACCGCTTCGTTGTACGCCCTGTAGACGTCTTCGGCTGCGGCGAACGCGTCTTGCTCGGTGGCGAAGACGGCTGCCGGGGTATGTGTCGGTGCAGGGCGGGGCGTGCACCCGATCAGCGCTCCGGTTGCGAGTGCGACCGCACCCAGTGCCAGAAGGACGGTGGCGCGCGCACGAGCAGGTCTGTGAATCATCCGGCCAAGGTAGCCCGGATGCCGCAGCCGCCGTCGAGGTTATCCACAGCCCGTCAGGGTGGCGAACTCGACGTCGCAGCGCCCGTCAGGAGGCTGCGCACCGGGCGGCGGGCACACATCGAGCCGAGCATCGTGCCCATGCGTGTCGCGTTGTTTTGCGCGGTGTTCAGCACCCGGCGGCCGCAGGGCGCTCGAGACAGGTGTGGGCGACGAGCGCGGTGCGGGCACTGAGGATGCGGATGTTCTGGGCCCGGCCGCGGCTGGTCAGTTCCCCGGCGATCGGCTGCCACCCGCCGCCGATATCGACCTCGGCGGCGTAGCGGACGTCGACGGATGCGGGGTAGATGCCTGAGATGCGATACGTGTGGCTGGTCGGTGTCGGGGTGAATTGGGCCTGGCCCAATGCCTTCCAGGTCTGCCCAGCGCTTTCGAGGACGGCGGTGCTGCCGTCACCGTAGGTGTAGTCGTAGCCGGTGGGCGTGAACCTCACGCGGATGGGCATGCCGAGCAGTTCGCCGTCTCGGATGTCGGTCTCGGCCGCGGCGACGAAGTTCGTCGGCAGACCGGCGATCCCGACGTTGCCGGGCTCCGCGACGGTGCGCGTCGGCTCGGGAGCGAACTGTGCAAGGTCCGAGATGGTGATGGCGGGGGCGCCGGTGTCCTGCTTCTGCGGCGCCGTCTCCGGGGTACCGGGTGTGGGCAGTTCTCGGGCGCAGCGCGTGGTTCCTTGATCGTCCATGCACTTGGCGAACTTGATCGCTTCGTCGCTCGGCCCTGATCGTGTGCCAGGGGCGCTCGGAGAGCCGGGCGCGGTCCGTGCGCCGGGGTCGGGGCCGGGGTCGGTCGACCCTGTGCCCGGTTCGTCTCGAGTCCCGGTGACGGTGAGCGAAGAACCGTCTGTGCCATATAGGTAGTCCGTTCCACCATCACCACCGCCCAGGTTGGCTGGCAAGAGCAACATCATCAGGAATATCGCTGTTGATGTCACATGCATGAGTTGTCCTCCGTCTTCGACGCCGAGTCGATTGTCACTTTGCCGGCCGAGGCCAGAAAAGTGAGATTCAGCGGATATATGTCTGGTCGGGTTTCGGACACCAAAGATGCACCGTCACGGTCAGCGATGCGGACATCGCTCACATCGAGACAAGCGGTCGCGACCACTTCGTCAAAGGCTGGCGTGGCTGAGATGCCAGTGAAGCTGACGATCCTCGCGCTGCCACTGATCTCGTGCCCCTCGGCGTGCATCACCGAAAAGTTCTCTCGATCGGCTGCCTCGAAATTGCCACTCGACAAGGCATACAACGGCGCAAAAGTCTCGGGATCGGCAGGGTCTACTTCATTCAGCGCATCGTTGTACGCCCGGTAGACCTTCTCGGCTGCGGCGAAGGCATCCGCTTCGTCGGTGAAAGCGGGAGTCGGAGTGGGGGTGGGGCTCGGCCCTGGCGAGCATCCGGCGGCGGCGATGATCAAGGCTCCGGCGATCGCAGCCGCAACGATCTGACTGAGGGGGTGAGGCATGCGGGACGTGCGGGACTTGTGGCGCTCGCGGGCGGTGGTGGCAGCGAAGACTCTCGAACAGGACATCGCGCCACCGTAACCACACACCGGCCTTCCCCGTTTCAGTTATCCACAGGACGGCGAAGTCTCGGTCAGAAGGGCGCGGGGGCGTCTGCCGAGTCGCGAAAGGTCACGGTGTTCGGCACCGGGGGTGTGTCGACATATGTCCGCCCGGTCGGGCTGGTCCACTCGATGACACCGCCGGGCTTCTGCTCGACATGCCACGGTGAATTGTGTTTGAGCACGTGATGTCGACGACAGAACGTCGCCAGGTTCGTGTCACACGTCGCACCACCCGCCGATGCGGCGTGGTTGTGGTCGAGATCGCACTTGCGGGCGATGATCCCGCACCCGGGAAAGCGGCACCGCCCGTCGCGGGCTCGCAGGTGCCGTCGAAGGTGCGTGCTCGGCCGATAGCGGTCGACCGCGAGCACCCGACCGCTGACGGGATGGGTCATCACTCGATCCCAACCGGTCACGAGTCCGGCGAGCCGTCGTGCAGTGTCGACGTCGATCGGCATGGCACCGTCGAGTTCCGCAGCAGGAGCAGCGTCAGCAGGTTCCCCAGCAGCGTCAGCAGGTTCCGCAGCAGAGTGAGCCGGTTGCGCAGCAGCGTCAGCCGATTCCGCAGCAGGAGCAGCGTCAGCAGGTTCCGCAGCAAGGTCACCGGGCTGAAGCGCGAGGAGGCCGGCGGTGGTCCATGCATCGGCGCCGGCATCGTCGGACATCAATGTCATCACAGGAACCGTGATCTCGACGCGTCCTCGAAGCGAACCGAGCAGTCCGTCGTCGCTGTCGTGGCCGGCGGGGGTGCCGCTCAGCACCAGATCGGCGAGCAGGTCGGCGCGGATCTCGTCGACCGAGCGGTCATCGGCGTCGTACTCGCGACCCTCGCGAATGGCATCCCGCTTCGCACGGCGGTTCTCGTCGCGGAGGGTGTGCGCCATCTGCGAGAGCCGATCGAGCATTCCGTGGACCAGCGCAGCGGGAGCATGTGTGTGCAACGCCGCCATGCCGTCTTCCCCGTCGGTCATCCAGACTCGTCGCTGCGCCCGGGCCGTGCGATGGCGTTCGGTCACCGTCGACGGGGCGAACCGCTCTGCCACGCGGCGGGCGAGTAGGCGAAGACGGTTCGGCGAATCGGTCTCGGCCAACGGCAGCACGATCGCCGCGAAGGCCTCGCGCGCGCTCGACGACTCGAGGTGTGCGCCTGCGTCGACGATCACCCGGGAGTGGGCCGCGCTGATACGCCCCTTCGACTGCGCCTCCCAGACGGTGGGGAAGAGGTCGACGAGCATGCTCGCTGCGGCCATCCGTCGCTCGATCGTCCTGTCGCTGACGTGCTGGACGGCGGCGATCTCGGCGGCGATCATCGTGACCGATTGGTCACCGCAGTCGGGGTGATCGCCCTGCGTCGCGATATCGATGGCCAGCCGCCCGGCCATCGCCAGCAGCCCGTCTCGAGCGGCCGTCATGCTGCTCAGCGTCGACTCGGCGATCTCGAGCGTGGCCACCAGATCGGCGAGGGTCGCCATCTGGGAATCGGTCGCGTCGAGGACTGCGTTCATATCTCCATCGTATCCCGAAAGAGCTGCGAGATTAGAACAAAGATACGATATATGCCGATACGACGATACGCCTGGCAGCACCCTCCGTGACACACTGACCTGATGCTCCTGCACGTGGACGAGTCGGGTATCGGCCCTCGAACGGTGGTGCTTCTGCACGGCATGATGGGCTCGTCGGAGAGCTGGCACCGCGTCGTGCCCCGGCTCGCGAGGCGGGGGTTCCGGGTGCTCGCATTCGACCTTCCCGGCCACGGCCTGTCTCCCCGGGATCCGCACCTCACGATCGAGACCGCCGCGGCATCGGTGGTGGAGACGGTGAAGAGCAGGGCGACGGGCGGCCCGGTGATCGGCCTCGGCCACTCCTACGGGGCGACCGTTCTCGCGCAGGCCGCCGCATCACTGCGGCCCCGCCTCGCCGTGTACGTCGACGCCGCCCTGCGCCTGACCGGAGGGGCGGATCGGGCAAGCCTCGTCGAGGCCTACGAGAAGGACCGCCGAGCGCGATCGTCATCCGAGGTGCTGCGGATCGCCCGACCGTTCTACTCCGCCGCGGATGCCGAGGTCGAGGCCCGTGCGGCGGAACGCTTCGATCCCGAGACCATGGCATCCGTGTCGTGCGGGATCGACCACGCGTGGGTGCCGGGCCCGGCGTCGATCCTGGTGCGTGCGGACCCGAGTGCCTGGGTCTCCGACGATGATGCGCGCAGGTTCGCTCGACAGGGTGGTGAGGTCCGCAGCATCCCCGGCGCGGCCCACACCCTCTGGTACAGCCATTTCGACGAGTTCATGGCCGCGCTCCCGGAGCTCTTCGGCTGATCGCGATTCCCCGTCTCGACGGCGCTCGAGGTTTCGACGAGCTCTATTCCCAGAGCAGGTCGTCATTCCCAGAGCAGGTCGTCATTCCCAGAGCAGGTCGTCATTCCCAAAGCGGTCGTCATTCCCAGAGCAGGTCGTCGGGGTCGGGGGAGTCCGTGCCGTCGGCGTCGGTCATGATGCGCGCGTCAGCGATCCACGACGTCAGAGCCCCATCGTGGAGCAGGCGGGATCGCGGAGTGTCGAGCAGGCCCGGGGCGGTCACGCTGTCCAGCGGCTCCTGGCTCGCCACTATGACGACGTTGCCGAGAGGCCCTTCGTCGTCGTCCGGCTCGGCATCGAGAACGACGGCGACGTGCTCGAACACGGATCTCAGGGTGGCCGCCTGTCGTCGTGAATACTCGAAGGGATGCCCGTCGAGCAGGTTCACCGCGACCACCCCGGTCGCCGCGGAGCGTGCGGCGACCCGGCGGTAGAACTCCTGGCTGGCCACGCGATGCCGGATGACGGCGGCATCCCAGAGATCGACGACGGTGAAGCGCGCCTCCACCCAGTCGTCGGCGCCCGCGGTGCTGCCCGTCACGTCGGCATCGGGCGCGGAGGAAGGAGCCGACGGCGCGGACGATGGATCCTCGCCCGGAAGCTCGGCGTCCGCCACGGTCCGTGCATCGCCGAAGATGACGCGTACGTCGGAGCCGGGAGGCAGGGGCAGTGCGTCGACCACCGCCGTGTAGAGCGTGGGCTCGAACTCGACAACGAGCTGGGGGGATCCGGCACGCGTCGCCGTGACGTAGCGGGCGAGTGTGAGCGCCCCGGCGCCCAGGTGCACGGTGAACAGCGGCGCACCGGGCTCGGCGGCGGCGTCGATCGCGCGGGCGATGTGCCGGGTGTACGCGTACTCGAGGTCGGTGGGGTCGGTCATCGAGACGACGGACTGCGGAATGCCATCCACGCTGAGTTCGAAGCGACCGGGCCGTCTTCTCGATTGCACGAGCTTCGCCCTGCGGTCGTCGAGTGAGAGCGAGAACACGCGGCGTTTCCATGGCACCCGTCGAGTTTAGGGGCCGAGGGGCCGCGAGCCCGAAGGGCGGATGCGGGCGGACGCCCAGCCGGGCCAACTAGCCTGGAGAGGACATGGCACATCTTCTCGGGGCAGAGGCCCTTCATCTCGAATATCCGACAAGGGTCGTCTTCGACTCCGTGACCCTCGGCATCGAAGAAGGTGACCGCATCGGCATCGTCGGCCGCAACGGCGACGGCAAGTCCAGCCTGCTCGGCATGCTGGCGGGCATCAAGGAGCCGAACTCCGGCCGTGTGACGGTGCGAGGCGGCACGACGATCGGCGTGCTCGACCAGGCCGACACCCTCGCGGATGACGTCACGATCAGCCAGGCCGTCGTCGGCGACACGCCGGAGTACGAATGGGCCGGTGATTCCCGCATCCGCGACGTGATCGAAGGACTGCTGAAGGATCTGCCCTGGGATGCCGAGATCGGCTCCCTCAGCGGAGGCCAGCGCCGCCGTGTCTCGCTCGCCAAGCTCCTCACGGGCGACTGGGACGTCATCGCCCTCGACGAGCCCACCAACCACCTCGACGTCGAGGCCATCACCTGGCTCGCCGGACACCTCAAGAAGCGGTGGAGCCCGAACTCCGGAGCGCTCATGGTCGTGACTCACGACCGGTGGTTCCTCGACGAGATCTGCACCGAGACCTGGGAGGTGCACGACCGCATCGTCGAGCCCTTCGAGGGCGGCTATGCGGCGTACATCCTGCAGCGCGTCGAGCGCGATCGCATGGCGGCGGCCTCCGAGGCCAAACGTCAGAACCTCGCCAAGAAGGAACTGGCCTGGCTGCGCCGGGGTGCCCCGGCTCGCACCGCGAAGCCGAAGTTCCGCATCGACGCGGCCAACGAGCTCATCGCCGACGTGCCGGAGATCCGCGACAAGGTGTCGCTGCAGTCGCTCGCCGTCTCTCGCCTCGGCAAGGACGTCGTCGACCTGCTCGACGTCGGCGTGACCTACCCGACCGTCGACGGCGGCACGCGAGAAGTGCTCCGTGATGTCGAATGGCGCATCGCCCCCGGCGAGCGCACCGGCATCCTCGGGGTCAACGGCGCCGGCAAATCGACGCTGCTCGGGCTCATCTCTGGCACCGTCGAACCGACGGTCGGGCGCGTGAAGCGCGGCACGACCGTGAAGGTCAAGACACTCACCCAGCGCCTCGACGAGCTCGATGACGTGCGTCGCGAGCCGGTGCGCGTCGTGATCTCGCGACTGCGCACGTCGTACACGATGGGCTCCGGCTCGAAGGCGCAGGAGCTCACCCCCGGACAACTGCTCGAGCGACTGGGATTCGACTCGGCGCAGCTCTCCACTCCGGTGAAGGACCTCTCGGGAGGGCAGCAGCGTCGACTGCAGCTGCTGCTCGTGCTCCTCGACCAGCCGAACGTGCTGATCCTCGACGAGCCGACCAACGATCTCGACACCGACATGCTCGCGGCGATCGAGGACCTCCTCGACTCGTGGTCGGGGACGCTCCTCGTGGTCAGCCACGACCGCTACTTCCTCGAGCGCGTGACCGACCAGCAGTTCGCGATCCTCGACGGACACCTGCGCCACCTGCCCGGCGGCGTGGACGAGTACCTCCGTCTGCGCCACCTGCAGACCTCGGCGCCGGGCAAGTCGCAGACGGCCGTCAACACCGAGAAGAAGACGTCCAGCCTCGACGGCGCCGCCCTGCGCTCCGCTCAGAAAGAGGTCTCGTCGCTGGAGCGTCGCATCCAGAAGCTCACGCAGCAGGTCGACAAGGCGAAGACCGCGCTGGCGGATCATGATCAGTCGGACTTCGCCGGACTCGGTGACAGGATGAAGGCCATCAGCGATCAGCAGGCGGAGATCGAGGAGCTCGAGCTCCGCTGGTTCGAGCTGACCGAAGAGCTCGACTGATCCGACCCTCGCCATCCGGCGCCTGTGGGAATACTGTGGCACTGCCGTGCGCTGTGCTCTGGGCGGGGTTCGATGCCGTCCGGGATCGCACAGCTTGATCCTGCGGTACCCGGGAGGTTCAGATGGAAGGACTCGAGGTCACCGTCCTGATCGGACTCACGATCCTCGTGGGAACGCTGCTCGCGCCGCGGGTGCGGCTGGCGTTGCCGCTGGTGCTCGTCATCCTCGGGCTGGCGCTCGGCTTCGTGCCGCAGCTGCGCGAGATCCAGCTGCCGCCCGAGACCGTGCTGCTGCTGTTCCTGCCGGTGATGCTGTTCTGGGAGAGCCTGACGACGTCGCTGCGCTCGATCCGGCGCGACTTCCGCTACATCCTCCCGATGAGCACACTGCTCGTGGTGGCATCGGCGTTCGCCGTCGCCGGGGTCGGGATCCTGTTCGGGATGCCCTGGGAGACCGCGCTGATCCTCGGTGCCGCAGTCGCACCGCCGGATGCGACGGCTGTGGCCGCGCTCGGAAGGCTGCTGCCGAAACGCCTCTTCATGAAGCTCAAGGCGGAGAGCCTCACGAACGACGGCACCGCGCTGGTGCTCTACGCCATCGCGATCTCGCTCGCGCTCGGTGGCAACGTGACGCCGCTGTCGGTGACGATGTCGGTGCTCACCTCCTACGTCGGCGGCATCGCCGCCGGTGTGGTGATCGCCGCCCTCGGCTACCTGCTGCTGCGTCGCTCCTCGTCGACGACCGTCATCAACGTCACCCTGCTGCTCGTCCCCTTCTCGTCGTTCCTGCTGGCCGAGATCGTGCATGCCTCCGGCGTCCTGGCCGTGGTGGTCGCGGGACTCATCGTCGCCTACGTGTCGCCGAGGGTCACCACGGCGTCGTCCCGGCGTCAGGTCGCCGCGGCGTGGCCGTTCGGCGTCTTCCTGCTCAACGGCGCGCTCTTCGTGCTGATCGGGTTGGAGGTGCAGTTCGTCGCGCATGAGATCTCGGCGGCCGCCATCGGACGCCTCGTGCTGATCACGCTCGCGGTATGGGTGTCGCTCCTGGTCGTGCGCTACCTCTTCCAGGTCATGAACGCACCGTTCCAGCGCCGCAATACGGTGCGTCCCTCTCGCGGCGCGAGGGCGCGTTCGATGGCGGTGTCGACCGTCGCCGGAATGAGGGGCGCGGTCTCGCTGGCGATCGCCCTGTCGGTGCCGGTCGCGAGTTCCACCGAGGGCGAGATCGCGGGGCGCGATGAGATCGTCTTCGTCACCGCGGGGGTCATCCTGCTGAGCCTGCTCGTTCAGGCCCCCCTGCTCCCGGCGATCGTCCGCTGGGCCAGATTCCCCGTCGATCACGCGGAGGATGAGGAGTACGAGCTCGCGGAGCGGACCATCTCGGGAGCCGCTCTCGCGGCGCTCGACGACCTGGCCGTCGAGCACGGGATCGGGCAGGAGATCCGCGACAAGGTGCGCGCCGAGGGGTATCAGATGCTCGAGTTCTCGAACGCGCGGGCCCTCGCGCGCGAACAGGCGCTGGTCGATGCCGAGGCGGAGGCGCTCGATGTGATGCTGGGGGAGCCGGACCCTCTGGGCGACGAGCAGCTGGGCGGCGGAGAGCAGCTGGACGGCGGGACGGATGCCGGGTCGCCGCGGCTCCGGCTTCCCGACCCCCGGCCCGGCGCCGACGGCGGCACCTCGGCGGATGCGGATGGCGCCTCGCCGGACGGCCAGGTGAGGACTCTGCAGATGCTCGCGACCTCGGTCGACGTCGACGTGATGCAGCGCTCGCCGCTGCTGCGCCACGAGGAGCACACGAGGCTCAAGCTGGCGCTGCTCGACCGCAAGAGGGAAGTGCTGCTCGGGTTGCGCAGAGACGGCACCGTCGACGACCTCGTGGTGCGCCGCATCTCCGCCCGGCTCGACCTGGAGCAGGTCCGTCTGCAGGGCATCGAGGAGTACGACTGAGAGCTGTGACGCCGTGTGACACTCGATTGTCGCGCACGGCGTCGCGCTGCCTAACGTATTCGAGTCCCCCAAGAGAGGAACCCGAACACTCATGTCCATCACCGCATCCCGCCGGACCACATCCGTCATCGCCGCGCTCGCCGCGGTCCCGCTCTTCGTCGCGCTCTCAGGCTGCGCGACGGCATCGTCCGACGCCGGCTCCGGCGGCGACTCCGAGAACGAGACCGTCAAGATCGGCGTCGTCGGCGAGAGCGATCCGCAGTGGCCCGCGTTCGTGGATGCGGCTGCGGCGCAAGGCATCACCGTCGAGCTCGTCGATTTCGGTTCGTACGAGCTTCCGAACCCCGCGCTGAGCGAGGGAGAGGTAGACCTCAACCAGTTCCAGCACATCGTGTATCTGGCTCAGTACAACGAGGCGTCGGGCGATGACCTTGCTGCGATCGGTTCGACGCAGATCTACCCGTTGGGCCTCTACTCGACGAAGTACGACTCCGTGAAGGACATCCCCGAAGGAGAGACCGTCGCTGTGCCCGATGACGCCTCGAATCAGGCCCGCGCGCTGCTGGTGCTGCAGGCCGCCGGTCTCGTAGAGCTGAAGGACGACGGTACGGCGTTCTCGGACCTCGCTGACGTCGATGAGGCCAAATCCAAGGTCAAGGTCACAGCGCTGGAGGCGGCGCTCACGCCGGAAGCTCTACCCGACGTGGCAGCAGCGATCATCAACAACGACTTCGTGGAAGAGGCAGGGCTTTCGTTCGATGACGCGCTGTTCACCGACGACCCGAAGGACCCGAGCGCGCTCCAGTATGTGAACATCTTCGCGTCGCGCGCTGAAGACGTCGACAACAAGACCTACCTCAAGCTGGTGGAGATCTTCCAGACCGACAAGGGCGTGCAGGAAGGCCTGGCGAAGTCGTCGGGCGGCACCGGTGTGACGCTTCAGACTCCAGCCGACGAGCTTGCATCGCTGCTCAAGGATGTCCAGAAGGACGTTTCCGCCAACGGCTGATCACCGTGACCTGAGAGAATCGGGCGACGCATGCGCGTCGCCCGATTCTGCATCTTCAGGTCGACTACGCCCTTCTCCCCCTCAAGACCGGAGCACCCCCATGCCGATCGTCTCCCTCGAGAACGTGTCGAAGAAATACCCCTCCCCGGCGGCGGCCGACGAGCAGATCACGGCGGTCGACGACGTCACGCTGCAGATCGACCAGGGCGACGTGTACGGCATCATCGGCTATTCGGGGGCCGGCAAGTCGACCCTCGTGCGTCTCATCAACGCGTTGGAGCCCGCCTCCGAGGGGCGTATCACCGTCAACGACGTGGAGATCACCGCCCTCACGGAGCGGGAGCTGCGCCGCGTGCGCAGCGGAATCGGAATGATCTTCCAACAGTTCAATCTCTTCTCTTCGAAGAGCGTGCGGGCGAACGTCGGGTACCCGCTCAAGCTCGCCGGATGGTCCAAGCCCGACGTTGACGCGCGCGTGACCGAGCTGCTCTCCTTCGTGGGTTTGAGTGACAAGGCGCGGTCGTACCCCGAGCAGCTCTCCGGCGGTCAGAAACAGCGCGTCGGCATCGCCCGCGCCCTCGCCACGAGGCCGGCGATCCTCCTCGCAGACGAAGCGACCAGCGCGCTCGACCCGGAGACCACGCACGAGGTGCTGTCGCTGCTCAAGAAGGTCAACGAGGAACAAGGCGTGACGATCGTCGTCATCACGCATGAGATGGACGTCATCCAGACGATCGCGACGAAGGTCGCCGTCATGGACCGCGGTCGGGTCATCGAGCAAGGTGACGTGTTCGAGGTCTTCTCCAACCCGCAACACGCGGCGTCGCAACGCTTCGTCGGCACGGTCGTGAAGGGCGTGCCCTCTCCGTCTGAACGGGCGGTGCTCCGAGAACGTCACGATGGTCGCCTCGTGACGTTCTCGTTCCGTGACGGCGGTCCGTCCCAGGCGCAGGTCTTTCTCCAGCTCGCCGACGCGGGACTGGAATTCGAGCTCGTGTTCGGGGGAATCAACGATATTCGTGGGCGAGCCTTCGGGCACCTGACCCTCGCGATCCGTGGGGAGGATAGCGACACTATCGAGCGCACTCTCGTACGCATCGCTCAGAACGTCGAGGTGTCCGATATCGACCGCGAGGAGGTGCGCTGATGGATCGTCTCATCGAGCTGGGTCCTGAGTTCTGGAAGGCCGCCGTCGAAACCCTGTATATGGTTTCGGTGACGCTGGTGCTGGGGGGCCTGCTGGGTGGTCTGATCGGCGTCGGCCTGTATCTCACTCGGCCGGGAGGGATGCTGCCGAGCCGCCCTGTGTCCGCGGTGCTGAATCTCTTCATCAACTTCTTCCGCCCCATCCCGTTCGTGATCCTGATCACAGTGCTGATCCCGTTCTCGCGGTTCATCGTGGGCAGCGGCATCGGTACGAACGCCGCGATCGTCGCACTGGTCGTGGCATCGATGTTCGCGATCGGCCGTATCGTCGAGCAGCACCTCGTCGGCGTCTCGCCCGGAGTGATCGAAGCTGCGCGCGCCATGGGGGCAGGCCCTTGGCGGACTCTCTTCACCGTTGTGATCCCGGAAGCACTGGGCCCGCTCATCCTCGGATACACCTTCGTCATCGTCGCGCTCATCGATATGACGGCAATGGCCGGGTACATCGGCGCCGGCGGACTCGGCAACTTTGCATTGACGTATGGCCGCCGTCAATTCGAGCCCGTGGTGATGTGGGCGGCCGTGCTGCTCATCGTCGTATTCGTGCACCTGGCCCAGACGCTCGGAACACGGCTGGCACGCAAGGTCATGCGCCGCTGACGGGTGCGTCCTGCAGCGTGCGCGTCGTGGAGAACACCCTCGGCGCGTCGCTCAGCGGGTCCACGAAGTGCAGCTCGCGCGCGAGCAGCTGCATGGGGTGGTCGAAGTCGTCGGGGCGCTCGCCCCGCAGCTCGGGGTAGAAGGGGTCGTTGAGGATGCCCAGATTCAGAGCTGCGAGGTGCACCCGCAGCTGATGCATCTTGCCGCTGTGCGGGCGCAGCAGCGTGTGCACGACGCGCTCGTCGGCGTCGATGACCTCGATCGCGGTCTCGGCGTTGGGCTCCCGCTCGTCGTCGACCTGCACCTTCAGCTCGTTGCGGAGCTTGACGATGTGGTTGCGGTAGACGAGCGGGAACCGAGACGCGTCCCAGTCGACCGGGCGCGCGGAGACCGCCTCGTACACCTTCTGCACCTGCCGCGTCTCGAACAGCAGCTGGTACGGCGCCCTGGTCTGCGGGCGCGCCGAGAACATCAGCACACCCGCGGTCGCGCGGTCCAGACGGTGGATCGGGGCGAGCTCGTCGTTGCCGAGCAGGTTGCGCAGGCGGATCAGCGCGGAGTTCTGCAGGAACTTGCCGCCGGGGATGGTCGGCAGGAAGTGCGGCTTGTCGATGACCACGAGGTCGTCGTCCTGATGCAGGACCTCGATCTCCACCGGGAGCCGGGTCTCGACGGGGGGATCCCGGTAGTACCAGATGAACTCCTCGACGCCCAGGGGAGTGTCCCTGGCGAGAGGCGTGCCGTCACGGGCCACGATCTCACCGCGGTCGAACCGGCTCAGCAGGCCCTCGGGATCGAGGTGGAAGAAGCGGTCGATCATGTACGCGCCGATCGTCGGCCAGTCGCCGGTCATCGGCACGTGCAGGCGCGTGGCGCCGACGCCGTCGCGCACCGGCAGAGGAGAGAGCATGGCCACGGGGTCAGAACCTCACGCGTCGACACTGAGGCTGAGCTTGCGCAGCAGACCGGCCAACCGGTCACGATCCGCGCGCGACAGCGCCTGCAGCAGATCGTCTTCGACATCGACGAGGCGCGTGATCGCGGCGTCCACCCGGATCCGTCCGTCGTCCGTGAGGGTGACCAGCACGCTGCGTCCGTCGGCGGGATCCGCTTCGCGGCGCACGAACCGGCGCCCGACCAGACGGTCGATGCGATTCGTCATGGTGCCGCTCGACACCAGCGTCTGCTGGAGGAGCTGCTTCGGAGAGAGCTGGAACGGCGCGCCCGCGCGTCGCAGCGCGGAGAGCACATCCCATTCCCAGGCCTCGAGATCGCTGCGACGGAACACGTCACGACGCGCCCTGTCGAGCAGGCGCGTCAGTCTGTCCATCCGCGAGAGGACCTCGAGGGGCGAGAAGTCGAGGTCGGGACGCTGGGTGTTCCAGGCACCGACGATCCGGTCAACCTCATCCGCCTCAGTCATCCGTCCATTATCGCGGGTGCGGCGGTCAGTCCGCGTCGAGTCGCATCGTCATGAACGTGCTGTGCGGATCGGCGGCGTAGTCGGCGAACGGGTCGCACTCCTCGAAGCCGGCGCGGGCGTACAGTGCCCGCGCCGGGCGGAAGAAGTCCGCACTCCCCGTCTCCAGCGAGACCCGTCGCACGCCACGACGTCTCGCATCGTCGAGCAGTGCGTCGAGCATCGCGCGACCGAGTCCTCTGCCGCGCCGGCCGGGATCCGTGCGCATCGACTTGAGCTCCTCATGTCCCTCCGAGATCGAGGCGAGGGCGCCGGTGCCCACCAGCAGATCGCCGTCTCGGAGCGCGAACAGACGTACACCGGGTGTCAGCAGCCGGTCGAGGGGGAGTGCATGCTGGCTCTCCGGCGGTGCCGTGCCTGCCATGTCGGCGTGGTGGTCGAGAAGGAATGCGGCGAGGCCGGGCACGGGGCCCTCGACGCGGTCGATCGTGATGCTCATGTCGGAAGCATCGCAGGGCCGTGTTTCGCAGGGATGACGGCGTGGCACAATTGACGGGCGGTGCCCTCGGCACCGCGGTCCGCCGTGGTGTAATGGCAGCACGACAGCCTTTGGAGCTGTGAGGTCTAGGTTCGAGTCCTGGCGGCGGAGCATGACTGGGAACACGCTCGCCATCATCATCCTCGCCGCAGGCCAGGGAACGCGCATGCGCTCTCGGCTGCCCAAGGTGCTGCACGAGATCGGCGGGCGCCCGCTCGTCGGCCATGTGCTCACCACGGCGCAGCGGCTCGGGGCCGACCACGTCGAGGTGGTCGTGCGGCACGAGCGCGATCAGGTGGTGGCGGCGCTCGCTCAGGACTATCCGGATGCGGTCTTCATCGATCAGGACGAGATCCCCGGCACGGGACGTGCCGTCCAGGTGGCCGTCGACGCGCTCCCGGACGACTTCGACGGCGATGTCCTCGTGCTCTCGGGCGACTGCCCGCTCGCCGATGCCGACACTCTGCGTTCGTTCCTCGACGCGCACCGTGCGGGTGAAGCGGGGGCGACGCTGATGACCGCCGTCGTCGACGACCCCACGGGGTACGGTCGCGTGATCCGCGACGAGTCCGGCGGTGTCGACCGCATCGTGGAGCAGAAGGATGCGAGCTCCGACGAGGCGGCCGTGCGTGAGATCAACGCGGGCATGTACGTGTTCCGCGTCGGCGTGCTGCGCGAGTACCTCCCCTCGGTGGGAGTCGACAACGCGCAGAGCGAGATGTACCTGACCGATGTCCCCGGGATGCTCCGTCGCGACGGCAGCCCGGTCGCCGCCTCCGTGGTGACGGACGTCACCGTGACCTACGGGGTGAACGACCGCGCGCAGCTCGCCGAGGTGGGGCGACTTCTCAATCAGCGCATCGTCCGGCGCTGGCAGCTCGAGGGCGTCACCGTGATCGATCCCGCGACCACGTGGATCGACGACGATGCGACGCTGGCGCCCGACGTCACGATCCTGCCGAACACCCACATCCTGCGGGCCACGAAGATCGCGGAGGGCGCGATCATCGGCCCCGACACGACCCTCGTCGACTGCGAGGTGGGGGAGGATGCGATCGTCCGCCGCAGCGACGCCACGCTCGCGGTGATCGGCGCGGAGGCGATGGTGGGTCCGTTCTCGTTCCTCCGCCCCAACACCGTGCTGGGGGCTCGAGGCAAGATCGGCGCGTACGTCGAGACGAAGAACGCCGAGATCGGCGAGGGCAGCAAGGTGCCGCATCTGTCGTACGTCGGCGACGCCACCATCGGACGCGGGGTCAACCTCGGAGCGAGCACGATCACCGCCAACTACGACGATGTGCACAAGCACCGCACCGTCGTGGAGGACGAGGTGCACACCGGCTCGCACACGACCCTCGTCGCGCCCGTTAGGCTGGGAGCCGGTGCCAAGACGGGCGCCGGCGCCGTCGTCCGCAAGGACGTCCCCGCCGGATCGCTGTCGATGAGCATCGCCCCTCAGCGCAACATCGAGGGGTGGGTCGAGAAGAACAGGGCAGGCACGGGTGCGGCAGACGCCGCCGCCCGATCCCGAGTGGCGGAGTAGGCGAAAAACGATGGCGCGCAAGAAGAAGACGGTCGATCTGGACCGTGACAACGGCATCGCTCCCGGCCTTGTCGCCAAGACCAAGAAGCGTCTCGTCGTCGCCGGTGGGCGCTCGCATCCGCAGCTGGTCGCCGATGTCGCGGCCTCGCTCGGCACCGAGGTCGTGCCGACCGAGCACCGCACCTTCGCATCCGGCGAGATCTACGCGCGATTCGACGTCTCGATCCGCGGATGCGATCTCTTCCTCATCCAGACCTTCGGCGAGCCGGTCAACGAGTGGCTGATGGAAGCGCTCATCATGATCGACGCGGCCAAGCGCGCATCCGCCAAGCGCATCACCGTCGTCGCCCCGTACTATCCGTACTCCCGCCAGGACAAGAAGGGACGCGGCCGCGAGCCGATCAGCGCCCGCCTCGTCGCAGACCTGCTGAAGACCGCGGGCGCCGACCGCGTGATGAGCGTCGATCTGCATGCCGCCCAGATCCAGGGCTTCTTCGACGGACCCGTCGACCACCTGTTCGCCAAGCCCGTGCTGCTGGAGTATTTCCAGCGCACCCTGAGCGCGGCGGATCGCGAGATCCTCACGGTCGTCTCGCCCGACATGGGCCGCGTGCGCGTCGCCGACACCTGGTCGGACAGCCTCGGCGCACCGCTCGCCATCATCCACAAGCGTCGCGACCCCAAGGTCGCGAACCAGGTCTCCGTGCACGAGATCGTCGGAACCGTCGAGGGGCGCACCTGCCTCCTCGTCGACGACATGATCGACACCGGCGGCACGATCGTGAAGGCGGCGCAGGCGCTCAAGGCCGCGGGCGCGCACCGCGTGATCGTCGCTGCGACGCACGCGATCTTCAGCGATCCCGCGTCCGAGCGACTTCAGGATGCCTCGATCGACGAGGTCGTCATCACCGACACGATCCCGCTCACCGAGTCGCGGCGCTGGGACAAGCTCACCATCCTGCCGATCGCCCCGCTTCTGGCCCGTGCGATCCACGAGGTCTTCGAAGACGGTTCCGTCACGAGCATGTTCGGCGGCGACGCTTAGGGTCCCCATACCCGGGGCACAGCCCGTGCATAGACGCGATCCCTACGGTCGAGACAACACATCGATCAAGGCCGGAAGGACCATCATGATCCGCACGACTGTACCGACTTCTGTTCGCAAGGGCGCTGCCATCGCCGGCGTCGCGGGGCTCCTCGTCCTCGCAGGGTGCTCCGGCACCGCCGACGCCGAGGACTCGTCCAGCGGGGCGGGCACGGGCACCACCGCCGAGTCCGATGCCCCCACGAGCTCGGCCGCGACGGGCGACTACACCGACGGCACGTACACGGCCGACGGCTCGTACCAGACGCCCGAGACCGTGGAGTCGGTCAGCGTCACCCTCACGATCGCCGACGGCGTCGTGAAGGACGTGAAGGTGACGGGCGACCCGAAGGCCCGCGAGACCGAGCAGTACCAGGGACAGTTCATCAAGGGAATCTCGGATGAGGTCGTGGGCAAGTCGCTCGACGACCTGAAGGTCGACCGCGTCGCCGGATCCTCGCTCACCAGCGGCGGATTCAACGAGGCCGTCGCGTCGATCAAGGAGCAGGCCGCCGCCTAGGCGCCTGCCCACGGCAATGGCGATCTGGCGTTTCGACGCGATCGGCACCCGCTGGGAGATCGAGACGACCGATGATCTCGAGAGCGACGCCAAGGGCCGGGTCGCCGCCGAGATCGAGCGTTTCGACGCGGAGTGGTCGCGGTTCCGCACGGATTCCGCGGTCACCAGGGTCGGACGCGAGGGCGGTGAGATCGCCTCTGCGGATGCGGGGGCGATGCTCGACGCGTATCGAGAGCTCGCGCATGCCACAGCGGGAGCGGTGAATCCTCTCGTCGCCGACAGTCTGGCGGCGCTGGGATACGACGCCTCGTACTCTCTCGTCGCGGGCGATCCGATCGCCGCTCCCCGCGAGTGGTCGCAGCGGCTGCGGTGGACCCCGCAGGCGGTGACCGCCGACGAGCCGACCCTGCTCGATGTGGGTGCACTCGGCAAGGGACGTCTCGTCGACCTCGTCAGCGGCGTGCTCGCGGATCTGCCGGGCGGCCTCGTCGTCGATGCGGGAGGTGACATGCGCGTGCGCGGGAGCGCCGTGCGCGTCGGCCTCGAGCATCCGTACGACGCGACGAGGGCGATCGGCGTCGTCGAGCTGAAGGACGCCGCGCTGTGCGCCTCCGCGGTCAACCGCCGCACGTGGGGCGACGGGCTGCACCACGTGCTCGACGCCCGCACCGGGCTGCCCGTGCGGACGTGGGCGGCCACGTGGGCGATCGCGCCGGACGCCATGCGAGCGGATGCCGTCGCGACCGCGCTGTTCTTCGACGGCGGCCCGGAGCTCGCCGCATCCTGGGGCGTCGAGTGGGTGCGGATGTCCACGGACGGCCGGGCCGAGCGCTCGCCCGACTGCCCCGCCCAGCTTTTCACCGCCCGTTCCTGAGTCCCCGAGAGGGAAGATAAGACCGTGATCACCTTCATCACCTCCGCACGCCAGCGCGTCCTCGCGCTGCTCGGCGGCATCTCGATGTACCGAATGGTGCTGTTCGCGCTCGTCGCGCTGACGGCCATCGCTCTGGTGATGTCGGCACTGGGGGTGATCGTGTCGCCCACTCCGGTCGAGATCCTCGTCTCCCTGGTCGTGCTCGCGGTGGTGATCTCCCTCGTCGACGCGGCCGCGCAGCGCATCCTCCGCCGACCGTGGCGCATCGAGTCGTCTCTCGTGACCGCGCTGATCCTGCTGTTCGTGCTCCGCCCCGGCATCGAGCCGAGCGCGCTCCTCGGGCTCGCTATCGCCGGAGTGGTCGCGAGCCTCTCGAAGTACCTGATCGTGTGGCGGGGCAGGCATATCGTCAATCCCGCCGCGTTCGGCGCCTCGGTCGTCTCGATCCTCGGATCCTTCGGCGCCTTCGAGTGGCTGGGAACATCGTCGTCATGGTGGGCGGGAACCCCCACGCTTCTCGTCCCGGTCGCCATCCTCGGTCTCGCCGTGCTGTGGCGCACCGAGAAGGTGCGCATCGTCGTGATCTTCCTGGTGATCGCGGTCGCGGTGTCGGTCCTGCGCCAGGCGGTCCAGGCGCAGGAGGCATCGTTCGCGTTCGACGTGGGCACGGCCCTGTCGTTCGCCGTGCTGCAGTCTCCGTTCCTGTTCCTCGGCGCGTTCATGCTGTCCGAGCCGCTGACCCTGCCGCCGCGTCGCTGGCAGCAGTTCTCGGTGGCGGCGCTGGTGGGTGTGCTCGCCGGCTGGCCGATCGCCGTGGGTTCGCTGTTCACCCTCGGACAGGAGCGCGCGCTGATCATCGGGAACCTGCTCGCGTTCGCCTTCGCCCTGCGCGGATCCGTGAAGCTGGTGCTGGAGAAGAGGCGCTCGGTCACCCCGACAGCGCAGGAGCTCACCTTCCGGGTCGAGGGGCCCGTCAAGTTCCTGCCGGGTCAGTACCTCGAACTCGACGTCCCGCATCGCCGCCCCGACGTGCGCGGCACCCGACGAGAGTTCAGCATCGTCTCGGCTCCCGCGGACCTTCCCACGCTGCGCATCGCCTACAAGCACGGCGATCAGGCGCATCCGTCGAGCTACAAGCGCGCACTGGCCGATGCCGTGCCCGGCGCCGGCCTCGCGGTCACGGGCACCTGGGGCGACTTCCTGCTGCCGCGAGAGGAGACACCCGTTCTGATGGTCGCGGCGGGGATCGGCGTCACCCCGTTCGTGTCGCAGCTGCGGCAGCTGCAGCTGACAGGGCAGCGACGCGACGTGGTCCTCGTGTACGTGGCGTCGAGCAGCGCGGAGCTCGCGTTCCGTGACGAGCTCGCGGAGACGGGAGCGCGGGTGATCGTGTTCACCCGCGATGAGCCGAGCGATCTGCCCGCGCACTGGAGCTGGGCGCAGGGTGCCCGACTCGATGCCGCGGGACTCGAGCGGCACGTGCACGATCTCGACGAACGGCACTCGTACATCTCGGGTCCGCCGCGCCTGATCGCCGACCTCGCCCCGGCTCTCCGCAAGGCGAGGTCCCTGACGACCGACGCGTTCGCCGGGTACTGACGGTCCGAGGTCCGGTCCAGGTTCCGGGTCCGGGGTCGGGGTCCGGGGTCGGGCTCCGTGTCTCGTCCCGTTTCTTCCGGGTCCGGGTCCGGGCCTCGGTCCACCTCCGGGCCCACGGCGCACGTCTGGTCCGTCTGCAGGATCGGGGCACGTTCTGCGGACGTTCCGGGGTTTCTGGTCCTGCATCCGTGCCGTGGTCCTGCAAACGGTGCGTCAGAACCGGGCGTGAAGCCGAGCGACAGCGGACACGATGGCCGCTGCCACGATCGGCCAGTCGTGCACGATCATCGCGTAGTCGAATCGCAGGGTCTCGAATCCTTGCCGGGATGCTTCCGCATCCCGCATCAGGTCGCGGTGCCGATGCGCGGCGTCGCCGTGGTTGCCGGTACCGTCGGCCTCGAGGATGAGCCTCCCGTCGATCACCAAGTCCACCCTCCCGACCGAGGGGATCTCGACTTGGCATTCGAGAAGGATGCCGAGCAGGTGAAGCCGCAGTCGCAGCAGCGATTCGAGGCCGCTGTCGGCGTCGGCCCGAGCAAGGTCGATGAGCCATTGCGCCTTCAGGGGCAGTCGGGAGCGGATCCGCGCGCGACCTGCGGCTTCGACCAGGCGCAAGCGCAGAGCGGATTCCAGGGCGACGAAGAAGGCCTCGTCGCCTCGGCACAGATAGACATGCACGAGGGCGTCTTCCAACGGCGCGATCCCGAAGAGGGTGCGCCCCTCGAAGTAATGACCGGTGCAGGTGCAGTCGACGTGGTGGGTGCGTCCATGAGCGCCCAGCCAGACGTGCGGATCGGCGTCCTCGTCGAGAGTCCAGACGCCGTGCGAGCGGAGAGCACCCGAACATGTCAGGGCGCCGCCGTGCTGCGCCGCGGTGATCACCTCGGGCGGAGCCGTCGGAAGAGCGAACACACCGTTGCGCACACGGAGGATGGTGCCATTCCGGACCGCCGCCGAAAGGATTCGCCGACTGAGCCCGTATCGGCGCAGCGTCGTACCCATGGCGGCATCGCCGAGATGGGAGAGGATATGGGCGGCGGTCGGCATCCGACAGATCATGCCCGACGACGCGGGCGGTTGGGCTGCGAACGGTGCACCGAGGACGGACCCCGGCCTGATCCGGATCCGTGCAGGAGAGGTCCTGCCTGAGTCGCAGAGCCTCGGACGGCGAGTGGTGCGAGCCGTCTGCAGGATCGAAGCACGGATGCAGGGTCACCTCCGCCGTCCGATCCTGCATCCGTGCCGGGGTCCTGCAAACGGGCCGGCCGGGAGGATGCAGGCCAGAACCGCTACGGAGAGGTCACTCCGCCGGGACTCAGCGGGATGCGGACCGTGAAGGTCGTGTCTCCCGGCCGGCTGTCGACGGAGATGCGGCCACCGTGACCCTCGACGATCGCCTTGACGATCGCGAGGCCGAGGCCCGTGCCACCCGTCTGGCGGGCACGCGAGCTGTCGCCTCGGGCGAACCGCGCGAACAGCTCCTCGCGCACCCCTGGGTCGATGCCCGGGCCGTCGTCGTGCACCCGGAGCACCGCCTCGTCGCCCTCGCGGCTGACCTTCAGCGTGATCGCCGTGCCGGGGGGAGTGTGCGTGCGGGCGTTCGCGAGCAGGTTCGCGACCACCTGGTGCATGCGTCCCGAGTCGCCGACGATGACGAGCGGCTCGTCGGGTGCCTCGATGTTCCAGTGGTGGTCGGCGGCCGTCGGCCGAGCGTCAGACAGGCCCTCGAGCGCCAGCTGCGTGAGATCGACCGTGCCGTACACGAGTTCGCGGCCCTCGTCGAGCCGAGCGAGCAGCAGCAGATCCTCGACGAGCCGGGTCATCCGCAGCGACTGCGCCTGGATGCGTTCGAGCGAGGTGGTCGTGCTCTCGATCGCCGCCTCCCCGGCCTGCTGCTTCAGTGCACGCAGCGAGAGCTCGGAGTACCCGCGGATCGACGAGAGCGGCGTGCGCAGCTCGTGGCTGGCGTCGGCGACGAACCGACGCATCCGCTCCTCGTTCTTCTGACGCGAGGCGAGCGAGTCGTTGACGTGGTCGAGCAGGGTGTTGAGCGAGGCGCCCACGAGGCCGGTCTCGGTGCGCGGGTCCGCTTCGGCGGCGGGCACGCGCTCGGTGATCTCGACCTCACCGCGATCGAGCGGCTGGTTCGCGACGCGGGTGGCCGTCGCCGCGACCGCCCGCAGGGGCCTCAGGCCGACCCTGATCGTGATCGCGGTGGTGAGGGCGAGCAGGATCAGTCCGCCGATCGTCGCCAGGGCGATCACCGTGAGCAGCGTCGCCAGCTGATTCTGGATGTCGTTGCGGGGGAGCCCGGTCACCACGGTGACTCCGTTCGGCGCCTGCTTCGCGACCACGAGGTAGGAGCCGAAGTCGTCGAGAGTGACGGTGGCGCTGGACTGCCCGCCGAGTGCGGCGTCCATGCGGGCGAGATCGGCAGCCGTGAGCGTCTGCGACACCTCGCTCCACTGTCCCTTGGTGTCGGGGAAGATCACGCCGCCGGTGCCGTTCTCGGGGCTCGACACCGCGAGCAGGATCCCCGGCACGGCGTTCGTGGCGTCGAGCAGGGAATCGATGCTCGCATACTGCTCGGGGACGTTGATCGCCCACTTCGCCACCTGCATGGCGTAACCGTCCAGCCGGTCCTCGAGCTGACGCTCGAGCGTCCCCCCGAGCAGGGCGCTGGTGATCACGGCCACGATCACGAGGATGAGCGAGACGAAGCCGATCACCGCGGTCATCAGCCTCGTCTGCAGGCTCATCGGCCTGTGCGTCATCCTCGTATGGCTCACTGCGGCGCCTTGATCATGTAGCCCACACCTCGCACGGTGTGCAGCAGCGGGGTGCGGCCCGCGTCGATCTTCTTGCGCAGGTACGAGATGTAGAGCTCGACGACCGACGACTTGCCGCCGAAGTCGTAGCTCCAGACCCGATCGAGGATCTGCGCCTTCGACAGCACCCGGCGCTCGTTGCGCATCAGGTAGCGCAGCAGCTCGAACTCGGTGGCGGTGAGCTCGATCTCGGTGCCGTCGCGCATCACCTCGTGGCTGTCCTCGTTGAGGGTGAGGTCGGCCACCCGCAGGATCGACTGCCCCTCGTCGGCCATCGCATGCCCGGTGCGGCGGATGATGGCACGCAGTCGCGCGATCACCTCCTCGAGGCTGAAGGGCTTGGTGACGTAGTCGTCGCCGCCGGCGGTGAGGCCCGCGACGCGGTCGCCGACAGCATCCTTCGCGGTGAGGAAGAGCACGGGAACGAGGCTGCCGGATTCACGCAGTCGGCGCAGTACAGCCATCCCGTCGAGGTCGGGCATCATGATGTCGAGCACCAGGGCGTCCGGCTCGAATTCGCGTGCGACCTGCAGGGCCTCGAGACCGGAGGATGCGGTGCGCACCTCCCAGCCCTCCATCCGCAGCGCCATCGCGAGCAGGTCGGTGAGCATCTGCTCGTCGTCGACGGCGAGGATGCGCAGCGGAGAGCCGTCGGGACGGTGCAGTTCGGGGAGATCGGTGCTCATGAGTACATTCTGCGGAATCAGCTATGGGTTTTCTATGGAGTCCGTTATGCGTCTGCTGTGAGGTCCGAGAGCATCGGCGATCTCAGAGGCCCGACGCAGCGGACACGACGAAGGCCCCGGCGTTCCCACCGGGGCCTTCGTTCTGTCGCAGACGCGATCAGTGCGTGTCTTCCGCCTCGATCTCGGTGCGGTCGCCCGACCACTGCGTGTGGAAGGTACCCGGCTTGTCGATGCGCTTGTACGTGTGCGCACCGAAGAAGTCACGCTGACCCTGCACGAGAGCGGCCGGGAGGCGGTCGGCGCGGATGCCGTCGTAGTACGACAGCGACGACGAGAACGCCGGAGCGGGGATGCCGGCCTCGGCCGCGGCGATCACGACACGACGCCACGACGCCTGTGCGCGCGTGATGGCCTCGGTGAAGTACGGGGCGGTCAGCAGCACGGGAAGACCGGGCTCCGCCTGGTACGCGTCGGCGATGCGGTTGAGGAACTGGGCGCGGATGATGCAGCCGCCGCGCCAGATCTTGCTGATGGCGCCGAGGTCGATGTTCCAGTCGTATTCGGCCGCGCCGGCGCGGATCTCGTCGAAGCCCTGCGAGTAGGCGACGATCTTCGACGCGTAGAGCGCCAGCCGCACGTCTTCGATGAAGGACTCGGTGTCCTCGACCGTGAACTCGTCTTCGGGACCGGGCAGGTCGCCCGACACGGCACGCTGCTCGGGATGCGACGAGAGTGACCGGGCGAAGGTCGCCTCCGCGATGCCGGACACGGGCACGCCGAGCGACAGAGCGGTCTGCACCGTCCACGCGCCGGTGCCCTTGGCGCCGGCCTGGTCGAGGATCACGTCGACGAGCGGCTGGCCGGTCTCGGCATCCACCTGGCGAAGCACCTCCGCGGTGATCTCGATCAGGTACGACTCGAGCTCACCCGTGTTCCACTCGGCGAAGATCTCGGCGATCTCGGCGGGGGACTTGCCGGTGCCGCGGCGGATGAGGTCGTACGCTTCGGCGATCAGCTGCATGTCGGCGTACTCGATGCCGTTGTGCACCATCTTCACGAAGTGACCGGCACCGTCGTGTCCGACGTGCGTGACGCAGGGCTCGCCCTCGGCGACCGCGGCGATCGACTTCAGGATCGGTCCGAGGGTGACCCACGACTCGTCCGAACCGCCGGGCATGATCGACGGGCCGAGCAGTGCGCCCTCCTCGCCGCCGGAGATGCCGGCGCCGACGAAGTTGATGCCGGTCTCGCGCACGGCCTTCTCGCGACGGATCGTGTCGGGGAAGTACGCGTTGCCGCCGTCGACGATGATGTCGCCCGGCTCGAAGACCTCGACGAGGGAGTCGATCACGGCGTCGGTCGGCCTGCCGGCCTTCACCATGATGATCGCGGTGCGCGGCTTCTGGAGGCTGTCGGCGAACTCCCGATACGTCGCGGCCGGCACGAACTCGGCTTCAGGATGCTCGGAGAGGAGCGTCTCGGTCTTCTCGTAGCTGCGGTTGAAGATCGCCACCGTGTTGCCCTCGCGGCTGGCGAGGTTGCGGGCGAGGTTCGACCCCATGACGGCGAGTCCGACGACTCCGATGTTCGCTGATGCTTCGGGCACAGAAGGCTCCTAGATCGAGAAAGAGGGATGGGTCCAGATTATCGCGGCGCCGGGGGAGAGGCTCTCGTGTGTCGCCGCCCTCGACCTCAGTCCTTGCGGTAGCCGGAGCGTCCGAGAGAGAACAGGGCGGCGAAGGTGAAGCCCGCGGCGCACACCGTCATCGCGCCGATGAGCCAGGCGATCGCGTGGGAGAAGAAGACGCCGTCGAGCATGAGTGAGACTCCGTGATCTGCAGAGAGGAAATCGGTGTTCTCAGCCTATCGGCTCATCCGGTACCATGAGAGGAGTACCTCGGCGAGGGATGCTTCTGCGCGTGCGCTGGCATCCGTTATCGACGCGGCGAAGCAAGCCGGTGGCTTTCCTCACGTGTCTGCGTTCGAGAACAATTCCAAGACCACCGCGCGGCTCTCGCTGCGTGTCCCGAAGGAGAACCCCCATGTCTGAAGACACCAAGGTCGTCGCCGAGCTCCGCGAGAGCTTCGGCAAGGGCTTCGCCCGCCGTCTGCGCGCAGCCGGAAAGATCCCCGCCGTCATCTACGGTCACGGCACCGAGCCCGTGCACGTCGCTCTGCCGGGCCACCAGGTCTCGCTGATCATCCGTCGCGCCAACGCGCTTCTCGAGCTCGACATCGAGGGCAAGGGCCAGCTCGCGCTGGTCAAGGACGTCCAGCGCGACCCGGTGCACCAGATCATCGAGCACATCGACCTGCTCGTCGTGAAGAAGGGCGAGAAGGTCACGATCGACGTTCCGCTCGTCGTCACGGGCGAGACGTTCCCCGGCACCATCGCCAACCTCGACGCGACCACGCTGTCGATCGAGGCCGAGGCGACGCACATCCCGCAGAACGTCGAGGTCTCGGTCGAGGGACTCGAAGAGGGCGCGCACATCACCGCCGCCGACGTCAAGCTGCCCAAGGGCTCGACGCTGCTGACCGACCCCGAGACGCTCGTCGTCGCGGTCTCCGTGCCGGTGCTCGACCTCGAGACCGACACCACCGCCGAGGAGCCCGCTGAGGGCGAGACCGAGGAAGAGGCCGCGGAGGAGGACGCCGCGGAGTGATCTCCGCAGGCGCAGCCCACGGCTGACTGCATCACAGAGGGGGCGCGAGCAGATCGCGCCCCCTCTGTCGTATCCTGACCCGGGCGCCGCACAGGGCCCACCCCCGAGAGGACGACGACATGGCATCCACCTGGCTCGTGGTGGGGCTCGGCAACCCCGGCCCGCGATACGAGGCGACCCGGCACAACGTCGGGCAGATGGTGATCGACGAGCTCGCCGCACGGCGCGGTGAGACCTTCCGTGAGCACAAGGGCGGCGCACGCGTCGTGGAGACGTGGCTCCGCCCCGGGGGAGACAAGCTGGTGCTCGCGAAGCCGAACACCTTCATGAACGTCTCGGGTACCCCGGTCGCCGCTCTCGCGCGGTTCTACTCGGTGCCCCCCGAGCAGATCATCGTGATCCATGACGAGCTCGACATCCCGTTCGACACCGTCAAGCTCAAGACAGGCGGCGGACACGGCGGGCACAACGGTGTGCGCGACATCGCCCGAGCGATCACCACGCCCGAGTTCCCGCGCGTGCGGGTGGGGATCGGCCGGCCCGTCGGCCGCCAGGATCCGGCGGACTGGGTGCTCTCGCCCTTCGGCAAGGACGAACGCGCGAACCTGCCCATCCTCGTCTCGGACGCCGCCGATGCGGTCGAGCTGCTGGTCGCCGAGGGGCTGCTCGCCGCGCAGCAGAAGCACCACGCTCCGCGCTGACCGCGGGTTCGCGGGTGCGCGCCCGGAGGCGCGTGTGATCAGGGAAGGAAGCCCGCGGCGGTTCCCGTCGAGACGGTGACGAGGACGACGAGCCAGAAGATGATCGGGCCGAGCACTGCCACGACGAGGGCCGCGATCCCCGCGCCCCGTCCCTGCTTCTTGCGGATGGCGAGGATGCCGATCACGATCGCCGCGATGCCGAGGATCGTGCCCGTCCAGAACGACACCTCCGCCCAGAGAACCTGGTCGCGCGCCGGGGAGAGCACCGAGAGGAAGTCAGGAGAGGTCGTGTCCAGGCCGCCGGGGATGCGACGGCCGATCTCGAACCCCGCGATTCCGGCGACGATGGGCGTGACCACGGCTGCCACGAGCGACAGGATCAGGGCGACGAGGCCGAGCATCCCGGACTTCTTCTGCTCCGCGGCGGGCGGCTGGTAAGACCCTGCGGGCGTCTGGTAGCCGCCGACCGGCACCTGATAGGCGCCGGGAGGGCTCGCCTGGTAGACGGGAGCGCCCGGAGGTGCCTGGTACGGCTGCGCGGCGGGGGCCGACGGTGCCGACGGCTGATAGGTCTGCGGCGCAGGCGGATAAGGCTGATACGCGGCAGGCGGAGCGGACTGGTACGCGGGAGGCGGAGCAGACTGGTACGCGGGAGGCGCGGGCTGATACTCGGGCTGAGCCGGCTCGTCGGGCTGAGTGGGCTGGTACGCGGGAGGTGCGGGTGGTACGGGAGGAACGGCGCCGGACGGGGGCAGCTGCGGGTCAGTCACGCCCCCATCCTATGGCGCAGCGCGTCAGATGCGACGGAGCAGTCCCACCCGGTCGTACACCGCGCCGAGGGTGGCATCGGCGACGGCATCCGCCTTGGCCGCGTTCGCGGCGAGGATGCGATCGAGCTCTGCGGGATCATCAAGGAGCTCGAGCGCGCGGGTGCGCACGGGGGCGAACTCGTCGACGACGACCTCGGCCAGACCCTTCTTGAAGTCGCCGTACCCCCGGCCCGCGTACTCGTCTTCGATCGATCCGACCGGGCGGCCGGTGAGGGCGGAGTAGATCGTCAGCAGATTGGAGACGCCGGGCTTGGTCTCGCGGTCGAAGCGCACCGACCCCTCGGTGTCGGTCACCGCGCGCATGATCTTCTTCGCCGACTTGGCGGGATCGTCGAGCATCCACAGCACACCGGCGTCGCTCTCCGCCGACTTCGACATCTTCGACGTGGGGTTCTGCAGGTCGTAGATGCGCGCCGTGTCCTTCTGGATCACCGGACGAGGAACGACGAACGTCTCGCCGAAGCGCGAGTTGAAGCGCTCGGCGAGGTCGCGAGTGAGTTCGACGTGCTGCTTCTGGTCGTCTCCGACAGGCACCACATCGGTCTGGTAGAGCAGGATGTCTGCCGCCATCAGCACCGGGTAGGTGAACAGACCCACGCTCGTGGCGTCGGCGCCCTGACGTGCCGACTTGTCTTTGAACTGGGTCATGCGACCGGCTTCGCCGAAGCCGGTGATGGTGGAGAGGATCCACGCGAGCTCCGCGTGCGCGCGGACGTGCGACTGCACGTACAGCGTCGACAGCGACGGCTCGATGCCTGCGGCGATGTACTGCGCGGCTGTCCGACGCGTCTTCTCGCGCAGCTCTGCGGGGTTCTGCGCGACGGTGATGGCGTGCAGGTCGACGACCGAGAAGAACGCGTCGTTGGTCGTCTGCAGCTCCCGCCACTGCAGCAGCGCTCCGATGTAGTTGCCGATCTGGAGGGAGTCGGCGGAGGGCTGCATTCCTGAGTAGAGGCGGGGTTTCGTCACAGCGTCAATCCTACGGGGATGCCGGTGTCGGCAGAGTCCGCCCGCTCAGTACGTGTAGTCGACCACGACGGGTGCGTGGTCGCTCCAGCGCTGGTCGTAGGCGTCGGCTCGGGCCACGTGGTAGGCGGTGACCCGTTCGGCGAGGGCAGGGGTGGCCAGGTGGTAGTCGATCCGCCACCCTGAATCGTTGTCGAAGGCCTGCCCGCGCATCGACCACCACGTGTAGGGGCCCTCGACCTCTCCGTGGAAGGTGCGCCCGACGTCGACCCAGCCGAGGCCCTCGCCGATGGTGCCGTCGACACCTTCGACGGTTTCGCCCACCGCGCCGAGGAAGCGGTCGAAATACGCGCGCTCGCGGGGGAGGAAGCCCGCCTTCTTGCGGTTGCCTCGCCAGTTCTTGATGTCGAGCTCGCGGTGGCCGACGTTCAGATCGCCCGTCACGAGAGCGAGCGGACGGTCGCCCTCACCGAGCTCGGCGAGACGCACGCCGAAGGCGTCGAGGAACTTCCACTTCTCGTCTTGCTTGGGGGTGTCGGCCTCGCCGCTGTGGACGTAGGCGCTGACGACGGTGAGAGGACGATCGCCGATCAGGAAGTCCGCTTCGATCCAGCGGCCCTTCGAGTCGAAGCCCGGGTCGCCGAAGTCGGTCCGCGCCGCGAGGGCAGGGATGCGGCTCGCGATCGCCACGCCGGCCCGCCCCTTCGCCGTCGCCTCGTCGTGCACGAACGTCCATCCGGGGAGCGCGGCCTCGAGGTGCTCGTCCTGCCCGCGGACCTCCTGCAGGGTGAGGATGTCGACGTCGGCGGTGTCGAGCCAGGAGGCCATGCCGTTGCGAGCCGCCGCTCGGATCCCGTTGACATTGACCGAGGCGATACGCAGATGAGGCATACCGACAAGCCTAACGAGGGCGGCTGACATCAGGAGACGTGCGCTCCGTCTCCGCCAGGAGTCGCTGGACGAGCGGCGAGCCCGTCTGCGGCGGAGGAGGAGCGGACGCCTCGAGCGCGTGCAGATCGGATTCGGCCGCGCGCACTGCACGTCGCGCTGCGAAGGCGCGGAACCAGGGCGCCTCGTCAGCGGCCGAACGGGCCTCCCGCACGCGGATGCGCGCCGCCCGCAGCAGCGTGCGGTGCTCGGCCGCTCGCCGCTCCGCGTCGGACATGTGCAGCAGCGGCACATCACGATCCTTCGCGGCGACCGCGATCCACGAGGATGCCACCAGCATCACGACACCGTTGATCCGGAACCAGAGCAGCAGGCCGACGAAGATCGCGAACGTCGCGAGGAGGGGGTTCGCGGGGGTGTAGCTCAGCAGGAATCCCACCCCGAACTGCAGCACGGTCATCGCGCCCCCGCCCAGCAGCGCGCCGGGCCAGATCACGACCCAGTCGAGCGAGGTCCCCGTCAGAAAGCGCACCATCGCGGCGAGAGCGCTCGAGAGCAGGACGAAGGAGAAGAGGATCGTGCCGATGCGGATGCTGATCTCCCAGCCCGTCGAGCCGGAATCCCAGCCGACGAGGCCGAGGATCCACGTCAGCGCGGCCGCGCTCGCGGAGCTGAGGACGGAGCCCGCGATCAGCGCGATCCCGAAGAGCAGCGCGGCCAGCAGATCCCGTGCCTTCAGCAGGAAGTAGCTGCGCAGATCCGGCGGCAGCCCGAAGATGTCCCTCGTCGCCCGCCGCGAGAAGGTGACCCAGCCGATGGCGGTCCAGATGACGGTGCCGAGGGCGATCAGGCCCGTCACGCTCAGCACGCCGGTGGTGTTCGCCGCGATCTCCTGCACCTGCGCCGGGGTGAACACGCCTCCCTCGTCGAGGATCAGGTTGGGGACGTAGCCGTTCACGAGGGCGATCACGCCGTCGACCGCCTCGGTGCTGCCGCCCAGCCAGAGCCCGGTGACGGCGAATGCCAGATAGATCGCCGCGAAGATCGCGAACAGGGCCTGATAGCTCACGCCCGCGGCGAGGAGGAACCCGTTGTGCTGCAGGAAGTGTCGCCACACTCGCACGGGGAACAGCGCGAGGGTCCGCTGCGTCAGGGCGGTCGCCCGCTCGACGGCGGCGTCGACGCGACCGGAGCCGGTGGCACCGCGATCACGATCAGACACGTCTTCAGCCTATCCGGGCGACGAGAAGGGGCGGGCACCCGACCGGGCGCCCGCCCCTTCTCTGCGTACGAGTCGCGTCAGGGACGCCCGCGCAGCACGGCCTGCTTGACCTCGGCGATGGCCTTGGTGACCTCGATGCCGCGGGGGCACGCCTCGGAGCAGTTGAAGGTGGTGCGGCAGCGCCACACGCCCTCTTTGTCGTTGAGGATGTCGAGGCGCACGGCGGCGTTGTCATCGCGCGAGTCGAAGATGAATCGATGCGCGTTCACGATCGCGGCGGGGCCGAAGTACTGCCCGTCGGTCCAGAACACCGGGCACGAGGACGTGCACGCGGCGCAGAGGATGCACTTGGTCGTGTCGTCGAAGATCTCGCGGTCGGCGATGCTCTGGACGCGCTCCTTGCCCTTCTCCGGCACCGAGTTGGCGACGAGGAACGGCTGGACCTCGCGGTAGGAGGCGAAGAACGGCTCCATGTCGACGACGAGGTCCTTCTCGAGCGGAAGGCCCTTGATGGCCTCGACGTAGATCGGCTTCGAGATGTCGAGGTCCTTGATCAGCGTCTTGCAGGCCAGACGATTGCGACCGTTGATGCGCATCGCATCGGAGCCGCAGATGCCGTGGGCGCAGGAACGGCGGAACGTGAGCGAGCCGTCGACCTCCCACTTGATCTTGTGCAGTGCGTCGAGCACGCGGTCGGTGGAGAAGAGCTCCACGTCGTAGTCGACCCAGTGCGGCTCGGAGTCGACCTCGGGGTCGAACCGGCGGATGTTGAAGGTGACGATGAAGGACTGGATCGCCGCCTCTTCGGTCGTGGCCGCGGGGGCTTCGGCGATGGCGTTCGACATGCTCAGTACTTCCTCTCCATCGGCGGGTAGTTCAACTCGCCCTGCTCGTTCTTCGTGAACACGACGGGCTTCCAGTCGAGCTTGATGTGATCGCCCGGGTCGGACGAGTGCGCATCGCCCGTGAGATAGGCCATGGTGTGCTGCATGTAGTTCTCGTCATCGCGCTGGGGGAAGTCGTCGCGCATGTGGCCGCCACGGCTCTCCTCGCGGTTCTGCGCGGCGTAGACGACGACCTCGGCGATGTCGAGCAGGAAGCCCAGCTCGACGGCCTCGAGCAGGTCGGTGTTGAAGCGCTTGCCCTTGTCGTCGACGTGGATGTTCCGGTAGCGGTCGCGCAGGTCGGCGATGACGCCGAGCACGTGCTGCAGGGACTCGTGCGTGCGGAACACCTGCGCACCCTTGTCCATCTCGTCCTGCAGCGTCTTGCGCAGCACGGCGATGCGCTCGGTGCCCTGGTTGTTGCGCAGCCCCTCGAGCATGTCCGAGACGAAGGCCGCAGGGTTCTCGGGAAGCGGCACGAATTCGGCGGTCTTGACGTACTCGACCGCGTTGCGCCCTGAGCGCTTGCCGAACACGTTGATGTCGAGCAGCGAGTTGGTGCCGAGACGGTTGGCCCCGTGCACCGAGACGCAGGCGCACTCGCCGGCCGCGTACAGACCGGGGACGACGGTGTCGTTGTCGGCGAGGACCTCGCCGTTGTTGTTCGTCGGGATCCCGCCCATCGCGTAGTGAGCGGTCGGCATCACCGGCACGGGCTCGACGACCGGATCGACGCCGAGGTAGGTGCGGGCGAACTCGGTGATGTCGGGGAGCTTGGTCTCGAGGACCTCGGCGCCGAGGTGGGTGCAGTCCAGCAGCACGTAGTCCTTGTGGGGACCGGCGCCACGTCCTTCTGCGACCTCCTGGACCATGCACCGGGCGACGATGTCACGCGGCGCGAGGTCCTTGATGGTCGGGGCGTAGCGCTCCATGAAGCGCTCGCCCGAGGCGTTGCGCAGGATCGCGCCCTCACCACGGGCGCCCTCGGTGAGGAGGATGCCGAGCCCGGCGAGACCGGTCGGGTGGAACTGGAAGAACTCGAGGTCCTCGAGGGGGAGACCCTTGCGCCAGACGATGCCGACGCCGTCGCCGGTGAGGGTGTGCGCGTTCGAGGTGGTCTTGAAGATCTTGCCGAAACCGCCCGTCGCGAAGATCACGGCCTTGGCCTGGAAGACGTGCAGCTCGCCCGTCGACAGGTCGTACGCCACGACGCCCGAGACCTGCGTCTTGCCGTCGGCATCCTTCACCGTCAGCAGGTCGAGGACGTAGAACTCGTTGAAGAAGTTGATGCCCAGCTTGACGCAGTTCTGGAAGAGCGTCTGCAGGATCATGTGACCCGTGCGGTCCGCGGCGTAGCAGGCCCGACGCACCGGGGTCTTGCCGTGCTCGGCGGTGTGGCCGCCGAATCGGCGCTGATCGATCTTGCCCTCGGGCGTGCGGTTGAAGGGGAGACCCATGTTCTCGAGGTCGATGACCGCGTCGATGGCCTCCTTGGCGAGGATCTCCGCAGCATCCTGGTCGACGAGGTAGTCGCCGCCCTTGACCGTGTCGAAGGTGTGCCACTCCCAGCTGTCCTCCTCGACGTTCGCGAGGGCTGCCGCCATGCCGCCCTGTGCCGCGCCGGTGTGCGAACGCGTCGGGTAGAGCTTGGAGATGACGGCGGTGTTCGCGCCGGAGCCCGCCTCGATCGCCGCGCGCATGCCGGCGCCGCCGGCGCCCACGATCACGATGTCGAACTGGTGGTAGTGCACTCCGTCGCGCACGACGGAAGCCTGGGTCTCTGTAGTCACTTCTGGTATGCCTTCTCTTCTACTTGCCCAGCGTCTGGCACTGTTCCCACAGCGTGCTCGTCTCGGTCACGCCGAGGCACGGGTCGAAGGTGAAGACGACCAGCGTGCCGAGGATGATGAGCAGGGCCGCAGCCAGGCCGAGGGCCCAGGTCAGCGCCTTGCGGGCGGTGTTGTTCGTGACATAGTCGTTGACGATCGTCCGCATGCCGTTGGCACCGTGGATCAGTGCAAGCCAGAGCATGAGGACGTCCCACCACTGCCAGAACGGAGTGGCGAACTTGCCCGCGATGAACGCGAAGTCGAGGGCGTGGATGCCCTCGCCGACCATCAGGTTGATGAACAGGTGGCCGAAGATCAGCACGACGAGGACGACGCCGGAGCCGCGCATGAACAGCCAGCCCCACTTCTCGAGGTTGAATCCGCGGCGGGCGCGTGCCGGAGCGGCGACGGTCTGAGCGGTCATCAGTGTCCTCCTCCGAAGCCGGCGAACGCGAGCATGAGGTGGCGCGGCACGAAGCCCGCCATGATGATGCCCCAGACCAGCAGCACGCCCCAGAAGAGCTGGCGCTGGTACTTGGCGCCCTTCGACCAGAAGTCGACCGCGATGATGCGCAGGCCGTTCATCGCGTGGAACACGATGCCCGCGACCAGCACGACCTCGCCGAGGGCCATGATCGGGTTCTTGTATGTGCCGATGACCGCGTTGTAGGCCTCGGGCGACACCCTGATGAGTGCTGTGTCGAGCACATGCACCAACAGGAAGAAGAAGATGGCGACTCCGGTGATGCGGTGAAGCACCCACGACCACATGCCTTCGCGACCTCGGTAGAGGGTGCCGCGCGGCGTCTTGGAAGTGGTTTCCGAAATCGACGGTGTCAAGCGAGCGCTTGTGGACACGGTCGTCCTCCCTGGATCGATGTGACTCGGTCGCGTGCGATGCGTCTTTCCCGCGTGAACGTGCTGGCGTAGGGCACGGCCGATCGGACACCATCCTATTCCCGTGAGAGGGGACTGGGCGACGAAGGGGAACCTAACTCTCTCGATGTCGAGATGTCCGCCTCCGTGTCCGGATGCCGGCCCGCGATACCCTGTCGGGGTGAGCCAACCGATTCCGAACTTCTATGCCGTCATCCCCGCGGGCGGCATCGGCAGCCGTCTGTGGCCGCTGTCGCGCGCGGACGCCCCGAAGTTCCTGCACGACCTCACCGGGTCGGGGCATTCGCTGCTCCGCGACACCTGGGACCGGCTGGAGCCGCTGGCCGGAACCGACCGCATCGCCGTCGTCACCGGCCGTGCGCATCGGGCCGCGGTCGAGGCAGAGCTCCCCGGCATCCAGGACCTGAACGTCTTCCTCGAGTCCGAGCCCAGGGAGTCGGCGGCCGCGATCGGCCTCGCCGCCGCGATCCTCCACCGCCGCGACCCCGACGTCATCATCGGCTCCTTCAGTGCCGATCACGTGATCCGCAGCACGAGGGTCTTCGAGTTCGCCGTGCGAGACGCGGTCGAGGTCGCCCGCGAGGGGTACATCTGCACGATCGGCATCGCTCCGACCGAGCCCGCCATCGGGTTCGGGTACATCAAGAAGGGTCCCGAGCTCGTCGTGGAGGGAGCGCGCGAGGCCGCGCTCGTCGAGAGCTTCGTCGAGAAGCCCGACCTCGAGACGGCGAAGGCGTACTTCGCCGATCGTGACTACCTGTGGAACGCCGGCATGTTCATCGCGAAGGCGAGTGTGCTGCTCGAGGAGCTCGCCGAGAACGAGCCCGCCCTCTACTCCGGGCTGCTCGAGCTCGCCGAGGCGTGGGACGACCGCGAACGCCGGGGCCCCGCCGTCGACCGCATCTGGCCGAGGCTGAAGAAGATCGCCATCGACTACGCCGTCGCCGAGCCCGCCGCCCGTCGCGGCCGCCTCGCCGTCGTGCCCGGCCACTTCGACTGGGACGACGTGGGGGACTTCGCCTCGCTCACCAAGCTCATCAACAACGGCCGCAAGAACGACCTCGCCGTGCTCGGGCCCCGGGCCCGGGTGCTGTCGGACGCGGCCAGCGGGAT
Source organism: Microbacterium foliorum (assembly GCF_003367705.1). Lineage (NCBI taxonomy): Bacteria > Bacillati > Actinomycetota > Actinomycetes > Micrococcales > Microbacteriaceae > Microbacterium > Microbacterium foliorum. The sequence continues at coordinate 2,434,936 of NZ_CP031425.1, read as the reverse complement.
CCTCGTCAGCCAGACCTCGCGAGTGATCAGCCTGATCGGCGTCAAGGACATCGTGGTGGTCGACACTCCCGATGCTCTGCTGGTCACCACCGTCGAGCACGCCCAGCGCGTGAAGGGCGTCGTCGAGTCGCTCAAGCTCACCGGTCGGGGCGACGTGCTCTGATGAGCACGCGCCGGCGCTCATCGGCTGGCTTGGTTTCAGCTTTGTAACCATTCGAAGGCGGCCCTGGGTCGAGCATGCACAAAAGTCGAAACAGTAGGTAACTTTGAGCGATCCGCGATGGGCGCGGGACCCTTCCAGGAGGCATGAGTTGACCATCTCCACCACCAAGAAGCTGCTGGGCGCAACCGTCGCCGCTGGCGTCATCTTCTCTCTCGCCGGCTGCGGCCAGGCTCCCACCGAATCCGGTGGAGATGCGGGCGGAGACGCAGCATCCGACTTCCTGCCCTGCCTCGTCTCCGACGCCGGCGGGTGGAACGACAAGTCGTTCAACCAGTCCGCCAAGGAGGGCATGGACAAGGCAGCCGATGAGCTCGGCGTCAAGCCGCTCGAGTTCGAGTCGGCCAACGACAACGACTACGCACCCAACCTCGAGACCGCTGTCTCCGAGGGCTGCTCGCTCATCGTCTCGGTCGGCTTCAAGCTGTCCGCCGCGACCGTCGAGTCCGCGCTGGCGAACCCGAAGATCAACTACGCGATCATCGACGACTACGCCGACACCGACTTCGACGGCACCACGGATGCTCCGAACATCAAGCCCCTCGTCTTCGACACCGCTCAGGCCGCCTACCTCGGCGGGTACGCCGCCGCAGGCTGGTCCGCTCAGGCCGGTGTGAACAAGGTCGGCACGTTCGGCGGAATGCAGATCCCGTCGGTCGCCGTGTTCATGGACGGCTTCCAGCTGGGTGTCGAGAAGTACAACGAGGACAAGTCCGGCGCCGTCGAGGTCTTCGGCTGGGACAACGTGTCGCAGAAGGGCTCGTTCACCGGTGGCTTCGACGCCAACGACACGGCCAAGCAGACCGCGCAGGGCGTGCTCGACCAGGGCGTCGACGTCATCCTCCCCGTCGGTGGACCCATCTACCAGAGCGCCGCTGCGGCGATCAAGGACAGCGGCAAGGACACGCTCATGGTCGGCGTCGACAGCGACCTCGCGGTCGCCGACGAGTCGGTGGCCGACGTCACCCTCTTCTCGATCATGAAGGCGATCGACGTCGCCGTGCAGGACGCCACGATCGCCGCCTCCAAGGGCGACTTCGACCCGGCGCCCTACGTGGGCACGCTCGAGAACGAGGGTGTGAAGCTCTCGGGCTTCGGCTCGTTCGAGGGCGACCTGCCCGACGGCCTGCTCGACGAGATCGCAGCGCTGCAGGAGCAGATCATCTCCGGCGACATCACGGTGGAGTCCCCGAACTCCCCGTAAGTCATCGATGTCCAGCACGGGGCGAGTGGTGAAAGCGGCCACTCGCCCCGTGCCGTGGGCGGACGATGATGACTGTTCACGGCGCACCAGGGCGATCCCCGGTGATTGCGCCGCAGACCCTCTGGATCACACTTCTGGATAAGGTGCAGATATGAAGCTCGAACTTCGCGGGATCACCAAGAGATTCGGCACCCTCGTGGCCAACGACCACATCGACCTGGTCGTGGAGCCCGGGCAGATCCACGCGCTGCTCGGCGAGAACGGCGCGGGCAAGTCCACGCTGATGAACGTGCTCTACGGCCTGTACCAGGCCGATGAGGGCGACATCCTCCTCGACGACGTGGTGCAGCGTTTCCGCGGCCCCGGCGATGCGATGAACGCCGGCATCGGCATGGTGCACCAGCACTTCATGCTCGTGCCCGTCTTCACCGTCGCCGAGAACGTGATGCTGGGCCACGAGCAGACCAAGGGCGTCGGCACCCTCGACATCGCCAAGGCCCGTGAGCACGTGCGCGCGGTCGCCGCTCGCTTCGGCTTCGACATCGACCCCGACGCCGTCGTCGGCGATCTCCCCGTCGGCGTGCAGCAGCGGGTCGAGATCATCAAGGCGCTGTCGCGCGACGCCAAGGTGCTCGTGTTCGATGAGCCCACCGCCGTGCTCACCCCTCAGGAGACCGACGAGCTGATGGCCATCATGCGCCAGCTCCGCGACGAGGGAACCGCGATCGTCTTCATCACCCACAAGCTCCGAGAGGTCCGCGAGGTGGCGGACACCATCACCATCGTGCGCCTCGGGCGCATCGTGGGCGAAGCATCGCCCACGGCCACCAACGGCGAACTGGCATCGCTCATGGTCGGCCGCGCGGTTGAGCTCACCGTGAAGAAGGATGCTCCGCGTCTCGGCGAGGGCGGTCTGGCGGTCTCGGGCCTGCGCGTGCTCACCGCCGCGGGGGCCATCGTCGTCGACGGCGTCGACTTCACGGTGCGTCCCGGCGAAGTGCTCGCCGTCGCCGGTGTGCAGGGCAACGGGCAGACCGAGCTCGTCGAGGCCATCGTCGGCCTCGCACCGCGTGTCGAAGGTTCGATCACTCTCGACGGCACCGAACTCGTCGGCAGGAGCGTGCGGGCCATCCTCGACGCCGGTGTCGGCTTCGTCCCCGAGGACCGCACGGAGGACGGCCTGGTCGCCGGCTTCACCGTCGCCGAGAACCTGATCCTCGATCGCTCCGCCGACCCCGAGTTCAGCCGCGGCGGCACTCTGCGTCGTGCGGCGCTCGACGAATTCGCCCATGAGCGCATCAAGGAGTACGACATCCGCGCGCAGGGTCCGCACACCCCGGCGGGCACCCTCTCGGGCGGAAACCAGCAGAAGGTCGTGATCGCGCGCGAGATGAGCCGCGAGCTGCGTCTTCTCGTCGCCGCTCAGCCGACGCGAGGCGTCGACGTGGGATCGATCGAGTTCATCCACAAGCGCATCATCGAGACGCGCGACGCGGGGATCCCCGTGGTCGTGGTCTCGACAGAGCTCGACGAGGTCGCGGCTCTCGCCGACCGCATCGCGGTCATGTACCGGGGCACCATCGTCGGGATCGTCCCCGGCGACACGCCCCGGGAGACTCTGGGACTGATGATGGCGGGCGCCGCCGAAGGAGAGGTGGCCGCATGAGCGGTACGACGCCGCAGGCCGGCTCGAACGAGGGGTCGGGCGATCAGCTCTCGCTGAACACGACGACCACTCTGCGCGACTCCGCAGACGTGCCGCCGCCCCCTCGGGGCAACGTCATACTGAAGGAGATGCTGCGGGGGAGCGCCGTCACCACGATCCTCGCGATCTTCCTCGCGCTCGTCGTCGGCGGCATCCTGATCGCCCTCACGAACGAGGACGTCCTCACCGCATCCGGCTACTTCTTCCAGCGTCCGAGCGACACGATCGCCGCCGTGTGGAACGCCGTCTACAACGGGTACGAGGCTCTGTTCCGAGGCGCGATCTTCAACGCGCGCGGCGCGGATTTCGCCACTCAGATCCGTCCGCTGACGAACACGCTCGGCTTCGCCGCCCCGCTCATCGCGGCCGGTCTCGGCGTGGCCCTCGCGTTCCGCGTCGGTCTGTTCAACATCGGCGCCCGCGGTCAGATGCTCATCGGCGTCGCGGTCGCCGGACTCCTGACCTTCCAGCTCGATCTGCCGTTCTGGCTGCACATCCCGGTGACGCTGATCGCCGGCATCGCCGGCGGTGCACTGTGGGGAGCCATCGCCGGACTGATCAAGGCCCGCACCGGGGCGCACGAGGTCATCCTCACGATCATGCTGAACTACGTGGCCTATTACCTGCTGCTGTGGATGATCCGCACCCCCGGCCTGCTCCAGAAGCCCGGCACCAACCAGGCGCTCGGCTATGCCACGCCGGAGAGCGCGCAGTTCCCCGAGCTGCTCGGCCCGCAGTTCCCCCTGCTCGACTTCGGCTTCGTCCTCGTCATCGTGGCGACGCTGTTCGTCTGGTGGCTGATCGAGCGCTCGTCCCTCGGCATGCGGATGCGCGCCGTCGGCGAGAACCCGCACGCCGCCCGCGCCGCCGGAATCAGCGTGCAGCGCGTCTACGTCTACGCCATGCTGCTCGCCGGCGCGCTCGCCGGGCTCGCAGGCATGAACCAGATCCAGGGTGCGGTCACGACCGGCCTCACCGAGACCATCGACGCAGGCATCGGCTTCGACGCCATCACCGTCGCACTGCTCGGGCGCAGCCGCGCCTGGGGCACATTCGCCGCCGGCATCCTGTTCGGCGCGCTCAAGGCAGGGTCGTTCTCCATGCAGGCGCAGGACATCCCCGTCGACATCGTGCTGGTCGTCCAGTCGCTCGTCGTGCTGTTCATCGCCGCGCCGCCGCTGCTGCGCGCGGTGTTCTTCCTGCCGAAGACCGACGCGGAGAAGGCGGCCAAGTCGAGAGCCAAAGCCGCGAAGAAGGCGGTGACCGCATGACCTCCCTCGCTCAGACCGAAGCCGCCGACGGAACCGTGCAGCTCGCTACCGTGCGCGCGCGGCACCTGAAGGCGCCGATCGTCCTCGCCGGAGCCACCGTGCTGCTGGCGCTCCTGTTCCTGCTCGTGCCGCGCAGCGGCACCAGCACCTTCCGGCTCAACGACCCCGCCTCGCCCTTCGCGCTGCCCGACGTGGCGCTGCCGACCGGGCCGACGAGCTGGGTCATCATCGCGATCCTCGTGGTGCTGTCGGCGCTGGCGTTCCTGCGGGCGTGGTCGTACCGCAAGCCGTCGATCTGGCTGGTCATCGCCTTCAGCGTGCTCGCCGTGTTCGGGTTCCTCGTGTGGGCCGGCGCCGGCGGACTCGTGCCCGTGAGCAGCCTGCTCTTCGGCGCCGTCTCGCTCTCCGTGCCGCTCGTGTTCGGTGCGCTCGGCGGAGTGATCGGCGAGCGCGCCGGTGTCGTGAACGTCGCGATCGAGGGGCAGCTGCTGCTCGGAGCGTTCTCGGCGGCCCTGCTCTCGAGCATCACCGGCAGCGCGTTCATCGGTCTGCTGGGCGCGATGGTCGGCGGCGTGCTGGTCGCCGCCGTGCTCGCGGCCTTCGCCATCAAGTACCTCGTCGAGCAGGTCATCGTCGGCGTCGTGCTCAACGTGCTGGTCAGCGGTCTCACCGGATTCCTCTACGGAGCGCTGCTCGCTCCGAACGAGGCGACGCTCAACACCCCTGTGCGGTTCAGCCGTATCGAGATCCCGCTTCTCAGCGACATCCCGATCATCGGCCCGGTGCTGTTCAACCAGACCTTCATCGTCTATCTCATGTTCATCACCGTCGCCGTCGTGGCCTGGGGGCTGTACCGCACCAAGTGGGGTCTGCGGCTCCGCGCCGTGGGCGAGCACCCGCAGGCCGCCGACACCGTCGGCATCAAGGTCAACGCGACGCGCTTCTGGAACGTGCTCCTGGCCGGCGCCATCGCCGGCATCGGCGGTGCGTACTTCACGCTCGTCTCGGTGCCGCAGTTCGGGAAGGACATGACCGCGGGCCTCGGCTTCATCGCTCTCGCCGCCGTGATCTTCGGCCGCTGGGACCCGATCCGCGCCACGCTCGCCGCGCTGCTCTTCGGCTTCGCGACCAACCTGCAGAACCTGCTGTCGATCCTGAAGACCCCGATCCCCGGCGAGTTCATGCTCATGCTGCCGTATGTGGTGACGCTGCTCGCGGTGGCAGGCTTCGCAGGTCAGATCCGTGGGCCCGCCGCCAGCGGCAAGCCGTACATCAAGTCGTAGGAGAGACATGACAGACATCGACTGGGACGAACTCCGTCAGGTCGCGACCGAGGCGATGACGAAGGCGTACGCGCCGTACTCGCGCTACCGGGTGGGCGCCGCCGCTCTCGTCGGCGACGGGCGCATCGTCGCCGGCTGCAACGTCGAGAACGCCTCGTATGGGGTCACGCTGTGCGCGGAGTGCGCGCTCGTCGGCGACCTGCACATGTCGGGCGGCGGGCAGCTGGTCGCCTTCGTGTGCGTCAACAACGACGGACAGACGATCATGCCGTGCGGACGCTGCCGGCAGCTGCTCTACGAACACGCGATGCCCGGGATGCTGCTGGAGACCGTCTCCGGCATCCGGACCATCGATGAAGTACTGCCGGACGCGTTCGGCCCCCGAGCCCTTCGTCAGGCTCAGGAACCAGAAGGAGAGTGGCGATGAGCGTTGAGCCTTTCGACGCGGTAGATGTCATTCGCGCCAAGCGCGACGGAGGTGCGGTGCCCGAGAAGGCGCTGCGCTGGATGGTCGACGCGTACACGCGCGGCTACGTGTCGGATGCGCAGATGGCGTCGTTCGCGATGGCGATCTTCCAGCGCGGCATGGAGCGCGACGAGATCCGGGTGCTCACCGATGCGATGATCGCGTCGGGGGAGCGGATGAGCTTCGCCACCCTAGGCAAGAAGACGGTCGACAAGCACTCCACGGGAGGCGTGGGCGACAAGATCACCCTTCCGCTCGCACCGCTCGTCGCCGTGTTCGGCGTCGCGGTGCCGCAGCTCTCCGGTCGGGGTCTCGGGCACACCGGCGGCACGCTCGACAAGCTCGAGTCGATCCCCGGCTGGCGCGCGGCGCTCAGCAATGAGGAGATGTTCGCGCAGATGCAGGGCGACGTGGGCGCGGTGATCTGCGCCGCAGGCTCGGGCCTCGCTCCCGCCGACAAGAAGCTCTACGCGCTGCGTGATGTGACCGGCACGGTCGAGGCGATCCCGCTGATCGCCTCGAGCATCATGTCGAAGAAGATCGCCGAGGGCACCGACGCGCTCGTGCTCGACGTGAAGTTCGGCTCCGGAGCGTTCATGCAGGACATCGACAGGGCGCGCGAGCTCGCTCGCACGATGGTCGCTCTCGGCACCGACTCCGGCGTCGCCACCACCGCACTGCTGACGGACATGAACGTGCCCCTCGGCTTCGCCATCGGCAACGCCAACGAGGTGCGCGAGTCGGTCGAGATCCTCGCCGGCGGCGGACCCGCCGACGTCCGGGAGCTGACGATCGCCCTGGCTCGCGAGATGCTCGCGCTCGCCGGACAGCCGGATGCCGATGTCGAGGCGGCTCTCGACGACGGACGTGCGATGGACGGCTGGAAGGCCATGATCCGCGCCCAGGACGGCGACCCCGATGCGGCACTGCCGACGGCGCGGGAGACCCACGTGGTCACCGCGCCGGCAGACGGCGTCGTCTCGCAGATGGATGCGCTGCCGTTCGGCGTCGCGGCCTGGCGGCTCGGCGCAGGACGCGCGCGGGCGGAGGATCCGGTCGTCTTCGAAGCCGGCATCGATCTGCATGCGAAGCCGGGCGACCGGGTGGTGGCCGGTCAGCCGCTGTTCACCCTCTCCGCTGCAGATGAGGCGCGATTCCCGAGAGCGCTCGAGGCGCTGGAGGGCGCGTGGGCCGTCGGCGACGAGGCTCCGACCGCGGGTCCCATCGTGCGCGAGCGCATCACGGCGTGAGCGGCGACCGCTAGCCTGAACTGAGCTCAATCCGCGACCGAGAGGAATCCGATGTCGATCGACGCGAACGGTGATGTCACCATCCAGGGGGCCTCCCTGCGCAGTCTGCCCAAGGTGTCGTTGCACGATCACCTGGACGGCGCCGTGCGCCCGTCGACCATCATCGAGCTCGCGGATGCGATCGGACTCGCACTTCCCGAGACGAACCCGAAGTCGCTCGGGCAGTGGTTCGCCACGAAGAGCGACTCCGGCTCGCTCGTCGAGTACCTGAAAACGTTCGACGTCACCACCGCCGTCATGCAGACGACGGAGGGCCTGACCCGCGTGGCGCGCGAGTTCGTGCAGGATCTGGCGGATGACGGCGTGATCTACGGCGAGGTGCGCTGGGCTCCCGAGCAGCACCTCACGCGCGGACTCTCGCTCGAGCAGGCCGTGGAGGCCGTGCAGCAGGGCATCGAAGAGGGCGAGGACGCCGCGGATCGCGCCGGTCGCAGCATCCGCGTCGGCCAGCTGCTCAGCGCCATGCGGCACACCGATCGCTCGCGGGAGATCGCGGAGCTCGCGGTCGACTTCCGGGGTCGCGGTGTGGTCGGGTTCGACATCGCCGGTCCCGAAGACGGGTTCCCCGCCTCGGACCACCGCGCTGCATTCGACCTCCTCGCCGAGAACTTCTTCCCGGTGACCGTGCACGCCGGCGAGGCGGCAGGGCCCGATTCCATCCGCTCCGCGCTGATCGACGGACGCGCACTGCGTCTGGGGCACGGTGTGCGGATCGCGGAGGATCTGCAGGTGATCACCCAGGAGGGCGACGAGGTGCAGGTGCAGTTCGGAGACCTCGCCCGCTGGGTGCGGGACCGCGAGATCCCGCTCGAGCTCTCGCCGTCGTCGAACCTGCAGACCGGGGCGATCACGGCATGGGGCAACACCCTCGCCGACCACCCGTTCGACCTGCTCTACCAGCTCGGATTCGCCGTCACGGTCAACGTCGACAACCGCACGATGAGCGCGACGTCGCTCACGCGGGAGCTCGCGAACCTCGTGGCGACGTTCGAGTACGACCTCGACGATCTCGAGACCTTCCAGTTCAACGCGGCGGCCGGTGCCTTCCTGCCGGTCGAGGAGCGCGAGGAGCTCGTCGAGATGATCGCCGAGGGATTCGACGTCTGAGTCATGGTTTCCGGGGGGAAACGACGCCGTGCAGGCCTCGTCGTCATCATCAGTGCCGTCGTCGTGCTCGCCGGGGGAGCGGCGCTGGCGTATGCCTGGGTCACGCGCACGCCGGCGGAGGTCATCCCGCGCGCGAGCTCCGCGACCCTCGAACGCTCGCTGACGCCCGCACAGCAGCTCCTCGCGGATGCGGATGACCCGCTCGCGTGCGCGGTGAGCTTCGTGGGTGACGGCGCACCGCAGGACCCGATGCTCCAGCATCAGGACGCCCTGTACGTCGGTCTTCCGATCCCCGCCCAGGACGGTCGCGTGTTCGCGGGCTGGTATGCGACCGAGGCCGATGCCGCGGCGATGACGGTCGCCGCCCGCGTGAACGGCGCCGACCCGGTCGTCTGCGTCGACCAGCAGGCAGCCCTGTTCGCCGCGTGGACGACACCGGAGGCCAACGCGGCCGCCGACGTGCAGGTGTCGATCCTGATGTACCACCAGTTCACGACCGACCCCGACGGCGAATCCGGATGGCTGCGGGGCAACTACGCGTACATCGGCGACTTCGACGCGCAGATGAACCACATCGCGAGCACCGGCTTCTACCTCCCGACGTGGGATGAGCTCAGCGCGTTCATCGACGGTCGTCTCTCACTGCCCGCGCGTTCCGTGATCATCACGGATGACGACGCGGACCAGACCTGGTTCGACCTGGCGGTGCCGGTGATCGATCGGTACGGGCTGCTCTCGACCTCGTTCATGATCACCGCGGATCGTCAGGATCCCGCGCCCTCGAAGTACGTCCTCCGGCGATCGCACACGCATGACATGCACAAGGCGGGCGACAACGGCAAGGGACGGATGGTGAACTGGACGGCCGAGCAGATCGCCGCAGACCTCAACGCCTCCGCCGACGTGCTCGGGGTGCGGGAGGTCATCGCCTACCCGTACGGTCACTACAACGACACGGCGAAGCAGGGCGTCACGATGGCCGGCTACGAGATGGCGCGCACGATCGAGCCGGGATACGTCGAGATCGGCACGGACAAGCTGGCCCTCCCCGTCGTGCGCATCGACTACGGCATGGGCCTCGACGCGCTGATCAAGCGGATCGGCTGACCGCCGATCACTGACCGCCGACCACTGACCGCCGCGCACTTCGGAGCCTGTGCGCTGCCGGTCAGCGCGGGGCGAGCTCCGCCATGAAGGGGCCGAGGATCTCGGCGACCAGCGCATGCATCTCGTCGCTCGTGATCGTCGGCTCTCCATCGCCGGACTGTGGGCCGTAGTCACCGAACGATGCGTGTGACGCTCCGTCGATCGCGACCATCCTGGCGTCGTCCGGCAGCAGGTCGCGGGCCGCATCGACCTTCTCGGGCGTGGAGAGACCGTCTTCGGTGCCCGAGAGGCTCAGCACCGCGAGACCGGAGTCGGAGACGTCGTTCGCGCAGTAGGAGCCGAACAGCACGAGTGCCTCGGCGTCGGCAGCGAGCTGGCAGGCGCGGACGCCGCCCAGCGAATGCCCGCCGACGGCCCAGTCGTCGATGCCGGGGGCGGCGGAGGTGAACGCGTCGAGCCCGCGGAGGTCGAAGAACGCGAGGTTGAGCCACGGGCGCGTGATCACGACCGTGACGCCCTCTTCGGCGAGGCTCTGCAGGATCGGGGCGTACGCCCACGGATCCACCTTCGCTCCGGGCACGAAGACCAGGCCGCGGTCGGAGGTGCCGTCGGCGGGAGTGAGGACGATTCCCTGCTCGGCGTCCTCCACCTGGATCGCGGGGTTCTCCTTCACGCTCGCCAGCGGTGCCCGCTCCGCCGGCATCACCCCGATCTGACTCCAGGCGACGGTGCCGCCGATCCCGAGGACGAGGACGGCGACGAGTCCCCAGACGATCACCTTCAGGACGCGACGGCCACGCTTCTTCTGCACGTCTCCAGACTACGGCTCGATCGCGAGCCGCTCCCGGCGCACGGCGGAGCGGTAGGCGTCCTTGTTGACGTAGTACGCCATGCGGTCCAGCCCGAGGTAGCGATAGCCGCCGGTGACGTCCGGCCACGGTGCGGTCCTCACTCGGGAGCGGAACCGCTCAGCGGCATCGGGATCGCGCTCGGCAGCATGGAGGTAGGCGGCGAGGAGGTCGGCCTGCTCGTAGCGCCCCTGCCAGCCGATGCCGGATGCCTCGATCATGCCCATCACATACAGCCCGTTGAACGAGGACGGGAAGATGTTCAGGAACAGACGCGGGGCTGCGCCCTGCCACGACAGGTGTGCACGGTCGACGAACGGGTAGTCCAGCCGGTAGCCGGTCGCGAGCAGCACGAGGTCGTAGTCGTCGGCGGACCCGTCACGGAACCGCACGGTCGCCCCGTCGAAGCGGTCGACGTCGGGACGGATGCGCAGATCGCCCTGTCCGAGATGATTGAGGATCATCGTGTTGACGATCGGATGGGACTCGTAGATCCGATAGTCCGGCCGGGGGAAGCCGAAGCGCACGGGGTCGCCGGTGAACGCGCGGAGCACCCGGCTGTCGACCGACTGCTTGATGCGCGCCGGCAGCGGCCGGCCCTGGTTGAGGGTGTCGCTGGGGCGTCCGAACAGGTAGCGCGGCACGAAGTAATAGCCGCGGCGCACGCTCATGTCCACGGACACCGCTCGGTGCACCGCGTCGACGGCGATGTCGCACCCGGAATTGCCCGCGCCGATCAGCAGCACGCGTCGTCCCTCGAGCTGGTCGGCGGATCGATAGTCGCTGGTGTGCATCAGCTCACCGGTGAACGCGCCGGCGAAGGCGGGGATGCTCGGGGTCGCGAGGGTGCCGTTCGCGAGCACGACGCCCGCGTACCGCTGCGTCTGTGTGCCCTCTGCGTGCACACTCGTGAGGTCCCACCCGCCGTCGCGCGGCTCGAGGCGGGTGACGGTCGTGTCGAAGCGGAACAGATCGACGAGGTCGAAGCGGTCTGCGTACTCCTCGAAGTACTCCTTCAGCACGCGGTGACCCGGATAGTCCGCCGAGGACCGCATGGGGAACTCGGAGAACTCCGTCGTCGTCCTCGACGAGATGAGATGAGCCGACTCGTACATCGTGCTGCGGGGGTTGTCGATGTCCCAGAGCCCGCCGACGCCGTGCGAGGCCTCGTAGCCGTCGACGGCGACGCCCCGACGCGTCAGCGCCCGCGCGGCGGCGAGTCCCGACGGGCCCGCGCCGATGATGGCGTACCTGCTCATGCTGCTCCTCACACGGCATCCTGCACACACGGCATCCTGCTCACACGACACGCCGCTCACACGACACGCCGCTCACACGACACCGTGCTCGCGCGACTGCGCCCCTGCCGATCGTAACGGCAGGGGGCGCAGGGGCGACAGGGCGCAGGACTCAGGCGCGCAGCGCCGTCTGCCGCGACACGACCGCATCGTGGATCGCCGGGAAGAGCGGATGCTCGGGCGCGAGCCCCGTGGTGCGGGTGGTGAACGCCGCGGCGTCCTCCGTGCGCAGAAGGTGCTGCAGCTCCACAGCCTGCTCGTCGTCGGCCTCGTCGAACTCGAGGGCGGCGGTGACGGCGCCGACGAGAGCCGTCGTCGACAGCCCTCGCTCCGCGGCCATGGCGGCGGGGCCGATGAACCTCTCGTTGCGCGAGATCTTGCGCAACGGCTGACGTCCCACGCGCTGCACGGTGTCGACGAGTGCAGGGTTGCGGAAGCGCTGGAGGATCGTCGCGCGGTAGTCGGCGAGGTCGGCGGGATCGAGACCGTGCTGCGCGACGAGCACCGCCGACGTCTCCTCCAGGGCGGCGGAGACCCGAGCCGCGATCTCGGGGTCGTCGAGCGCATCCGAGATGCGCTCGATGCCGGCACGGGCGCCGAAGTACGCCGTGGCGGCGTGCCCGGTGTTCACCGTGAACAGCTTGCGCTCGATGTAGGGCGCCAGGTCGTCGACGAAGTGCGCGCCGGGGATCGTCGGCAGAGCTCCGCCGAAGGCTCCGGTCTCGATGGCCCACTCGAAGTACGGTTCGACGGTCACGTCGACGCCGCCGTCCGCGGGCTGCCCCGGCACGATGCGGTCCACCGCCGTATTGGCGAACACGGCACGCGAGAGAAGGTCTCCGGCATCCGCGCCCGCCGCCTTCTCGACCTCCGTGCGCAGCGTGTCGGTCGCGCCGATCGCGTTCTCGCACGCCATGACCTGCAGCGGGGCGGCGTCGGGGGAGCGGCGGCGCAGTCCCTCGACGATCGTCGGCGCCACGAACCGCAGCACGGTCGGACCCACGGCCGTCGTGACCACGTCGGCGGAGGCGACCTCGTCGGCCACGGCATCCGGATCGGTCCTGCTGTTCACGGCGCGGAAGCCGGTGACCACGTGGTCGACGCCTCCCGGGCCGGCCTCATGCACCGTGTACGAATCGACCGCGTCGATCGCGTCGACCAGGGCGTCGGCGACGTCGGAGAAGACGACCTCGTAGCCGCCCTCGTGCAGCAGCAGCCCGACGAAGCCGCGCCCGATGTTGCCGGCTCCGAAGTGCACAGCCTTCTTCACTCGTTCACCGCCGAGAGCAGGGCGTAGAGCTCCTCCGGGGTCTGTGCGGCGTTGAGCTTCGCGACGTCATCCTCGTCGGAGAAGAGGATCGCGATCTGCGAGAGGATCTCGAGGTGCTCGTCGCCGCGTCCCGCGATGCCCACGACGAACGTGGCGGGCTCGCCGTCCCAGTCCACCCCGCCGTCGTAGCGGACCACCGAGAGCGCGGAGCCGAGGATGGCATCCTTCGTGTCGTTCGTGCCGTGCGGGATCGCCAGGCCGTTGCCCATGAAGGTCGAGACCGTCTGCTCGCGCTGGCGCATGGCGTCGACGTACGCGGGGGTGACGGCGCCGGCGGCCACCAGGATGTCGGTGGCCTCCTGCAGGGCGGCGTCCTGCGTGCTGGAGCCCGCGTGGATGCGGACCTGGTCGAGGGTGAGAACGCTCATGGTGATTCCTTCTTCCTGAATGTGGAGGAGGGGCGGATGCCGAGGCACCCGCCCCTCCCGGTCTGTCACGCCTCGGTGCCGCGCTGCTCGCGCACCATCTCGACGACCTCTTCATACTTCGGGGAGTTCATGAAATTGTCGACCGAGACGTGGATCGAATTCGGCGACTGCGCCTTCGCGCGATCCGTCAGCTGCTGCTGCGTGATCACGAGGTCGGCCGTGCCGTCGAGGTTCGCGATGGCCTGGTTGGTGACGGTGATGCCGTCGACCCCCGCCTTCTTGAACCTGTTGCGCAGCACGCTCGCGCCCATCGCCGACGAGCCCATGCCGGCATCGCAGGCGAACACGACGTTCTCGATACGGCGGTCGGTCGCTACCGCTGCCGGAGCGGCGGCGTTCGCGGCGGATCCGGAGGACGCGCGGAGCGCGTCCATCGCCGCGGAGGACTTGCCCTTGTTCGCCTCGGTCTGTGCGATCGCGGCGCCGAAGGTGTCACCCTCGGCGGCGAGGTCGCTCTTGCGGGAGGCGCGCAGGATCACACCGGTGATGAGGAACGTCACGGCGGCGGCGACGACCACCGACAGGTATACGACGAGGAGGTTGCCGACGCCGCTGCCGATGGCTGCTGCCGTCACGGCGATGATGCTGCCGGGCGCGGCCGGGAAGGCCAGACCGCCGCCCAGGATCATGTTGGTCGTGACACCGGCTGCTCCACCCGCGATCAGCGCGAGGATCGTCGTCGGCTTGCTGAGCGCGTAGGGGAAGTAGATCTCGTGGATTCCGCCGAAGAACTGGATGATCGCCGCTCCCGGTGCCGACGCCTTCGCCGCGCCGACGCCGAAGAACGTGAACGCCAGGAGCAGTCCGAGGCCGGGGCCGGGGTTCGCCTCGATGAGGAAGAGGATCGACTTGCCGTTCTCCGCAGCCTGCTCGATGCCGAGCGGTGTGAACACGCCGTGGTTGATCGCGTTGTTGAGGAACAGCACCTTGGCGGGCTCCACGATGATCGACACGATCGGCAGGAGGCTGAGCGACACGAGCCAGTCGACAGCGGCGCCGAGCACGGCGCTGATGCCGAGCATCACGGGGCCGAAGGCGAAGAACCCGAGGATCGCGAGGATCATGCCGAGGATGCCGGCGGAGAAGTTGTTCACGAGCATCTCGAACCCGGGCCGGATCTTGCCGTCCCACAGTCGGTCCATCTGCTTCGTGATCCAGGCGGCCAGCGGGCCCATGATCATCGCTCCGAGGAACATGGGGATGTTCGTGCCGACGATGACACCCATCGTCGCGATCGTCGCCACGACGCCGCCGCGCTCGCCGTAGACCATACGGCCGGCGGTGTTGGCGATGAGCAGGGGCAGCAGGTAGGTGACCATCGGGCCGACGAGGCCGACGTACGCGAAGATGTTGCCGCCGTCACCTTCGGCGAGTGCCGTCATGGCACCCTGCCAGCCGATGACTGCGGAATCTCCGCCCCCGCCGATGATCTCGGCCACAGGGGCCCAGTGCCACCCGGGGAAGGGTGTCTCCGCGCCGAAGAACCCGGCCGGGATGAACAGCATGGTGATGAATCCCCACGCGATGAACGCGGCGATGTTGGGCATGATCATTCCGGACAGGAACGTGCCGAAGCGCTGCACGCCCGTTCGGAGGTCGCCTGCCTTCGTGGCGGCCGGTGACGTCGTCGTCATGATGTCGTCTCTTTCTGCTGGTGAGGGGGAAGGGGTGCTGTGGCGTCGGCCACGGCGAGGCGGGCTCCGGCGGCGTCGTCTGCCGCCAGTGCCAGTTCGGCGAGGTTGCGGGCCTCGTCGAGGGTTCGGGTGGAGAGCATCCGGCGCACGTCCGCGAGTGCGGAGGGTGCCATCGAGAGGGTCGTCGCGCCGAGGCCGACGAGCACCACGGCGAGCATCGGATCCGCGGCGGCTTCGCCGCAGATGCCGACGGGTTTGCCGAGGCGGGCACCGGCGGCGCCGACCTCGCGCACGAGGCGGAGGACCGCAGGGTGCCACGGGTCCTGGAACCCGGCGACGGAGCCGAGCATGCGATCGGCGGCCATCGTGTACTGGGTGAGGTCGTTGGTGCCGATCGAGGCGAAGTCCGCATGGGCGAGCACCCGATCCGCCAGCAGCGCTGCCGCCGGGACCTCCACCATGACGCCCGCCGTCTTCAGCCCGTACTCACGGGCGAGGGAGGTGAAGTACTGGGTCTCCTCGACGGTCGCGACCATCGGTGCCATGACCCACAGGTCGGCCTCGGTCGCGGCATCCGCCTCAGCGAGCGCCGTCAGCTGCTCGCGCAGGATGTCCTCGCTCGCCCGCAGCGCGCGCAGACCGCGGAGCCCGAGAGCGGGGTTCTCCTCGTGCGCGTCGTTGAGGAACGCCAGGGGCTTGTCGGCGCCGGCATCGAGCATCCGCACGACGACCTTCTTGCCGGGGAAGGCCGCGAGCAGCTCCCGGTAGGCCTCCCGCTGCTGCTCGACGGTCGGCGCCTGGGCCGACGAGAGGAACAGGAACTCGGTGCGGAACAGCCCGACGCCCTCAGCCCCGCGTTCGACGGCATCGGCTGCGTCTGCGGGCTTTCCCAGATTCGCCAGCAGCGGGATCAGCGTGCCGTCGGCGAGGGCGCCGGGAGTCAGCGGTGCGTCGTCTGCCGAGCGTCGGGCGTCCGCGCGCTCGTCGGCACGGTCCTTCTCGTCGTCGGTCGGATCCACGGTCACGATGCCTGCCGCCGCGTCGACGATCACCGACGTGCCCGTGGTGAGATCCGCGGCCGCGGAGGCGCCGACGATCGCGACGATCCCCTTCTCCCTGGCCAGGATCGCGGTGTGCGAGGTGGGGCCGCCGTCGAAGGTCACCAGGGCGAGCACCTGATCGAGATTCAGCAGGGCGGTGTCCGCGGGAGCGAGGTCTCTCGCGACGAGGACGAACGGATGACCCGGGTCCGGCACACCGGGAGCATCCTCGCCCCGGAGTCGGGCGAGAACGCGCTGGGCGATGTCGTCGAGGTCTGCGGCGCGCTCGCCGAGGTAGCCGCCGACGGCCTCCAGTGTCGCGCGGAAGCCGGCGAACGCGTCGTGCACGGCCCACTCAGCGGTGGCGCCGTCGTCGATCCTGGTGTCGACCTCGTCCTGCAGGGTCGGGTCCTCGGCGATCATCGCCTGGGCCTCGAGCACCTCCTGAGCCGAGCCGCCTGCGGACCCGCCGCGAGCCGTGAGCTCCGACGCGACCGCGGCGACGGCCTCGCGCACCCGGGTGCGCTCCACATCGGCGCCCTGCGTGCTCGGAGTGTTCTCGGGTGCGGGCGAGGCCTCGGTCATGCGCACGACGACGCCCTGGGCGACGCCCAGTCCGATGCCGACGCCGCGCATTTCGCTCATGCGCTCTCCTGGTCGTGGTCGGTGGTGAGCAGTTCGGTCAGGGTGTCGAGAACGCCCTCCGCGCCGTCGCCGTCCGCGGTGAGGGTGACGTAGTCGCCATGCTCGACCGCGAGCGCGATGACACCGAGGATGCTGGCGGCGTTGACCGGCTTGCCGGAGTCCTTCGCGATGGTCACCGGGATGCCCGACTCCTTCGCGGCCTGCGCGAACAGCTTCGCGGGGCGGGCGTGGAGTCCGTGGGAGGAGCCGATCCGAACGGTACGGGAGACGGTCATGATGTTCCTTTCGAGGTGGTGTCGGCGAGGATCGAGCGCACGAGCGCCAGCGTGCGGGTGCCGTCGCGGTCGGCGAAGACGTCCTCCGGGAGGACGACGGCACGGGTGCGCGCCACGTCGCGGATGGCGTCGAGGCGATCGGCGAGGTGAGGGCCCACGAGGACGAGGTCGTGCGCGCCTCCGGCGACGGAGTGCTCCATGCCGGCGGACGCGTCCCATTCGAGACCGGCCTCCGACGCCGCTCTGCGGAGCCGCTGCGCGACGAACGTGCTCGACGCGCCAGCGCCGCACACCACGAGGATCCTCATCGATGCTCACCTTTCCTGAGAACAGTCTGGGAACCGCGGGCACCCTCTCGCCAACAGCGTCCTTTCCGCCCCCGCGGAACGTCGGTTCCGGAGCAGGGCGCCCCGCTTACTGACATCATGGGAATCACGTCAGGACAGTGCAGTCGGCACGGAGGAGGGGAGGATCATGTCGCGTCAGCGCCAGGACCAGCTCCTCTCGACCCTCCTCCGCCAGGGCGACTGGGCGACGGCCGCGAGCCTCGCCGATCAGCTCGGGGTGACCCCGCGCAGCATCCGCTCGTATGTGGCTGCCGTGAACGCCCGGACGGGCGACGCGGACGCCGTGGAGTCGGGGCCTGCGGGGTATCGGGCAGGTGCGGGGGCGCGTCGCGCACTGCGCACGCGGCAGAGCGGCGAGTCGGCCCCCAGAGACCGGCTGCACGGACTCGTACGCACGCTCCTCGACGTCCCGACCGGCGTCGACGTGTTCGAGGCGGCGAACGAGCTGCACGTCAGTGAGGCGACCCTCGAGGCGGATCTCTCGCGCGTGCGCGGGCTGCTGGAGGGAACGGAGCTGACCCTGGAGCGCGACCGGGAGATCGTGCGGCTGCGCGGCACCGAGGCGGCGCAGAGGCGGCTGCTCAGCCGCCTCGCTCACGACGAGATGGACGCCGCGTCCTTCCACCCCGAGACCTTCCGGCGCGCGCTCGAGGGCGGTGCGGTCGCGGCGGGGTCTGTCGCGCCCTTCAAATCCGCGCTGGTGGGGGAGCTCGGCGAGCTCGGCTACTACGTCAACGAACTCGCGATCTCCGATGTCCTCCTGCACATCGCGATCGCGGCCGAGCGGGTCGCCGCGGGTCACGCCCTGGAAGCGGGCCCCACGGGGGCGCGTGAGGAGATCCCCCGGGTGGGCGCCGTGATCGCCCGTCTGGCCCACGAGCACTTCTCGGTCACTCTGGGCGACGGCGACAGCAGTCACCTCGCCTCGCTCGTGCTCACGCGCATCGTCGCACCGGGGGAGGATGCCGCCGGCGACGTGGCACGCAGCGGTGTCGACCCCGCCGTCGAGACCGCCGTGAGGGCCGAGATCGCCCGTGCCGCCGAGGACTTCCAGGTCGATCTGGTCGATGAGACCTTCGTGCTGCGCCTGGCGCTGCACGTGCAGAATCTGATGCGGCGTGCCCAGGAGCGCGCGCTGACCCGCAATCCGCTCACCCGCTCGCTGAAGACCTCGTATCCGATGATCTTCGAGGTGGCCGTGTCGATCGCCAGCGGACTGCACGACCGCCTGGGCACGCCGATCCACGACGACGAGATCGCCTACGTGGCCATGCACGTGGGGGGACGGCTCGAGCGCAGCCGCAAGGCGGAGTCGATCCTCACGGCGACGATCGTCTGCCCCGGATACTACGAGCTCCACGAACTGCTGCGATCGAGCGTCGACCGGTCGCTGGGCTCGGCGATCGAGGTCACCAGCGTCATCACGAACGTCGATCCCGACTGGGCGTCCTTCGACACCGACCTGGTGCTCAGCACCATCGAGCCCGGCGTGGTCGGCGATCGGTTCGTGCGCATCCAGCCCTTCCTCACCGACTCCGACGTGGATCGCATCCAGCAGGCCGCGGCCAGGGTGCGCCGGGGGCGACGGCTGACCCGGCTGCGTGCCGAGCTCGCCCGCTACTTCGACGCAGACGCCTTCGTGTACCCGCTCCCCGACGAGGGCGAGGAGGCGATCATCCGACGACTCGGCGGGCTACTCGTCACGGCCGGGCTGATCGGCGAGGACTACGTCGAGAACACCATCGTGCGCGAGCGCATGTCGTCGACGGCGTTCACCGATGCGCTCGCCGTCCCGCACGCGCTGCAGATGACGGCGACGAGGACGGCGATCGCCATCGGTGTGGCCGACGGATCCGCCGCGTGGGGCGAGGGACGGGTGCAGGTGGTCGCGCTCGCCGCCTTCAGCGAGACGGATCGCGCCGCGTTCCAGACGGTCTTCGAGCAGCTCGTCGAGGTGTTCAGCGAGCGCGACAGCGTGCAGCGCATCCTCCGCCGCGGCACCACTTTCGAGACGTTCCTCGACGAGCTCGTCGCCGTCATCGACGGCTGACGCTCAGCGGTCACTCCACCCGCTCTCAGCCGCGGGGGTCGAGGACGGCGGCGAGGGTGCCGAGAACCGCGTCGGCGCCGGCCGACTCCGCGGTCTCGAGCACCACGGCGTCGCCGGGCGCGAGCGCGAGATCCATCAGCGCGAGGACGCTGCTGAGATCCACGACCGCGCCCGACGACGTGCGCAGGGTGACGGCATGCGGATGCGCCTGCACGAGCCGCACGAGCTCGGCGACGGGGCGCGCGTGCACCCCGTTGTGCGCGGTGATGACGACGTGTCTTCTCGGCATCCGGACCCTAGGAGCGTTCTTCCAGGAGCGTCCGCACGGCGGCCTCGAGCCCGCGCACGGTCTCGGCGGCGCCCGTGGCCGAGTCGGCCTTCGCGTCGATGTAGACCTTGAGCTTGGGCTCGGTGCCGCTGGGACGCACGATGATCCGGGAGCCGTCGTCGAGCCGGTAGCGCAGCACGTCGCCCGAAGGCTGCCCCTGCGGGGCATGCAGCAGATCCTGAGCCTCGGCGACCGCCAGGTGTCCGAAGCGCGTCGGCGGCAGCGTGCGCAGCGAGAGCATCACGTCGCCGATGATCGAGAGGTCCTCGACGCGCACCGACACCTGTCCGCTCGCGTAGTGCCCGTAGGTGTCACCGAGCTCGGTGAGCAGTTCGGCGAGCGACCCTCCGCGGGCGTGCGCCTCGGCTGCGAGACCGAGGATCGCGACCGCCGCCGAGATGCCGTCCTTGTCGCGGACCGTCTCGGGGTTGACGAGGTAGCCGAGCGCCTCCTCGAAGCCGAAGGCGATCCCCGGCGCACGCGAGATCCATTTGAATCCGGTGAGGGTCTCGTGGAAGTCCAACCCGTGATGGGCGGCGACCGCACCCAGACCGGGGGAGGAGACCAGCGAGCAGGCCAGTGACGCGCCCGGCGTGCCTGCCGCGGCCCGCGCCGCCCGCGCGCCGAGCAGGAGGCCGACCTCGTTGCCGGTGAGGCGGCGCCAGCCGCTGTCCGACGAGGCGTCGGGGATGGCCACGGCGAGCCTGTCGGCATCGGGGTCGTTCGCCAGGATGAAGTCCGCCTGCACGCGTCGCGCACGTGCGAAGGCGAGATCCATCGCACCGGGTTCCTCGGGGTTGGGGAACGACACCGTGCGGAAGGTCGCATCGGGCTTCAGCTGCTCACCGACGACCATCGGCTGCGGATATCCCGCCGCAGCCACGATCTTCGACAGCGTCTCCCAGCCCACGCCGTGCAGCGCCGTGTACACCCAGCGCAGGTCCGAGGACCCTGCGGGTGCCGGCGACACGGCGGCGGTCGCGGCGATGTACGCCTCGACGACGTCTTCGCCGGCCGTCTCGTACGCCCGCGAGCGCGGGAGCGTCGAGATGTCGCCGTCGTCGGCGATCCTCTGGATGTGCGCGGCGATCTCCGAGTCGGCAGGGGCGACGATCTGCGACCCCTGATCCGCTCCGCCGAGGTACACCTTGTAGCCGTTGTCGTTCGGCGGGTTGTGCGAGGCGGTCACCATCACGCCGGCGTCCGCTCCGAGGTGCCGCACCGCGAAGGCGAGCACCGGTGTCGGCAGGAGCCGGGGGAGGAGGATCGCGCGGAGTCCGGCGCCGGCGAAGAGCTCGGCCGAGTCCGTCGCGAAGACCCGTGAGTTGCGTCGGCCGTCGTAGCCGACGACGACCGTGGGGGTGCGCGCACCCGCGCGCTCGCGCAGGAACGCGGCGAATCCGGCGGCGGCCTGTGCCACCAGCACCCGGTTCATGCGGTTGCTGCCGGCGCCGAGAGCTCCGCGCAGTCCCGCGGTGCCGAAGGCGAGTCGGGTGCCGAAGCGATCCTCGAGGTCGGCGACGGCGGTCTCCTCGCCGCCGGCGGCGCGGGTGATCACGGCGGCGAGTTCGTCACGGGTCTCCGCGTCGGGGTCCTGCCGCATCCACGCGCGAGCCTGCGCGAGGCGTGCCTCGCTCACAGCGCCTCGACCACGCGGGCGAGCAGCGCCGAGATCACAGGCTCCGCCTCGCGGCCGGCCTCGATCACCTCGGCGTGGCTGAGCGGGGTCTTCTGGATGCCTGCCGCGAGGTTCGTGATGAGCGAGAAGCCCAGGATCTCCATACCGGCTTCCCGCGCGGCGATGGCCTCGAGCGCGGTCGACATGCCGACGATGTGGCCGCCCATGTGCTTGGCCATCTGCACCTCGGCCGGTGTCTCGTAGTGCGGTCCGCGGAACTGCGTGTAGACCCCCTCGTCGAGCGACGGGTCGACGCTGCGCGCGATGTCGCGCAGACGGGTGGCGTAGAGATCGGTGAGGTCGATGAACGTCGCGCCCTCGAGCGGAGAGTCGGCCGTGAGGTTGATGTGGTCGCTGATCAGCACGGGCTGGCCGGGGGTCCAGGTCTCGCGCACGCCGCCCGCGCCGTTGGTGAGCACCATAATCTTGGCCCCGGTGGCCGCGGCCGTGCGCACCGAGTGCACGACACGACGGACTCCGTGGTTCTCGTAGTAGTGGGTGCGGGCGCCGATGACGAGCACGTTCTTGCCGTCGGGGGTGCGGATGCTGCGCAGAGTGCCGACATGGCCCTCGAGGGCGGGCTTGGAGAAGCCGGTGACCTCGGTCGCCGGGATGGTCGCTGTGGTCTCGCCGATGATGTCGGCGGCCTTGCCCCAGCCGCTGCCGAGGGTCAGAGCGATGTCGTGCTTCTCGACTCCGGTCAGGCGCGCGATGTCTGCGGCTGCGGCTGCGGCGACCTCGAACGGGTTCGCATTCGGGTCGTCGAGGGGGTTGCTGTGTGTTTCGGACATGGATCCACTCTAGGAAGGTGCAGGCTCGGGGGCCAGGATTGCGGAAGAATGGAGACCATGTCTTCCACCCCTTTTGAGCGCACTCAGCGCGTCGCCGTCCTCGGTGGCGGTCCCGGCGGTTATGAAGCGGCCCTCGCGGCCGCTCAGCTCGGAGCCGAGGTGACCCTGGTCGAGCGTGTGGGCGTCGGAGGAGCGGCCGTGCTCACCGACGTCGTCCCGTCGAAGAGCCTGATCGCCACGGCCGATGCCGCCGTCGCGATCTCGGAGGCCTCGGACCTCGGCGTGCAGTTCTACGCGAAGGGCGAGCACGGCAAGCCGCTCAAGCCCGAGATCGCGATCAACCTGGCCGCCGTCAACAAGCGACTCATCGCACTGGCGGGTCAGCAGTCCGAGGACATGCGCACGACTCTGCTCGACGCCGGCGTGCGGATCCTCTCCGGACACGGCCGCCTCGAGGGGCCGAACGCGATCGTCGTCTCGACCGGCCAGGACGGCACCGACTTCGATCGCATCGAAGCCGACACGATCATCGTCGCCGTCGGGGCCTCGCCCCGCGAGCTCGACTCCGCGAAGCCCGACGGCACGCGCATCCTCACCTGGACGCAGCTGTATGACATGAAGGCGCTGCCCGAGCACCTCATCGTCGTCGGCTCCGGGGTGACCGGTGCCGAGTTCGCATCGGCGTACATGAACCTCGGCGCGAAGGTGACCCTCGTCTCCAGCCGCGAGCAGGTGCTGCCGGGCGAGGACCAGGACGCCGCGCAGGTGCTCGAGAAGGTGTTCACACGTGGCGGCATGACGGTGCTCTCCAAGGCTCGTGCCGAGAAGGTCGAGGTGACGAAGGACGGCGTCGTCGCCACCCTCTCCGACGGGCGCACGGTCGAGGGCAGCCACTGCCTGATGGCCGTCGGATCCATTCCGAACACGGCGGGCATCGGGCTCGAAGAGGCGGGCGTCGAGCTCACCGAGCAGGGCAACATCCGTGTCAATCGCGTCGCGCGCACCTCCGTGCCCAACGTGTACGCGGTCGGCGACTGCACGAACTTCTTCCCGCTGGCATCCGTCGCGTCGATGCAGGGCCGCACGGCCGTGTTCCACGCACTGGGCGACATCGTCATCCCGCTGGAGCTGATCAAGATCACCTCGAACATCTTCACCGCGCCCGAGATCGCGACGGTCGGCTACTCCCAGAAAGACGTCGAGGAGGGCATCGCCGACGGGCTCGTCTACAAGCTCCCGCTGGCGGCGAACCCGCGCGCCAAGATGATGGGCATCAAGGACGGCTTCGTGAAGCTGATCGCCCGCAAGGGATCCGGCACCGTGATCGGCGGCGTGATTGTGGCGCCCAAGGCCTCCGAGCTGATCTACCCGATCGCCGTCGCGGTCGAGCGTCGTCTGACCGTCGACCAGGTGTCCCGCGTGTTCGCGGCGTACCCGTCGCTGTCGAGCAGCATCACCGACGCGAGTCGGGCCATGCACCTCGTCAACGCGAAGATCACCTGACCTCTGCGGCATCCGCAGCGCACGAGAAGAGGCGCCCCGCATCAGCGGGGCGCCTCTTCTCGTCGACGTCGTGGTCAGCTGATGGTGAGCAGCTGGTGGCCGGCCGAGACCGTCGCCCCGGCGACCGCTCCGATGTTGCCGATCGTGCCGTCCTTGTGCGCCTGCAGCGGCTGCTCCATCTTCATCGCCTCGAGCACGACGACGAGGTCGCCCTTGACGACCTGCTGCCCCTCTTCGACGGCGACCTTGACGACGGTGGCCTGCATGGGCGACTTGACGGCGTCGCCGGAGGCGCCGGCGCTCACCGAGGTGGCATGGTTGCGTCGCGACGGCGGCACGGCGGCCGGACGGCCGGTGGTTCCTGCGGCGACGGCGACACGGTCGGGGAGGCTGACCTCGAGACGTTTTCCGGCGACCTCGACGACCACCGTGTGGCGGCTCTCCGCGGCCGACGGCGACTCCAGCTCGCCGTCCCATGCGGGGATGTCGTTGTCGAACTCCGTCTCGATCCAGCGGGTGAAGACCCCGAACTCGCCGTTCTCCGCTGTGAAGGCGGCGTCGCGCACGACCTTGCGGTGGAAGGGGAGGACGGTGGGAAGACCCGCGACCTCGAACTCGTCGAGGGCTCGTCGCGAGCGCTCGAGGGCCTCGGCGCGGTCCTTGCCGGTGACGATGATCTTCGCGAGCAGCGAGTCGAACGCGCCCGACACGGAATCGCCGGCGGTGACGCCGGAGTCGAGCCGGATGCCGGGGCCGCCGAAGGTCTTGAAGACGTGGATGGGGCCGGGCTGCGGCAGGAAGCCGCGACCGGGGTCCTCGCCGTTGATGCGGAACTCGATGGAGTGGCCGGTGGGGGCGGGGTCCTCGTAGTCGATGGTGCCGCCGGCGGCGATGCGGAACTGCTCGCGCACGAGATCGATGCCGGTGACCTCCTCGGACACCGGGTGCTCGACCTGGAGGCGGGTGTTGACCTCGAGGAACGACACGGTGCCGTCGGCGCCGATGAGGAACTCGCAGGTTCCCGCACCCACGTAGCCGACCTCCTTGAGGATGGCCTTGGACGCGGAGTACAGCTGCGCGTTCTGCTCGTCGGTGAGGAACGGCGCGGGCGCCTCCTCGACCAGCTTCTGATGGCGGCGCTGCAGCGAGCAGTCGCGGGTCGAGATGACGACGACGTTGCCCTCGGCGTCCGCCAGACACTGCGTCTCGACGTGGCGCGGCTTGTCGAGGTACTTCTCGACGAAGCACTCGCCGCGTCCGAACGCGCTGACCGCCTCTCGGGTGGCCGACTCGAACAGCTCGGCGACCTCGTCGAGCTCGCGCGCGACCTTCAGGCCGCGACCGCCGCCGCCGTAGGCCGCCTTGATCGCGATCGGGAGACCGAACTCCTGCGCGAAGGCGATAACCTCGTCGGCGCCCGAGACCGGACCGGGCGTTCCGGGGGCGAGCGGGGCTCCCACCTTCTCAGCCACGTGGCGGGCGGTGACCTTGTCTCCCAGTGCCTCGATGGCCTCGGGGGAGGGGCCGATCCAGGTCATCCCCGCACCGATCACGGCACGGGCGAACTCCGCGTTCTCTGCGAGGAAGCCGTAGCCGGGGTGCACGGCGTCAGCGCCGGCGCGACGGGCGACCGAGAGGATCTTCTCGATCTGCAGGTAGGTCTCGGCGCTGGTGGATCCGCCGAGGGCGTAGGCCTCGTCGGCGAGACGGGTGTGCAGGGCGTCGCGGTCCTGGTCGGCGTAGACGGCGACCGAGGCGATCCCGGAGTCCCGAGCGGCACGGATGATTCGGACGGCGATCTCGCCGCGGTTGGCGATGAGCACCTTGGCGATATCAGGCATGATTGCCAGCCTAGCGAGAAGGCTCACGATCCATTTGACGACTCTCCACAAGAAAGACGCGAAAACGTCGAGCGGACCCTACGACCAGAGGTCCGTCCACCGCACACCGAGATCGCCGGCGAGTCGGCGCACCGTCGACAGCGACATCCCGACGACCGTGGAGGGGTCGCCCTCGACGCGGGTGATGAAGGCTCCTCCGAGGCTGTCCACGGTGAAGGCGCCCGCGACGAGCAGCGGCTCCCCGGAGGCGACGTACGCGGCGATCTCGGCATCGGTCACATCGTCGGCGAAGGTCACCGCGGCTTCGGCGGTCGCCGTCGCCTCGACCGGCTCCGTGTCGGGGGAGACCCGGAAGACGGAGTGCCCGGAGTGCAGGATCCCGGTGGCGCCGCGCATCTCCCTCCACCGTCGGGTCGCCTCCTCCGCCGTGTAGGGCTTGCCGTACACCCGGCCGTCGAGGGCGAACATCGAGTCGCCCCCGATCACGATGCCGTCGAAGGAGCCGTCGGCCGCGAGCCGGTGCGCGACGTCCGCGGCCTTGGCCCTGGCCAGCAGAAGCACGAGATCGGCGGGAGGCAGATCGGCGCCTCTCCCCGCCGCCGCGGCCGCGGCCACCGCATCTTCATCGACGTCGGGTGACAGGGTCAGCGGCTCGATCCCGGCCTGTCGCAGCAGCATCAGACGGGCGGGGGAGGTGGAGGCGAGGCAGACGCGCATGTGCACCACCGTATCCTCGAAGGATGACTTCCTCCCCAGCCCTGCTCGATCTGGACATCACCGGCATCGCGCACGGCGGCACCTTCATCGCCCGCCACGACGGACGCGTCGTCTTCGTCTCCGACGCGATTCCGGGTGAGCGGGTGCGCGCCCGTCTCACCGCCGACTCCACCGACGAGTCGAAGAGCTTCTGGCGCGCGGAGACGGTGGAGGTCCTCGACGCCTCGCCGCACCGTCGCCCCCACATCTGGACGGAGGCTGACGTCTCCCGGGCGCCGGAGGACCGACCCGGAGGTGCCGACCTCGGGCACATCGACCTGGCCCACCAGCGCACCCTCAAGCGTCAGGTGCTGACCGAGGCCCTCGACCGGTTCGCCGGCCCGGGGCTCGAGGCGCCCGAGATCGAGGCGGTCGACTCGACCGACGGCACCGGATGGCGCACCAGGGTCACTCTGCACGTCGACGACGAGGGGCGGGTCGGGCCCTACGCCGCGCGCAGCCACCGGGTGATCCCCGTCGGCTCGCACCCCCTCGCGCGCCCGGCGATCGCGAAGGCCGCGCTGCGCCTCCAGGGCGGGGAGGCGGGCAGCGTCGACCTGGTCGAACCCGGCGACGGCACGGTCCGCGTCATCCGCCGCGAGCGGCTCGACGAGCGCCCGGCACGAGGACAGGGCCGTCGGCCCGCTCCGGAGGTCGTCTACGAGCAGGTCGGCGACCGTCGCTTCCAGCTCGACGCCGGCGGTTTCTGGCAGGTGCACCCGCGGGCGGCGTCGGTGCTCGACGGTGCCGTCTACGGGATCCTCGACGGGCACGTCGATCCGGAGGCCGCCCACCTCGACCTCTACGGCGGAGTCGGGCTGTTCGCCGCATCCCTCGCCGACCTCGGCGCCACCGACATCGTGACGGTCGAGTCCAGCAAGAGGGCGACGGCGCACGCGCAGCAGAACCTCGCGGGGAGGGGAGTGAAGGCGGTGACGGCCCGAGTCGACCGCTACCTGGCCGGCCTTCCCGCAGGCACTCGCACCGGTGCCGTCGTGCTCGACCCGCCCCGAGCGGGAGCCGGCCGAGCGGTCGTCGATGCGCTGCACGCCCTCGCGCCGGAGGCGATCGCCTACGTCGCGTGCGACCCCGTGGCGCTGGCTCGCGACCTCGGAACGTTCCGTCAGCACGGGTGGAACGTCGGCACTCTGCGAGGCTTCGACCTCTTCCCCCACTCGCACCACTTCGAGGTCGTCGCGCTCCTCACCCGGTGACAGGGCCGCCGTCGCCGCACTCAGTAGGCTGGGGGGATGAGCAGGGTCGCACTGATCGACGATCACGAGTCCGTCCGCCTCGGTCTGGAAGCGGCGTGCGCCCGAGACGGAGCGCAGACGGTGGTCTTCTCCGGGAGCACGGTGGTGTCGTATCTCGATTGGCGTTCCGCGACGTCCGAGCCGTCGGCCGACGTGGTCGTCCTCGATCTCACGCTCGGTGACGGCACGACGGTGACCGAGAACGTCCGATCCCTCGTCGACGACGGAGCCAGCGTCGTCATCCACAGCGTCGCCGATCGACCGGCGGCGGTGCGTGAGGCGCTCGCCGCGGGTGCCGCGGGAGTCGTCAGCAAGTCCTCCGCGCTGGACGACGTGCTCGACGCGATCGGGACGGTCGCCGACGGCGAGCCGCTCAACAACGTGGAATGGGCCAGCGCCGTCGACGGCGACCGTGATTTCGCCGACGCGCAGCTGTCGGCCCGGGAACGCGATGTGCTGCGTCTGTACGCCGCGGGCCTGCCGTTGAAGGCTGTCGCCGAGCGCCTCGGCGTCGCCTATTCGACCGCCAAGGAGAACATCACGCGCATCCGGGTGAAGTACGTCGAGGTCGGACGACCGGCACCCACGAAGGTCGATCTCCTGCGCCGCGCGATGGAGGACGGGATCGTCGCCCCAGACGGGACCCCGAGTGCCCACTGACCCGCTCAGCATCCGCGAGGCCTGGTCCACGATCCCCTCCCCGGGGAGCGTGGAATCCGAGTTCGAGCGATTCACCGGCAAGCGCATGGAGCGCATCCTCGCGACCGTCGTGGCTCTCGGCTCCGGTGTCCTCGGGACGCAGGCGCTGATCGCCGCGATCACGACCACGACCTGGTCGGATGCCTCGCGGGTCGCGATGGTGCTGGTCGTCTTCGTCCCGCTGCTGGGGATGCTGATCGCCTGTGTCACCGGACGCGCGGTGCGCATCGCGGCGGGGATCTTCGCGATCCTCTACGTCATCGCGCTGGGCGCCTGGCCGATCGTCGTCGACCCGGCGGCCAGGGCGACGGATCAGCCGTGGATCTTCTTCCTCGTCAACGTCGGCGTGGTCGCGGCCGTGCTCGCCTTCCCCCTCTGGCTCCAGCTGTCATGGGCGGTGGCACTGCCCTTCGTCTACGGCTACGTCCGGCTCGTCGAGGGTGGCTTCTCGCGCGAGTACTGGGTGACGACGGCCTTCGATGTGTCGTTCACCCTGATTCTCGGCATCGTCATCATCGCGTTGGGCTGGATGTTCCGTTCGGTCGCGGCGGGCGTCGACGACGCGCGCACCCGCGCCGTGGCCTCGTATGCGGGTGCCGCTGCCGCCGCCGCCGCCGAGGAGGAGCGTGCCGCGATGTCCGCCCTCATGCATGACAGCGTCCTCGCCGCTCTCATCGCCGCCGAGCGCGCTGACGGGGAACGGGCCCGGGACCTCGCCGTGGGCATGGCACGCGAAGCGCTGACCCGTCTCGCCAACACCGAGGCCGCGGTCGCGGAGGAGGGGAGCGACGAACCGGTCGGCGCCGCGCAGATCGTGGTCGAGCTGCGACGTGCGCTCTCCGAACTGGGCGCTGATGCGATCGTCGAAGAGCGGGGCGGCATCGGGCTCATCCCGGGGCGCGCGGCACGTGCCCTCGTTCTCGCCGCTCGCCAGGCTCTCGGCAACGCGGTCGCGCATGCGCAGGGGAGAGGGCTGCACATCATCGCCGAGGGGCGGGGGGAGGAGGGGATCAGCCTCACGATCTCCGACTCGGGGCCGGGCTTCGACCTCCGGGAGATCGGGGAGGATCGGCTCGGCATCAGCGCGTCCATCCTCGCGCGCATGGCCGGGGTCGCCGGAACCGCCGACATCGAGTCGAGCGAGTGCGGAACGAAGGTCACGCTGGGATGGGAACGCCGATGACGTGGACGGTGCGCAGTGTCGCGACCTCGCTCGCGGTGGGCTTCGCGATGTACTTCGCGGCGCGCGGCGTGTGGTGGATCGAGCAGCCCACGGCCCCCCTGCTCATGGTGGCGGCCATCGGCCTGTACCTGGTGGTGGTGAACGTCGCGATCCTCTGGGACTCCGCCGTCTCGGTGCGGATGCCGCTCTGGGCCGGTCTCCTCGCCCTCCTGTCGAGCGTGCTCATTCCCGTGCTGGTGACGTTCTCGCTCGATCCGCTGACGCTCACCGCGCCTTTCGCGACCTGGTACATCGGCGCTCTCGGCGTGCTGGGCGTCGTCTGCGTCGTGCGCCGACGGTTCGTGATCGGGTGGCTCGTCGTGCTCGCCCTCCTGGGGGCGTCGTCAATCTTCCTCGGTCCCGTGGTCGCGCTGTCGCTCGGTGTCGTCGGATCGTTCATGTGGGTCGCGGTCGCACATCTTCTGGTCATGTTCTGGGATCGCGCCGTGCGTGACGCGGAGCGGCTCGCCGGCATCCAGCAGGCGGTCTCGGCGTGGCACGCCACTCAGCAGGTCAGGCAGAAGGAACGGCGACTGCGGACGCAGTTCGCGCTGGCGGTCGCCGGCCCCGTGCTGACCCGCGCGGTGGCGACGGGCGGTGTGCTCGATGAGGAGGAGCGGCTCCGTGCCCGCCTCGCAGAAGGGCGGCTCCGAGACGAGCTGCGCGGTGCCGATCTGCTGAACGACGCGGTGCGGGATGCGATCGAGGACGCTCGGCGGCGCGGTGCGGTCGTGACGGTGTTCGACGAGGGCGGATTGGACGACGTCGATGAGGATCGCCGTGCGGCGATCCGCGACGAACTGGCGGGGGTGCTCCGGGCGGCGGAGGCCGAGCGGTGGATCATCCGTGCTGCGAGGGACGCGCGGACGGCGGTCACGGTGGTGGGCCGAGCGGGCTCTCGTGGAGCGGGTGACGACGACGCGGTCGACGTGTGGCACGAGATCGCCCGCGACGCCGCAGCGGAGTGACCCGTGTGCGGCACCTCGGCTCCGGCCGGGGGAGGGAGCCGGAGACGAGGTCGAAGAGAGTGGGCGAGGGGCGGCGATCACGCCAGCCCCTCGCCATGCGGACAGTTACCCGAAAACCGTCCGCTGGTGGCCGATCTGCGTCTGTCTACCCTGTGACAGAGAGACCAGCCGAACGCGAAGCGTCCCCCTAAGTCTGACGCGTCTGCGGGCGGATGTATGTAGGTATTTTGGGGGACAAGATTCCGGGTCGATGAGAGAGGATGGGGCATGGGTACGCGCCGAGGGACCAACCTCCCCAGGATGGGGGACTTCAATCAGTCCGTGATCCTCGAGGGCATCCGCCGCTCCGCCGCGGGGCTCAGTCGCATCGAGCTCGTGGACATCACCGGCCTCTCGGCGCAGACCGTCACGAACATCACCCGCCGGCTGCTCGACGACGGGGTGATCGCCGAGGCCGGCCGCACGATCAACGGCCCGGGCAAGCCTCGAGTCACGCTGCGTCTGGTCGCCGAGAGCCGTTTCTCGGTCGGCGTTCACCTCGATCCTGCACTGATCACGGTCGTGCTCCTGAATCTCGCGGGGCAGGTCGTCGGTCGACGGGTGCAGCCGACCGCGGATCAGGATCCGCAGCGTGTCGTCGCGACCATCGCGCAGACGATCGACGCCGTGCTCGATGAGTCCGGGATCGACCGCGGCCTGGTGGCGGGGGTCGGCGTCGCGGTCCCCGGTCCGCTCGACGCCGAGAAGGGCACGGTGATCGATCCGCCGAAGCTGATGGGGTGGCACCGGGTGCCGTTGCGTTCCGCGCTCGCGGAGGCGACGGGACTGAGTGTCACGATCGAGAAGGACACCACGGCTGCGGCCGTCGGAGATCTGTGGACGAGCAGGTCGAAGGCGGGGGGATCCTTCGTGTTCATCTACCTCGGCACCGGGATCGGCTCCGCTCTGGTCCGTGACGGCGAGGTCGTCACGGGCTCCTCCCACAATTTCGGTGAGATCGGGCACATCATGGTCGATCCCGATGGACCCGACTGCGCCTGCGGGGGGCGGGGGTGCGTCGAGGTCATGTGCACGCCGCGGGCGATCGTCGAGCAGGCGGTCGCGGCAGGGGTGTTCGACGGCGACGGGGAGGCGTCGGATGGCCCGCACGCCGAGGACATGGACTCGCGTCTGACCCGGCTGTGCGAGCGAGCGTCGGCCGGAGAGGCCGGTGCCGCGCGTGTGCTGCGTCGCTCGGCCGGGCACTTCGCGGTGCTGATCTCCGTGCTGACCAACGTGCTCGATGTCGACCGCGTCGTTCTGGGCGGGCCGTTCTGGGACAGACTGTCGGACGTCTACCTGCGCGAGATCCCCGGGCCCCTCCGCTTGCGCAACGCCACGCGCTCCGTCCGCGAGATCCCCGTGGAGGGGACGGTCGTGGGGGAGGACGGAGGTGCTGTGGGGGCGGCGTGCGTCGTTCTGGACGCGATGCTGACACCCCGCGCGTCGGACCTGTACCTCGATGACTGAACGTCTCGTCAGTTCGTATACCGGAATACTGGTTGATCTTCGTGGAGTGATTACTCCACTCGATATACTAGAGAGCGGATGCGCCGACGGGTCATCCTGATGCGCGACGACGGTCCCGCATCGGCCGGGGGGAGACTGTCTGCGCGGCCCGTGAGCCGGGGGGCTCCGGGCCCGCAGGCGCCTCACGTCTCGGACTCAGCCTGCGAAGCGGCCCCACGGGATGTCGCGCCGCAGCGAGGTGCGCAGCGGACGCTGAGTGCGAGACCACGCCGACACGACGGGCTCCTCTGCGACGGCACCCGCGGCCTCCTGCGCATACGCGTCGCTGACCACGGCGATGAGGGCGGCGAGCTCCTCCTCCGTCGCGGAACCGCGCGTGATCTGCATCGCGGGCGTCGACGGCCGGTCCGCCCCGGCATCCGCTCCCCGTGTGTCGCTCACAGGGGGATGTTCCCGTGCTTCTTGGGCGGGAGCTCGGCGCGCTTGCCGCGCAGCGCGCGGAGCGCCTTGGCGATGGAGACGCGGGTGTTCGCCGGCTCGATGATGCCGTCGATCTCGCCGCGCTCCGCGGCGAGGAACGGTGAGGTGACGCTGTACGTGTACTCGTTCGCGAGCCGCGTGCGCACCGCGGCGACGTCTTCGCCGGCTTCCTCCGCGCGCTTGATCTCACCGCGGTAGAGGATGTTGACCGCGCCCTGGCCGCCCATGACGGCGATCTCGGCCGTGGGCCAGGCGAGATTGACGTCGGCGCCGAGCTGCTTCGAGCCCATGACGATGTACGCGCCGCCGTAGGCCTTGCGCAGGATGACCGTCACCAGTGGAACGGTGGCTTCGGCGTACGCGTAGATGAGCTTCGCGCCACGGCGGATCACACCGGTCCACTCCTGGTCGGTGCCGGGCAGATAGCCCGGAACATCGACGAGGGTCACGATCGGGATCGAGAACGCGTCGCAGAAGCGCACGAATCGGCTGGCCTTCTCGCCGGCCTCGATGTTGAGCGTCCCGGCCATCTGCGACGGCTGGTTCGCGATGATGCCCACCGAACGGCCCTCGACGCGTCCGAACCCGATCACGATGTTCGGGGCGAACAGCGGTTGGACCTCGATGAAGTCGCCGGCGTCGACGACGTGCTCGATGACCGTGTGGATGTCGTACGGCTGATTGGCGGAGTCGGGGATGATCGTGTTCAGGGAACGATCGGCATCCGTGGTCTCCCACTCGAAGCCGCTCTCGTACCCGGGGATCTCCGCCATGTTGTTGTCGGGGAGGAAGCCGAGCAGCGTCCGTGCGTAGTCGATCGCGTCGTCCTCGTCTTCCGCGAGGTAGTGCGCGACGCCGGATCGGGTGTTGTGGGTGAGGGCTCCACCGAGCTCCTCCATGCCGACATCCTCACCCGTGACCGTCTTGATCACATCGGGACCGGTGACGAACATCTGGCTGGTCTTGTCGACCATGATGACGAAGTCGGTGAGCGCGGGACCGTACACGGCGCCGCCGGCGGCCGGACCCATGATGATCGAGATCTGCGGGATGACACCGGACGACCGGGTGTTCAGGCGGAAGATCTCGCCGTACTTGCTGAGGGCGAGCACGCCCTCCTGGATTCGCGCTCCGCCGGAGTCGAGGATGCCGATGATCGGCATCCCGCCCGAGAGCGCGAACTCCATGATCTTGATGATCTTGTCGCCCGACACCTCGCCGAGCGACCCGCCGAACGTGGTGAAGTCCTGCGAGTAGACCGCGACGGTACGCCCGTGGATCGTGCCGACGCCGGTGACGACGGAGTCGCCGTAGGGGCGGTTCTTGTCCATTCCGAAGGCCGTGGTGCGGTGGCGCACGTACTCGTCGAACTCGACGAAGCTCCCGGGGTCCACGAGCAGTTCGATGCGCTCGCGGGCGGTCATCTTGCCCTTGGCGTGCTGCTTGTCGTGCGCGATCTTCTCCGCGTCGACAACGGCTTCGTTGTAGCGAGCGCGGAGGTCTGCGATTCTGCCGGCGGTGGTCGAGAGTTCGGGCTTGTCCGTCACGGATTCCACCCTATCGTCGGCTCGGGCCGCGCCGTTGGATGCTCGCCACAACGGGCCGTCCGATCCTTTGGCGAGGATCGTGCGCGTGACCGGCTCGTCAGCACACTCCTCGCTCAGCTCCGCGGATCACCGGACCCGAGCTCGCCAGGGAGGTCATGGGTCCCCGCGCGATCCACCGCCTTCTCGCTCTTTCCGCGACCTCGACCTACCGAGGCGATTCTGCGTCCGGCCCAGCCGACGCCGCGTGCGGCCGAGCCCGCGGCACCGGCGACGGCGCCTCCCACGAACTGCGCGCCATGCAGCATCCGCAGCTCCAGCTTCTCGGCGCCGTCGACGGGCTCGAGTTCAAGCGGGAAGTCGATCGGAGCGTTCCCGAACGCACGGTGAGACGTGGTGAGCACGCGGCGGCCGAGAATGTGGTTGCCGGCGCCTCCCACGGCGGCCCCCACGCCGAAGGGCAGCGCCTTTCCGACGAACGAGGCACCGCCCCTGGCGGCGAACTGCTTGACGAACATGCTCTTGAGCCGGTCGACCAGCGGACCGACCGCCGCTTTGGGCAGCGACTTCGTCACCATCTCGCCCCAGTACGACGAGCGGGTGCCGCCCTTGCCCGTCGCCTCGCCGGCGAGCTGGCCGACCAGTGCCACGCCCTCCTTGCCGAGCATCAGGGTCATGACCAGCGCTCGCGCCCGGTCGGGGTTGGAGATGGCGATGCCGTGCACCTCTGCCACGGATTGCGCGAACAGCGCGGTCGACTCGACGAAGCCGACGGTCTCGACCCCGGAGAGGGCCAGGGTGATCCCGGTTCCGATGCCCGGGACGACGGCCGTGGCTCCGACGGCTGCTCCTCCGGTCGTCACCGCCGCGAGGTATCGCCGCTCCAGGATGCGGATGATCTGCTCGGGGGAGGCGTGGGGATTGCGCAGGCGGATGCTGCGGATGTGCGCGAGCACCAGGGGGCGCTGGATCGACAGCACGCGGTCGAGCCCCCGCACCATGAGCGGATGCTCGGTCGAGCCCACGGGAGGCACTCCCTTGTCCCACGGGGAATCGTCGGGAAGAGAGTGGATCTTGTGCACCTTGGGGCCCATGCGTCGATCCTAGGAACCCTGGCCGCGAAAAAGCCGAAAGCCCGGCTCCCTTGACGGGGCCGGGCTTTCGTGGAAGACGATCAGACGAACAGGTTCGCCCGCTCGAGATCCTCGGCGAAGTCGACCTCGACCGCGTAGAGGTCCGAGACATCCATCGGCTCGAGGAGCAGTCCGTCCTCGGCGATCGCGAGCTCGAGACCGCGCTCGAAGTAGTCCTGGTCTTCGACCCGCTGCAGCTGGCGCATGAACGCCTTCTTGTTCGCGGCGGAGATGTAGTTGATGCCGACGGCCTCGCCCAGGCCGCCCCTCACGGTCTTCGACAGCTTGTCGATGAAGCCCTCGGCCGTGACCGTGTACTTCACCTCCTCGTCGCTGACCTTCGAGGTGTTGACCGTGACGAACGACTGGTCGCGCTCGATGTATGCGGCCGCACGCCCGAGGATCATCGGGTCGAAGACGACGTCGCCGTTCATCCAGAGAACGCCGGCCTTGCCCGTGGCACCGAGGGCACGCAGCAGGCTCTTGGATGTGTTGGTCTCGTCGTAGCGCTCGTTGTGCACGTAGTTGACGTTCGGGAAGGCCTCGATGATGGTCTCGGCGCGGTATCCGACGACGGACGTGATGCGGGCGTCGGAACCGAAAGCTGCGCGGATGTTGTCGTGCTGCTGACGCATGATGGTGCGTCCGTCGCTGAGCTCGGTGAGCGGCTTGGGCAGTGCACGGCCCAGGCGCGAGCCCATTCCGGCTGCGAGGATGACGGTCTGAAGAGTCACGAGTGCTCCTAAAGGAAGTTGTGTTCACGATCGGTTCACCGATCAGACACTTCGTCGTGCCGAGAGTCATGGTATCGACCGAGCCTGGGAACCCCGGGGGCTGGAGGCCGCTGTTGCCAATTCGTGATCCAGTACACACCCCGCACTCAGATTCGTAAAGGGGTTGACTCGTTCGGCGAACCTGCGTGTCGACCGGGTAATTGTTGCGGCGACCCGAAGAAATCGATCGCCCGTTGATACCGTAGGACGGTGACTGCTTCCCCCGACGACCCCACCGATCAGGCGGCTGACGCTGCGCCCGTGCCTGAGAATAAGACGCCGGCTCGGAGGACTCCCACGAAGAAGGCTCCGGTGAAGAAGGCCGCGGCCCCGCGCACGCCCGCCAAGGCGTCTGCAGACAAGGCCGCTGCGACCATCGAGGTCGTCGCGGAGCCTGCGCTGCGGATCAGTCCGGTCACCGGAGAGACGGCACGATCCGCCGCGCCGACGAAGACCGCATCCGCCGCGCGCGCCGCTGCTGCCAGGAACTCCAGGACGACAGCGGCCAAGACCACAGAGGCGAAGACGAGCGCTGCGAAGGCGGCATCGGCGAAGCCCGCCGCATCGAAGCCCGCCGCATCCAAGAGCGTCGCATCGAAGACCGCCGCAGCCAAGGCGGCAGCGGAGAAGAGCGCCGCAGCGAAGACCAAGGCTCGCGCGGCGGCGGCTCGCACCACCGCTGCCAAGACGGCTGCCGCGAGGGCGGCGGCGGCCAAGGCTGCCGCCGCCAAGGCTGCGGAAGCGGAGGCCGTCGAGGCGGAGAAGACCGCCGTTGCCGACGATCGGCCCGCGGAGACGATCGGTGCGGAGGCCTCGGGCGCGCGCACGGTCGAGACGGAGACGCCGATCTCCGCCGCCCGCGGCGAGACGGCTTCCGGCGAGGTCTCGGTGAGCGCACCAGCGGTGCCCGAGGAGCCCGAGGAGCCCGAGGCCATCCCCGCGGAAGACACCGAGGCTCCCGTCGTGGAGGAGGCTCCCGTCGTGGAGGAAGCTCCGGTCGTGGAGGAGGCTCCCGTCGTGGAGGAAGCTCCCACCGTGGAGGAGGCTCCCGTCGTGGAGGAGGCTCCGGTCGTGGAGGAGGCTCCAGCTGACGCTCCCGCCGACGACGTCGTGAGCACCGAGGACGAGCCGCCCGTCGTCGACGACGACGGTGCCATCGCTGACGTCGGCGCAGGCGAGCAGCCGGTCGACGGCGCGGGGGCGGCATCGGCGAGCGAGGCGATCCGGATCCGCGGGCTCGTCAAGAGCTTCGGCGACCACACGGCCGTGAACGGCATCGACCTGACCGTGCCTGCCGGATCGTTCTACGGGATCGTCGGCCCCAACGGTGCAGGAAAGACGACCACGCTGTCGATCGTCGCAGGACTGCTGCGCTCTGATCGGGGCGAGGTGGTGATCTGCGGCATCGATCAGGCGAAGAAGCCGCTCGCAGCGAAGCGCATGATGGGTGTCCTCCCCGATCGGCTGCGGACGTTCGATCGACTGACCGGGCGCCAGCTGCTCTACTACTACGGTCTGCTGCGGGGCCTCCAGTCCGACGTGATCGAGAAGCGCGTGGGAGACCTCGCGCGGGCCTTCGATCTGGGCGAGGCCCTCAACCGCGTGGTCTCCGACTATTCGGCGGGTATGACGAAGAAGATCATGCTCGCCGGTGCGATGATCCATTCGCCGCGCGTGCTGGTGCTCGATGAGCCGTTCGAGGCCGTCGATCCCGTGTCTTCCGCGGTGATCCTCGACATCCTGCGTGCTTACGTCGCGCACGGTGGGACGGTGATCCTGTCCAGTCATGGAATGGATCTCGTGGAGCGCGTCTGCTCCCGAGTGGCGATCATCGTCGGAGGTGAGGTACTCGCCGAAGGCACCGTAGACGAGGTGCGCGCGGGGCAGACCCTCGAAGCGCGATTCGTCGAGCTCTCCGGCGGCATCGGAGAGGTGGAGGGGCTCGAGTGGCTGCACACGTTCTCCGACTGAGAGCTGCGCTCCTGATCGGATCGCTGCGCGGCGAACGTCGGGGCCGGACGCTGGTCGTGCTCGCCGTCGTCGTCGCCCTCACCGCCGTGGTCTGCGCCGCCGTGCTCAGCCTCGTCGACGCTCCGGTGGCCGTGGCACGCACGGTGATCATCCTCGGCAACGCCGCACTGCTCCTGGGCTTCCTCGTCGGACCGCTTCTCGTGGGCTCCGCCGATCAGCTCGACCCCCGCCGCTTCGCGGTGTTCGGAGTGAACGAGCGGCAGATGCCGTGGATTCTCGCGCTCGCCTCCCTGGTCAGCGTGCCGAGCCTCGCGCTGATCGCGGTCAACGTCAGCGTGTGCATCGTCTCGATCGCGCTCGGCGCACCCTGGGGCCTCGCCGTGCTGATGAGCATCGTCAGTCTCCTGACCGCGACCCTCGCCGCGCGCGTCAGCATGGCGGTCAACGCCCTCCTGCTACCCGAACGCCGTTCGCGCGAACTCACCGCCCTCTTCGCGCTGGCCGTCGTCGTGGTGGCGTTCCCGGTCGCGGTCTTCCTCGCCTCGCTGAGATGGGACGGGCAGGTGCCCGCCGCGGTGGGCGCGCTCACCGCATCCGTCGGGTTCACGCCCCTCGCCGCGCCGTCACGCGTGCTCTTCTCCTTCGCCTCGGACGACCCGACCGGTTCATGGATCAGCGGCCTCGTCACACTGATCACCGCGGCGGGACTCTGGATCCTCTGGTCCTGGCTGGTGCGTCGGCTGCTCACCACCACCGCGCGTCCGGTGGCGTCACGCGAGCGGTCGGGGCTCGGCTGGTTCGGCCTGATGCCGTCGAACGCGTTCGGCGCGATCGCCTCGCGCAGCCTGGTCTACTGGCTGCGCGACCGTCGGTACATCATGAACCTCATCGTGGTGCCCGTCGCCGGCGTGCTCACCGTGCTGCCGCTGCTGGTCGCGGGTGTGCCGCTCGAGATCGCCGCGCTGGTCCCGGTGCCGGTCATGGCGCTCTTCTTCGGATGGTTGCCGCACAATGACGTCGCGTACGATTCCACTGCGCTGTGGACGCACGTCGCCAGCGGCGTGCGGGGACTGCCCGACAGGCTGGGGCGTCTGGTCCCGGTCGCGCTCGTCGCGATCCCCGTGCTGGCCGTCGCAGTGCCGCTCACCCTGCTCTGGATCGACGACTGGCGGCTCCTGCTGCCGCTCACCGGCCTGGGCGCCACTCTGCTGCTCTCCGGTCTCGGCTTCTCCAGCATCGTGTCGGTCGTCGCGCCCTACGCGGTCTCGCGCCCGGGTGACAGTCCGTTCCAACAGCCGCAGCGTCCGACCTCTCGGGGCACGTACGGCCCCGCCATCGCGTTCCTCGGCGCGATCGTGGTCAGCATCCCGACGATCTGGCTGCTGGTGCTCACGGTCGTCGAAGGCGGGCAGTTCGCGCCCGCGACGTTCTGGGTGGGACTCGCGACAGGAGCCGTCGCGCTCGCGGCAGGCGTGGCACTGGGCGGGCGCACCTTCGAGCGTCAGGGTGAGCGCCTGATGGAGTTCGTCGAGACCGCGTGACCGCCGCCTACCCCGGGTGCTCCACGGCTAGACTCTCGGAATGAGTACTCCGCTGGACAGCCCCGATCAGGGTGGCGTGGCAACGCTCGATCGCGAACTCGAAGAACTCCTCCGCGAGGAGAATCTCGAACCGGGAGACCACGAGCGCTTCTCGCACTACGTCAAGAAAGACAAGATCCTCGAGTCCGCGATCACCGGAAAGCCGGTACGCGCACTGTGCGGCAAGAAATGGACTCCGGGTCGAGACCCCGAGAAGTTCCCGATCTGCCCCACCTGCAAGGAGATCTACGAATCGATGGTGCGCTGACGCGCCACCGCGTCAGCGACGCTCAGCCCGCGTCGACGAAGACCGTGGGGATCGCCGGGTCGGATTTGCTCAGCGCGAGCGCCCGCACCGGAAGCTCCTCCCGCACGCGCAGATGATGCGCTCGAGCCGACGTCGTCCCCGCCGGCCCCTCGAAGGACCGGTCGATCTCGCCGCCCTCGACGAACGTCGTCTGCAGCGCGCGTCCGTCCGGATGCTGCGCGGGAGTGCCGAGCTCTTCGAAGCCGTCCGACACCACGACCGTCTCCGCGCTCGCGACTCCGTCGACGAGCGTGCGGAACGCCGCCTTGCGTCCTCCGTGCGACGCCTTGTCCGTCGACGCCTTCGCGACCCCGATCCATGCGCCGTTCGGGTCCTGCCGAGCGACCAGCTTGTAGACCATGCTGGCCGTGGGGTATCCCGACCCCGTCACCACCGAGGTGCCGACCCCGTAGGCGTCGACCGGTGACGCGGCCAGGGCCGCGATGGCGTACTCGTCGAGGTCGCTCGTGACGGTGATGCGCGTGTCGGTCGCGCCGAGCTCGTCGAGCTGTGCGCGCACCTCGGCGGCGACGATGGGCAGGTCGCCGGAGTCGATGCGCACGCCGCCGAGGCCGGTCCCCGCCACCCGGATCGCGGTCTCGACGCCGGTGCGGATGTCATAGGTGTCGACGAGCAGCGTCGTCGCGGTTCCGAGGCTGTCGATCTGGGAGCGGAAGGCCTCTTCCTCGCTCTCGTGCAGCAGCGTCCAGGAGTGCGCGGCGGTTCCCATCGTCGGGATGCCCCAGCGCCGACCGGCCTCGAGGTTGCTCGTCGCGCCGAAGCCGGCGATGTACGCCGCCCTGGCGGCTGCGACCGCGGACTGCTCGGCGGCTCGGCGCGAGCCCATCTCCGCCAGGGGTCGCTCGCCGGCGGCGATGCTCATGCGTGACGCGGCGGTGGCCACGGCCGAGTCGTGGTTGAGGACGCTGAGGGCCAGGGTCTCGAGCACGACCGCATCGGCGAAGCTGCCCTCGACGGTCAGGATGGGAGATCCGGGAAAATACAGCTCGCCCTCGCGGTAGCCGCGGATGGAGCCGGTGAAACGGTAGCTCTCGAGGTAACGCAGCGAATCCGCGTCGACCACGTTGTTGTCGCGGAGGAACCGCAGCTCGTCGTCCTCGAATCGGAACTCGCGCAGCAGGCTGAGCAGACGCCCCGTGCCGGCGACCACGCCGAAACGACGTCCGCCCGACAGGCGGCGGGAGAACAGCTCGAACACGCTGGGCCGCGAGGCCGTGCCGTCGCGGAGTGCGGCGGCGAGCATGGTGAGCTCGTAACGATCGGTCAGAAGCGCCGTGGACGTCGTCATCCGCTCAGCATAGTGACGAGATCCGCTCGAGTTCCTGAGCATGACCAGCGGTGCGCGCGGGTAGGCTGGGTAGTCATGAACGACGCCCCGATCGGAATCTTCGACTCCGGTGTCGGCGGACTCACGGTGGCCAGGGCCATCCGAGCCCAGCTGCCCCGGGAATCGTTCGTCTACATCGGCGACACCGCGCACTCGCCCTACGGCCCGAAACCCATCGCCGACGTGCGGCGCTACAGCCTCGAGGTTCTCGACACTCTCGTCGACCAGGGCGTCAAGATGCTCGTGATCGCCTGCAACACGGCATCCGCGGCCATGCTGCGCGACGCGCGCGAACGCTATGACGTGCCCGTGGTCGAGGTGATCGGTCCCGCCGTGCGCCGGGCCGTGTCGACCACGCGAAACGGACGGGTCGGTGTCATCGGCACGGTCGGGACCATCGGCTCTCGCGCCTATCAGGACATGCTCGAGGTGAACGAGCGTCTCGAGGTCTTCACAGCCGCATGTCCGCGCTTCGTCGAGTTCGTCGAGGGCGGCATCACCGGGACCCCCGAGGTGCTCGCCACCGCCGAGCACTACCTCGCACCGCTGCGTGACGCCGGGGTCGACACGCTCGTGCTCGGGTGCACGCACTACCCCTTCCTGCGCGGCGCGATCAGTTATGTGATGGGGGAGGGGGTCACGCTCGTCTCCAGCGACGATGAGACGGCGGGCGACGTCTACCGCCAGCTGGTCCGTGGAGATCTGCTCGCATCCCCCGACGCCACGGCGTCGTATGTGTACGAGGCGACCGGCGATTCGGCCATCGAGTTCACCGCGCTCGCCAACCGACTGATGGGTCACGAGGTGCGCGATGTGCAGCTCGTGGAGACCGGCGTCATCACCCTTCCGGGGCACGCCTCCGGGCTCTGACCTCGGCGTCCCTCCCTCCTCCGTCTTCGCTTCACCCACCCCCACCCGAAGGATTCTCATGACCAGCATCGTCCGTGCCGACGGCCGTTCCACCGACCAGCTCCGCGAGATCACCATCGAGCGCGGGTGGAGCGCTCATGCCGAGGGATCGGCCCTGATCAGCTTCGGGGGCACGAAGGTGCTGTGCACCGCCTCGTTC
Source organism: Microbacterium foliorum (assembly GCF_003367705.1). Taxonomy (NCBI): domain Bacteria; kingdom Bacillati; phylum Actinomycetota; class Actinomycetes; order Micrococcales; family Microbacteriaceae; genus Microbacterium; species Microbacterium foliorum. The sequence goes on along the minus strand of NZ_CP031425.1, from coordinate 2,392,615 downwards.
ACGAACGGCGTGCCCCGCTGGCTCACCGGCAAGGGCAAGGGGTGGGTCACCGCCGAGTACTCGATGCTTCCCCGCGCCACCAACAGCCGCAACGACCGCGAGAGTGTGAAGGGCCGCATCGGCGGACGCACGCACGAGATCTCGCGCCTGATCGGCCGGGCGCTGCGTGCGGTCGTCGACACCAAGGCCCTGGGCGAGAACACGATCGTGATCGACTGCGACGTGCTGCAGGCCGATGGCGGAACGCGCACCGCCGCGATCACCGGGGCCTACGTCGCTCTGGCCGATGCGATCGAGTGGGGTCGTGAGAAGAAGTTCATCGGCAAGAATTCGACGCCCCTGCTGGACTCGGTCTCCGCGGTCTCCGTCGGGATCATCGACGGCGAGCCCATGCTCGATCTGGCATACGTCGAAGACGTCCGCGCCGAGACCGACATGAACATCGTGGTCACCGGACGCGGCCTGTTCGTCGAGGTGCAGGGCACCGCCGAAGGCGCCCCCTTCGACAAGCGCGAGCTGGATGCGCTGCTCGACCTGGGCGTCGCCGGCTGCGCCGACCTCAAGAGCGAGCAGCTGAAGGCACTCGCGGGCTGATGGAGGTCGTCCTCGCCACGCACAACCCGCACAAGGTCGACGAGTTCCAGCAGATCGTCGCGGTGACGCGTCCTGATCTCGAGGTCATCGGCTACGACGGTCCGGAGCCGATCGAAGACGGAGTGACGTTCGCCGAGAACGCGCTCATCAAGGCGCGCGCCGCCTCGCTGCACACGGGTCTCGCGGCTCTCGCCGACGACTCCGGCATCTGCGTCGACGTGCTCGGCGGGTCACCCGGCGTGTTCTCCGCCTACTGGGCGGGGCAGAAGAAGGATGCTGCGGCCAATCTCGCACTGCTCCTCGATCAGCTGCATGACATCGCGGATCCGCACCGCAGCGCGCACTTCACGTCGACGATCGCCCTGGTGACCCCGGCGGGTGCCGAGCACGTGGTCGTCGGGAACTGGCCGGGGCGCCTCGCGAGGTCGGCATCCGGTGGTGGCGGATTCGGCTACGACCCGATCTTCATCCCGGACGGGCAGCCGGCGGGTGCCGAGCGCACCGTGGGCGATTTCAGCGCCGACGAGAAGCAGTCGCAGTCGCATCGGGCGCGGGCCTTCCGCGAGCTGGTGCCACTCCTCGCCGACCTCTGACCCTTCACGGTAACCACTACGCTTGACGTACTTCATGCGTAGTGGTTACTGTGGTCGGCATGCGAGAACTCACCTACTACATCGGCGTGACCCTCGACGGATTCATCGCGGGGCCCGACGACGAGGTCGACTTCTATCCCGTGACCCCGGCGTTCGCCGAGACGCTGGGCACGGAGCTCGCCGACATCCAGCCCGCGCATGTGAGAGCGGGGCGGGGAGGCGTCGACGAGCCGCTCACTCGGTTCGACACCGTGGTGATGGGTCGTCGCACCTACGAGCCCGCGCTGCAGGCCGGGATCACCGATCCGTACTCGCAGCTGCGGACCGTGGTGTTCAGCACGACGGTCGCCGACCCGGATGAGCCGAACGTCGAGATCGTGCGCACGGATCCGGTCGCGAGGGTGCGTGCTCTCAAGGCCGAGCCCGGCCTCGGCATCTACCTCGCGGGCGGGGCGATGCTCGCGGGCGCGCTGCTCGACGAGATCGACAGACTGATCGTCAAGAAGTACCCGGTGATCGCCGGTTCCGGCATCCCGATGGCGAGACACCCGTTCGCCCCGACGATGTTCGGTCTCGACCAGGTGCGCTCCTTCGACAACGGCTGCGTCGTGCTCGAATACACCCGCCTGCGCCGAGGACGAGGCTACTGAGAATCATCACCATTCCCGACCTGGGCCGGAATCGCGCTGAAAAACAAGAAAATGAACTAGCTTCCCTGCGGATCAGGGTACGTCATGCCCACCAGATTGGGCACGTCTTGGGCAGGACCAGGAGGGAAGGTCGTTTCGAGCGATAGGTAGACCTATGCCTTCCTCCACTCCAGACCTCTCCCGCTTCGCCAACCTCCTTGAGGAAGCGGAGTCGGCCTTCCTCACCGATACCTCCTACGGGGTCGCCGTCGCTGAGGCTGCATCCGCAATGCAGATAGCGAAGGAGCACAGGGAAGACCCTGAGGAGCTTCGAGCTACCGTTCTGCGTCTTCACGCACAGGGGGCCGGGGTGAGTGAGATCAAGAAGGTTGCCCACACTACTCAAGAGAAGATCGCTGCGATCCTCCAAGATGCTCCTGAGAGGCCACAGGAGGCTCGTAGCGCGACGTATGAGGGTGAGGTTGAGCCGTTGCCCGCCCCGCGTCCTGTCATCCCCTCAAAGCGTCTTCAGAAGTGGGTACCTCAACCACTGGCAGACAACGACGAGAGACATGGCACGACTAACGGATACAGAAACTACTCATGTAGGTGCCTCCGATGCTCCCTCGCTCAAAAGGAGGCTAAGAGGCTAGAGCGACTGGAAGGGCCGAAGGGCACTCGAAGGGCCAAGGCCGTTCACGGCACTACCTCGAAATATTCTGCTGGGTGCCGGTGCCAGGACTGCAAGGATGCAGCCGCCACATACGCCCGCGAGAAGAGAGCATCATCCGGTGGAGGAACCGCTACCTCCAAGGGATGATCACCTTCCCGCACAAGGGACACTGCCATATCAGCCTGCCTCGTCGGCCTGTGGGGGTCGGCACCATACGTACCGGACACCGCCGACAGAGCGGGGCGGGGCCAGGAAGGTCGAGTTGGCGGGCTTTCATGCTTGAGAACGTAGTTGCCAACCCTCCCTGCACAGACTTCTCAGCCGCTTTTGACTACGGAATCCTGGCATTTAGGCGGAAAAGCTACGCATGACTACGTTGTGCGCTCTGTCTGTCCATGGTGCAGACGGATGGCCGACGGGAAAGTATCTGGAATTTTCACCTGTGAGTTTCCTGGGAGTGGGTTGTCCGGGATTCTTTACGAATTGACAGGCTTACTACCCATAGCGACCGATAACGGACTACAGCGACCGATGGCGGACACGCGATGGCGGGCGACTGGGCACCCTGCCACCAAAGATGTGTCTGCGGGAGCGATTAGAATGGGAGCAAGAGGTGAATCACCCTCCGCCTAGCGGAAGATGACCCTCGAAACGAGAAAAGCCCCCCGAGATTAACAACCTCGCGCAGGGGGGCCTTCTCTGATTCGATTCGCTCAATGGAGAGGGAATCTGGCTCCCCGGAGCGGGGTCATCCAGGGCGGCAACCCTGGATGGCCCTGGAGGGGCCGTATATCCAGTTTACGACACTACCCGCTCCAGCGAGTAACTTATTCGCCTGCACTGGCGGTCTAGCTCACAACAGTTGCCACTGGTTAGTGATCATCGGGAACCTGAACAGCGTTCCCCCACACCCAGCACCGCCACACCTGGCCTTCAGCGGAGAACTCGATACCTGCCGCGTGTGGAGTGGATCGCATCAGCTTGGCCTCCACGCGGATGGCCTCTCCTCCGAAGCGGACCCAGGCTTGAACTCGGCGCTGGAGGTTTTTGGGATAGATCGTCACCGCACAGTCCTTCAAGGCGAGTTCGCGATCAGTCAGAGACTGGAGGGGGCCGCGCTTCGATGCCGCGATGACAGAGGCTCGGTAGGCCCGCATATCGTTCGCGAGCTTCACACGCTCCCCGGCACCCATCCCCACACCTCGACTTCAAGAGGTCCAGAGTAGCGCGATTCGAACCTATGTTCTACTTCCGATCGCGAGCGCAGTGCGGCTCGGATGAAGTCTCGGCAAGCCTGTCCACGCGATCTCGTTACGCCGCTAGCGAGTGGGCGTGACCCCTGTCAGTTCGTCGAAGCGTCCCCGAATCACTGCAAACTGTCGTTGTGGCAGCGAAGGGTCATCCTCGGCGGCTTCGTACTCCTCCAGAAGTTGAAGGAGATCCAAATCGTCGAGAGCGATCACGAATCCGTGACTATCCACGGCTGCGGAGCGGCAGCGGTCGAGGAGGCGTTGCTTGTTTCGCACTGTTCTGCAGACAAGAAATCCGATCTCACCCCGAGTAGGCGAGAGTCTCATCGCGATCTGATCGAGTTCAGGGTTGGCCGGATCGTCGAAGTAGTTCTTGCATTCAACTGGGATCGACGCTGCTGCACGGTGCAAGCCGAACCATCGGAAAAGCCCGTCACCAGCGACGTTGTCATACGTGATATCGATCCGTTTGACGCCGTGCAGCGTTACCTCAAGGCGCTGATTTCCCAGGCTCCCAGTGAACAGCGCGGTGAGAAAAGCAGCGACGGCTCGGTGGTAGGCGGTAGCTCCAGGTTTTCCTGGCTGAATCGCTTTGATCTCCTCATAGAGTTCGCGAAGGCTCGGCTGCGGTGTGCCCGTCCGGGCTGCGAGAGACTGTAGCGATAGGGGCACTTGCGCCTCGGTCGCCTTCTCGCCTCGGTACTCCTGCATTGCCTCGGGGAAAGCTTCGGCGTTCTCCGCGATTTTCGCCTTAGTTGTACCCAGGTGCTCGTCTAGGAGACCCTTTTTGACTTTGAGCCGGGCGTTCTTCTTTCCTGCCCGCACAAGCTTTACGAACTCTGACGCTACGCCTCGGTTCAACTCCGAGTCCTCGAAGTAGGGTCGCAGGAATCCGCGATAGAACTGACCCTTCTCATACGTGGGGTGCAGGCGGACGATCGCCTTGGGTACGAGTAGCAGCAACCCCTGGGGGCCTCGGGGTAGGTCGAAGTAGCCTTCGTCCCACCTTCGCTGGGCGGAGTCCCAGTAGCGGCCTGGGTGCTGCGTCTGAAGAGGGATGTTGTGGAACTTGCTCTGATTGACGGTGTACTCAATCAGCTGAGCACGGATCACGCAGGTTGTGATGTCGCTCAGAATGTCCTTACCGATGCCGTCGACGAACAACACCGTGTCTTCGAGGTCTTCAATCAAGCCGCTCTTGATCGCCCGGCTCCGTCGAAGCGCCGCGACTAGTTGATCAGCCCTCTTGCGGCTGCCGAGCGAGCGTCCCTTCGAAAGCCCTTTGCTCACGCCAAGGTGCGTCTCGTTCGGTTCACTGAGTGGGTAAATCAACTCTTTGATCTTTGGAAGATCGTCAGCGCGAATTGCAGCAAGTAACTCGTCGAAGAACGTGTACAGCCCGTGGGCGCACGCCTCCACCCAGTCACCCGACTGAACGCGGATCGCAGTCGGATCGATGTAGACGGGGACGTCTCCATGAACGTCAACGTCCACGAAGTCCAGGCCGCCCTGTTCTACGCCGAGATTGAAGTATCCCGACACTCGCTGCACATGCGTCATCTTTGACACGCCCCCTCCGGTAGCAGTTTCTGAAGCCTAGCGAAGTACGGGTGCCTGAGTTCCATGCATCGGACAGTGTGAGATGCGCCGTCACGAGGAGCCGAAGCCACGGACTCTCGTCCGCTGCCTTGCCTGAGTCAATCACAGCCAGCGTGTGAGATGACGATTGATCCTTCTGTGTTTCCCTGGAGTCCCCGACGGAGGACGCCTCTGTGGGGCCAAATCCACAGACATTGGAGGCCTGCGGTCTAGTCTTCCTACGTGATGAGGAGAGAACAGACGGGTATCCGCAAGGGCTTCATTGTGCTGTGGACTGCAGTTGGACTGGCTTTGCTGGGGGGAGCTACTGCTCTTGTGGACGGTTGGCAGGATGCTTCGTTCTGGTCGTCAGTCCTCGTGAATCTCGGGACCACAATTTTCCTCGCTGGATTTCTGGTGTGGCTAGAGCGCCGGCTAGTAGCGACGACCAGGACCGTGGCAAAGGAAGCTGCCACAGAAGCAGCATCTGAGGCCGCGATGGTCGCTACGGAAGAAGCGACCCGTGTGTTGAACGACCGGCTGGACGCGATCCAAGAGCGGTTCGAACGCCAGCTAGCCGAGCAAGCAGCACAAGAGGATTCGGCAGTCTCAGGTATCGCGGATGAGGTTTCATACGAGAGTGTCATGGCGGCGATGGAGACTGCGAACAAGCTCGGGGCTGTGGAGCAAGAGGTGCATGTCTCAGGAGGTGACCGACTCACTGATCCAGTCGTCAGCGTGGCGCTCGCAACCGAGCAGCAACAGATTGACTACGGGAGCTACTCCGAGCCACGAGTGATCGGGCTGGCGCTAGCCGTGGACACCCGGCTCCTTGGGACTGGTTACGTAGTCGAATCCCTCTGGACTAAGGACGACGACCCGATCACAGTTTTCGGCCGCCTGCGGTCCGAAATGGTGCGAGTTGGATACGGTCCCGAGTTTAAAGGTGTGAACGTGCAGCGTTTGTTTCAAAACCTAAACCGCGGGCTAGAAGATGCCGTCGCTGGACGCCGAGGAGATCAGGGGGCTTGGCGAAGCCCGGGCACTCTTCTCGATGTCCTGTCCGACGATTGGGTGGTAAGCAATCGAGGAATCGAGCATCGAGAACACGGGATAGTCTGCCCGGCCATCGCCCTGAGAGCGAAGCGAACTTTCGATAAAGAACCCGACCTTCCACCCGCGCCCGAATGGGTTGATGAGGAGAGGTGGGGCCATATGGTGACCAGAGCGAGGGCGAGGCTCATCAATTACATGATGTTCTGAGTTCGAAATCTAAGAACGCAGAATCAGCAGCATCGACGGACTCGTCCACTGGGAAAGCGGCTTGGGGCTTTCACCATCCGTGCCGAACGGACCTACCGAGATCGAGGAAGCCTGTTGTCACCATTCGCGCGCTTGCAAGTTTGACAAAAAATGTGCTATACGACGATGATAAATCGTATGACAAACAACGAAGAGTTCGAGAAGTACAATAATCAAGAGTCTGAAAAGGACTACGCCCCATTCCCTGATCCCTTCCCTGAAGATAGTGGTTTTGGCCCGCTGACCAGTGATAACCGCAAAGAGTGGTGGAAAGACAAGCGGAAATGGGAAGCGGTGCACGGGAGCCCGGACGAGAAACCAGAAGGCATCTGACCGCACCTGACGGCGTGGATCCGCACAGACGCTCGGCGGGGTCAGTCGAGGATGAAAGGCCCGAATCGGGTGTAGATGGCCTCGCCGAGTGTTTCGCGAGCGGAATACCCCGCCTGCCGTGCGTCATAAAGACCGGTGCCCAGGCGGAAAACCGGCGCTTGGGCACCGAACATCCGCCAGGCGAGCCACTCGTCTTCCTCGGTCCGCATAACTGTCACCAGCACGGCACGCTTCCTTCCCGAGTACTCGATTGTGAAGGTCGACCCGATCGGGAGATCCGGGGCGTCTTTAGCGAGCATCTCAGTGTTGTCGAGCGTCTTGTAGATGGTGATCACGATGCAAGGTTACGGGTGCCCACGTTCCTTCGGGAGAGCTTTTTGCGGTCTAGAAGCTCCAACAAGCCTGCATACTGAGATGCCAGCGGAGGTTGGCACCATCGGTTCCTATGGTCCCGCTTGATCTCACCTCTTCCGGCCGGGATCAAGTGGAGACAGCTCGCGCGTTTCAGGCATCATGCTTTCGCATGTGTTCCTCGAAGTCGATGTCTGCGCTAGCTTGTCCGCATGGCTAGAGTTACCGATCTTCTTCATGTCCAGACGTTCACCATCCAGCTTCTTGGTGCAGGTGTTCGGCAGCCCAGTGTTTCCGAAGTCTCCGATCAGGCTGAGGCGCACACACTGCTTCCGTTCCTCATCGGACTCGGGCGGGATGCGGGGATAGACGTTTCGCTCCTGGAGCATCTGGCAACGACTGACCGTGCGGAAGGGATTACGCATTCTCTGGCGAGCGCGGCAAACGCGATCGACGCTGAGAGGAAGTACGGGTTTGCGGACGATGCGGATCTCGGCCTTCTCACGCTCCTTTGGTGGGTTGTTGATTCGATTCCAGAAGAGGCCAGGCGCATCGATAACGGCCACTAGGCGACATGCGCCCCGGGGTTGGGGTGGCAGGCTACTGTTGCTCCATGGGATACAGACTTGAAGGTGGTCCGCGTCACGGAGAGTACTCCGAAGAGCTTCCTATGGGGTACACCGATCTCGGTGTCCGCGCCGGGGTGGTTAGCCGAGAAGGGGAGTCACCCGTACATCGGGCGGTATGGCAAGCCGACCGCGATGAGGCAGAGCAGATCATCGAGGACCAGGGCTACCGCTCAAGCGAGGATCGCTAAAGCGGCTATGACTCCCTGGTGCACCTCCACTGCGTGAGTTCGCGGCAGAGCGAGATTGCTGTCAGCTGAAGCTCTAAGTCTGCGCTCGCAGATAAAGTGCGGTCATGGACACTGAGAAGGTCATCGACCTGTTGGAGTGGTGGAGCAAGACGGCGAACGCTGCGCGCGCGACGAACGTTGACCCCGGTAGTCGGCGGACAGTGACTTACGCGTTCGTTTCGGGTGAGCACGACTCCTTCCCGGTGCTCAGGGACAAAGAAGACCAAGTGCGCCGGGTATTGAAGCACGTACTCGGTTTGAAGACGCCTCCTGAGATCCTGAGTACGAGCAGTGGCAATTATTACGATGTCGTAGGCGGGATCGAGCTTGCTACCTACGCGATTGGTCGCCTCCGCAACGATGCTGAGACTCGGGCAATGATCGGCAGTAGTGCGCCGACTATGCAGGCTGACGCACTGCACCCGTTGGTATGGGATGCCGCGTCTAAGAGGTGGGACTCCGGACACTACTCGGACGCCGTCCAACGGGCGGCTACGTTCTTGAATGCTCACGTGCAAGACATCACAGGACGCACAGATGTCTCGGACAACGACCTCATGTCGCAAACCTTCTCGCTGAGCGAGCCTCAGCGCAACAAGCCCCGGCTTCGCTGGCCAGGTGACGATACCAACCTCACGGTCAAGGCGATGAGAGTAGGGATCCTCAACCTCTCGCAGGGGGTGTTCTCAGCAATCCGCAACCCCGCGACCCACTCGACGGAGGATATGGAAAGGCAAGAGGCACTAGAGCAACTTGCAACCCTCAGCATCCTTGCTCGATGGATAGATCGATGTGACCTTGTCTCCGCTTAAGTCGGCATACAGTCGCCCTTAGAGAGTCTGTAGCACTCGGTACAGGGTGGCGGGGGAGACGCCTACCATCCTCGCGATGTCCGCACGGCTGTGGTCCCCGGAGGACACTAGCTTCTTGATGGTGGCGAGCTTCTTGGGGTCCACGACTGAGGGACGGCCACCCACCTTGCCCTTTGCTCGTGCTGCTTCTAGACCTGCACGAGTACGTTCAGCGATGGTGTCCCGCTCCAGTTGAGCGAAGGCCGCCATGATCGTGAGCATGGCCTGTCCCATCGGCCCTGAGGTGTCGATCCTCTCGGTGATGCTGTGAAAGGTGGCCCCCTTATCGGTGATCGTCTTGACGGCCTCCAGGACGTTCATGGTGTTGCGTCCGATCCTGTCGAACTTCCACACCACTACCTCGTCACCCTCTTCTAGTCGGTCTATGAGCTTGTCCCATTCAAGGCGGGATGCCAGGGTGCCGCTCACTCCCTCATCGGCGTACACACGCTTGATCCCGTCAAGCTCATTGATCTTCAGCCATTGGAGGTCAGCATTCTGATCCTTCATGGATGTGCGGATGTAGGCGTAGCGGCTCATGTCTCAATACTCTCAAAACCCATCTGTCTTAACAAGCAGTTGTGAGAGATATTTTTGAGTTGCAGATTCTTGTTGTAGAAGGTCTCGGCGGACACTCTCACCCAGCCTTCGTTTTTGAGACACCGAAACCCCGCACAGGTTGGGGTCCGTGCGGGGTCTGGTTGGCCGGGATCAAGGGCCGGTCCCGTGCGGCGTCCTAGGACCGACACGGGAAGATTCTCTAGATGCGACCGTTGTTGGCATCCTCGATCAGCTTCGCGATGCGGGCCTCAGCGTCTCCGTGTAGTCGGCGGGCCAGTTCAGCTTCCTCGGCTGCTGTCCACTGCTTGGGGGCGTGCTCGATTTGGGCGCGGGCTGAGTCCGTGTTCTGGTTGGAGAGGGAAGACCTGATCTTTGCCATGAACATGGCATCGTCTGGTGTGTCAGTCATTTTCAACTTCTTTCTGATCGACTTCATAGCCCGCCCATCGCTCAAGGTGATGAAGGACGGAGTTGTACGACGCCTCTAGGTCACGGGTCATCCAGAAACGCCCCGGAAGACTCTCTAGCGCTGCTTCTAGGTCATCGTGCAGCTTGAGGAGGGCTAGGCGCTGATCTGCGGTACTACGTGCTGTCCTGAGCGCCATGTCAGACCTCCCATGACTGCAACGTGCGTTGACTGCTCTGTGGAGCGCCAAAGCGTTCTCTAATGGCTACGTGTGCCGCTCTGCGGGCTTCAGGATCGCTGATCAGATCTGCCCTCTTGATCGCCTGGTCTCGGAGCTTTGCCATCACTGAGATGTCATCTTCGGCTATGCAGCGGATGCTCTCGGCCTCGACCTGATTTCCCAGGACGAAGTTACGGTGCCCCCAGCGAGCAATTTGCTGCTCTTCATCCAGGTCCAACCACGTGGAGCCGAGAGCATCGCGGGTAGCTTCTACGGCCTCGGGGCTGAACGTGAGAACTTCCCCACGGTATGCCACGCGACCTGAACTGTAGTTCGGCCTGGTCTGCTCGAAGTCAGGAACTGTGAATCCGCTTCGGAGGATAGTGATAGTCACTGTGTTGTCGGTCATGAGGTCGTCCTTCTGTTGGTGCGGGCGCTGAGGGCCGTCGCTAGTTCTTCTAGCTCGGGGGTGCTGCGGAAGACCTCGATGAGGTCACTCGCAGAGTCGGGGTACTGCGTGAGAAAAATCTTGAGAGCCGACACGAGAGCCTGGCTTTCGTTCAGGGCTTCGGCCACACCAAGGTCATCGACCCTAAGCTCTTCGAGAATCCGCTGGAGAATTTCGGCTTCGCTCTTGATCGCTCTTATCTGTTGGACGGGAGAGCCTGTCAACTTGGACTGGCGGCGGAGAGAGTTAGCGTGCTCGGCCAGTTCTACGAGTCTGCTGAGAATGTGAGTAACGCCAGGCTCGTCATCAACCAGCCGTGCGAGTTCACTTTTTCGTGACAAAGCATAGCGCCCAACACTTCCCAAACTCGTGCCACCCACCGTGCGTACAATTTCGGCATAGGAGACACCATCATCCAGCATCATGTCTATGCGCGCACGTTGAGGATGCGTAGCTACTGTGTTTCTTCTGCCCATGGAGTTCCCTTGTAATTATTGGAGAGAGCGGCGCTCGATACCCGTCAAGGACGCCGCTCTCTCCCACCCCGAACAAAGGTGGTAGGCGGTTAATTCGATGTTCCCCGCCCGCACTATCTACTATCGTACGAAGATAGCGAAACGAGAACGTCTGCGATTGCGTGAAGGTACTGAGAAGGATTCCTAGAAGCCACGAAGAATATCATTCAGTTTGATGTCATCGTGTAGACGTGGTTCCAAGAACTCAATCTTTCTTGATCCAGACCTCTCCACCAAAGGCACCTTGAAGTCGTCTGTGAAGACAGGTTCCATACCAGCTGTGAGTTCTTCAACGGTAGGCATCTTCTTTTCCCTATTTTCTTGTTCTCCTGCGTCGTCGCTAGCCGTAGGCTGAGCGACGGTAGACGCAGAGGAGGGAACAGAAGTGACCGACTCATTCGTATCTACATTCATGGACATTCCTATTGTGGGGTTGTGCTCCCCACTGGGTGGGGTTGTGCTACCCACTGGGTGGGGTTGTGCTACCCACTGCACTGGGGTTGTGCTACCTAGTGCGCTTCTGTCTGATCTCTTCCAGAGGTCTCGATCGAGATTTCGGTCACGGATGGTCACGACTTGGTGGACGTGTTCGGAGTACACCAACGTGTAGTTCTTAACTGGCGTTCCACCCCCTGGCCTCTTGGATTCGGCTACGACCCGGATGGCCCCTGTCTTCTCCAGCAGGCTCAAGACGCGACGGACAGTCTTAGGAGATGCTCCCGAGATATCAGCGATTGCAAGCTGCGACAGCCGGAAGTTCTCGCCGGTCTTGAAGTCACCAACTTCTATGAGTGCATGGGCTACGGCGTAGAACGACAATCGGTCAAGAGTTTTGTACTGATCGCCTAGAATTTCCCCCGCGCTACGGAGCCATTGGTTGGGAAAGTGGCGAATGAAGGATTCAAAGGTGCCCTTTTTCATGCGGTCACCGATGTTGTACTTGATTGGGGTTGACTTGTAGGTCATTTTCTTCTTCTATCTATTCGGTTACATTCCTGTCGGAGGAATGGTGATGCCCTATCGCGCGGATGAAGAAGAAAACGACGCTGACGATAGGGCATCACGCTGGTGACGCGGCTTTCCGACAATCCGCTATAACCTACTATCGCTTATACGCGGCTTCACGCCGATTGTAAAAGTTGGGAGCAATCTACTTTTGGTGTTCGGCGGCCATAGGATTGGGCAGGGTGGATACCATCTGTCGATCTCGCTCGGAGTCCGTATGTTGGTACCTCATGGCGATTCGCTCCGACTTGTGACCACCTCTTGCCATAATGTCCGCAAGTGTGACGCCGGGTTGACGGCCATACGTTGTCAGGCTTATGTGCCTCAAATCGTGGAGGTGCATTTCCTCCAGGCCAGCAACCTTCCTGAGCTTCCGGAATATTCTCTCCGCGCTATCGACTGAGAGCCTTCCTCCGCGCTGATTGTTGAATACAGCGCCGGTTACCTCGCCCTGCTCTGATCGGAGCGCATATAGGGCTTCTAGCTCCTTTGAGACCCATGTGGGGAGTGCCAGGTGCCTTGTATCCTCCTCGCCGGTCTTTGTTCCCGTTCTCATACCCTTAGGAGTCAGGTGGCGAAGGACGTTGGCTGTGGCATCAAAGAAGCTGATGTCTTCCCAGTCAAGTGCTACCGCCTCGCCTATCCGCATGGCGGTGCCGCTCAACAGAGTCAGAAGGCCACGTGTCTGCACTTCGTCTGTTGAGAAGTACAGCTTCGCCACGTCCGACTCAGTGAAGGTCGGGCGCTTCTGCGATACGTCTTTGGCTGCGTTCTTCACCCTGCACGGGTTACGAGTAATCAATTCGTCATCGACTGCCAGCGTCATGATGGTCTTCAACAGGCGGTAGGTGTCTCTGCGTGCACTTCGGGCTGTGCTGTGAGCGTTCCACCAACCACGCACCTGCATCGAGGTGATTTCGTGAAGCGCGAGGTGGCCGAACGTCTTGTTCAGGATCGCCAGTCGCCTTTGCTCCTTGTAGTAGCTCATGGGAGCGAGAGCACCGGGTTCTCCTGGCCGTCGAGTCCACAGGTACCCCTCCGCGTAGGTGTCGAACCGGATCGGCTCTGCTACCTCACCTGGAGACGATTTCCGAAGCTCGGCAAGCTTCGACACCTGCGCATCTTGAGCCTTCCGCTTGCTCCGATGGGTGCCAGCGCTATGCCGCTTCCCATCCGGCCCTGTGACGCGTGCCTGCCATCTGCCTGATGCCAACTGCCTCGGTTGTTCCATCGTTCCTCCTGAGTTCTCATACGCCTCAGGAAGCCGTTTGTTCAGTCCTCGTGACCATCAACTTTGGGCACGTGTGCCCACGTCGGCTCGCTTGCCCTACTGCTTGTTGGTGAGACCGATTTTCATCACCATTCCCGACTGGGCGGAGACCCGCCGAACGGCACGGTGGCCGGTCTAGCCTGGAGACATGCACGATCATGCGCCCGCTGCCGGCGGCATCCGCTCTGCGAGTCATCGCCGTCTTCTGGCGATCTCGCTGAGCCTGACCGCGACCATCATGCTCGTGCAGGTCGTGGGTGCGATCTTCACCGGGTCGCTCGCTCTCCTGGCCGATGCCGCCCACATGTTCACCGACGCCTCGGCACTCGTGATCGCTCTGATCGCCGCGGCGGTCGCCGCACGACCGGCCGACGACCGCCGGACGTTCGGATACCAGCGTGCCGAGGTGTTCGGGGCGCTGATCAACGCGATCATCCTGATCCTGCTCGCCGGATGGGTCGGGATCGAGGCCGTCGGGCGCCTGATCGACCCGGGCGAGACCGAGGTCGTCGGAGGGCTCATGCTCGTCGTCGCGGTCGTCGGTCTCGTCGCGAACGCGATCTCGATGTGGTTGCTCAGTCGCGCGCAGCGCACGAGCATCAACGTCCGCGGCGCCTATCTCGAGGTGATGGGCGACCTGATCGGTTCGGCGATGGTGATCATCGCCGCGATCATCATCGTCACGACCGGCTGGATGCCCGCCGATGCGATCGCCTCGATCATGATCGCCGTGCTGATCATCCCGCGGGCCATCGCCCTGCTGCGCGAGGTGTTCTCGGTTCTGTCCGAGTCGGCACCCGCGGGAACCGCAGTCAGCGAGATCCGTCAGCATCTGCTCGATTACGACGGCGTCGTCGGGGTGCACGACGTGCACGTGTGGCAGCTGACGCGGGGTGCCCCGGTGTTCAGTGCTCACGTCAGTGTCGATGCCGCGCTGCTTGCGGGCGGACGCTCGGCGAAGCTGCTGAGCGACCTGCAGTCGTGCCTCGCGCATCATTTCGACGTCGAGCATTCGACCTTCCAGATCGAGCCGGCGGAGCAGTCGGACTGCGAGCCGCACCACGCCTGATCGTCAGCTCTCGACGACGACCTCGGCGGGCGACTTGTCGGGACGAAGCCCGCGCCAACGGGAGTGGCGGAGCACGCCGTCAGGCGTCCAGTTCGCGAACTCGACCTCGCCGACCACCTCGGGCTCCACCCACAGCGCGTCGGACGCGTCGAGTGCGGGCACGCCGTCGAGCGGTGCCGCATCGATGCGCAGCGGTGCGAGCCGGGCGAGCAGGTCTCGCAGCATCCGGTCGCTGAAACCCGTGCCCACGCGCCCGACATAGCGGAGGTCGCCGGCATCGGGCACGGCGAGCAGCAGGGAGCCGAAGGTCGCCTCGCGGTCACCTCTGCCCGGGCGGATGCCGACGATCACGACCTCCTGCGTGCGGGTGTGCTTGAGCTTGAGCCAGGAGGGGGAGCGCTGCCCCGGCCGGTACCGGGAGGCGGGATCCTTGACCACGACACCCTCCAGACCGAACTCCGCGCTGGCCGCGAGTGCGGCATCGACGTCGTCGAACACCGGCGGCACCTGCACGGGCGCATCGAGGTCGGCGATCACGTCGTCGAGCAGGGTGCGCCGCTGGGAAAGAGGCATCGCGCTGAGGTCATGCCCGTCGAGACGAAGCAGATCGAAGACCATGAACACGATCGGCGTGCGCACCACTTCGCGTTCGATCTCGCGGGGACGCGTCAGGTGCATCCGGTTCTGCAGCAGCGAGAAGCTGGGGCGACCCTGTCGGTCGAACGCCACGATCTCGCCGTCGACGATCGCGTCGCCGACGGGGAGGAAGGGTGCGCCGTCGGCGGTGAGCTCGGGATATCGGGCGGTGATGTCGGTGCCGCTGCGGGCGTGCAGCAGCATCCGTCCGTCGGCCCACGTGCCGATCGCTCGGATGCCGTCCCACTTCACCTCCACCCAGGAGGGTGAGCTGAGGCCGCGGGCGATCGCCGGCGTGCCGTTCTCCGCGAGCATCGGGGACACCGAGGCCGGAGCAGCGGATGCCGGCGCACTCGCGGCCGCGGACAGTCTCGCGCGGTGACGGGCCGGAGCCAGTCGCTCGGCGGTGACGGGTCGATCGGATGCGGACTTGTCCGCAGCCGTCGCGCTCGAGGCCGGGTTCGGGCGCAGCGCGGCGATCGGATCCACGCCCGATGCGGCCCGCTCCATCACCGTCGCGAAGTCGAGCTGCGCGAGGTCGGGGTCCTCGAGCTCGTCCCAGGTGCGGGGCGCGGCCACCCACGGCTGTGCGCGCCCGCGCATCGAGTAGGGCGAGATGGTGGTCTTCCTGCCGTTGTTCTGGCTCCAGTCGAGGAACACCTTGCCGCCTCGGGCGGCCTTGGCCATGGTGCTCGTGGCGAGGTCGGGGTGCTCGGTCTCGATGAGACGGGCGACTTCCTTGACGACGGCGGAGATCTCGTCGCTGGTCTGCGCACCGGGCAGGGCGGCGTAGAGGTGGATGCCCTTGCTGCCGCTGGTGACGGGCACAGGGTCGAGACCGATGTCGGCGAGCAGTGCACGGGCGATGCGGGCCACTTCGGAGCACTGGGCGAGGCCGACGCCCGGGCCGGGGTCGAGGTCGAGCACGAGGCGGTCGGGGTTCCCCGGCGAACCGTCGTGCGCAAAACGCCACTGCGGCACATGCAGCTCGATCGCGGCGACCTGCGCGAGCCAGACGAGGGTCGGCACGTCGTCGACCAGCGGATATTCCTTGGGGCCCTCCGAATGGCGGATCTCCCGCCGCGGGATCCATTCGGGCGCCCCCGGCTCGAGCTGCTTCGTGAAGAAGGAGTCTGCGGGGTGATCCGCGGTCCCGACGCCCTCGACCCAGCGCTTGCGTGTGACCGGACGGCCCTCGAGCAGCGGGAGCAGATGCGGCGCGATCGCCGTGTAGTAGGCGATGATCTCGCCCTTGGTGGTGCCGGTCTGGGGGTACACGACCTTGTCGAGGTTGGTGACGCGCAGTCGACGCCCGTCGATCTGCACGTTCTGCGCCTCCGCAACCATGACGCCAGCGTAGTCAAGCCTCTGGCCCCCGCGACTGCTGCTGGTGTTCACTGGTGCCATGAGAACCATCTGGAAGGGTGCGCTCACCTTCGGCCTCGTCAACGTGCCCGTCAAGGTGTACTCCGCCACCGAGGACCACGATGTGCCGCTGCATCAGGTGCACGAGAAGGACGGCGGTCGCATCCGCTACCAGCGCACCTGCGAGGTCTGCGGCGAGATCGTCGCGTACGCCGACATCGACCGCGCCTACGTCGAGGAGGGGCAGACCGTCGTTCTCACGAAGGAGGATCTCGCCGCGCTGCCGTCAGAGAAGAGCCGGGAGATCGATGTCGTCGAGTTCGTGCCGTCCGAGCAGGTCGACCTGCTGACGCTCGACAAGCCCTACTACCTGGAGCCCGACTCCAAGTCGCCCAAGGCCTATGTGCTGCTGCGCAAGACGCTCGAGCAGACCGACCGCACCGCGATCGTGCGGTTCACGCTGCGACAGAAGACGCGGCTCGCCGCGCTGCGCGTTCGGGGCAAGGTGCTGGTGCTGCAGACGCTGCTGTGGGCCGACGAGGTGCGCGAGGCCGAGTTCCCGTCGCTGGATGAGGATGTGCGCATCTCGAAGAAGGAGCTCGAGCTCTCGGCATCCCTCGTCGACAGCTACTCGGCCGACTTCGACCCCGCCTCGTTCGTCGACGAGTACCAGCAGGAGCTGCGCACGCTGATCGACGCCAAGATCGAGGCCGGCGAGACCTTCGACGTGTCGGAGACGTTCGGCGAGGCCGAGGGCGACGCCAAGAGCGGAGAGGTCATCGACCTCATGGAGGCCCTGCGCGCGAGCGTCGCGCGCACGAAGGCCGCTCGATCGGAACCCGCCGAGAAGACCAGTACGACGAAGAAGGCCCCGAGCAAGAAGAAGGCGGGCTGAGTCCTCAGCCCGCCTTCTGTCAGCTGACGCTGATCAGTGCTTCCCGTCGCCGTCGAGGTCGGGAGCCCGGTCGAAGACCTCGGCGTCGAGCGTGAGTTCCTGCGCTTCTGCAGAATCGGTCTCGCCGTGGCCGGCCTCGCGCTCCTTCTTCGCCTTGTGGCGCTCGGACAGGTAGTGGTAGAGCGTGATCAGCGCGGTGCCGCCGACGGCCGCGAGGAGGATCAGATCGATGTAGCTCTCGACGAATTCGGCGACCGGGGGGATGAAGCCGATCAGGTAGCCGAACATCGTGAGGCCGAAGCCCCAGAGGATCGCGCCGATGAGGTTGTAGAGCGAGTAGCGCCGCCACGGCATGTGACCGACGCCGGCCGCGACCGGCGCGAACGTGCGGACGATCGGTACGAAGCGGGCCAGGATGACGGTGATGCCGCCGAAACGCTCGAAGAACGCGTTCGTGCGCTCGACGTTCTTCTTGCTGAAGAGGCCGGATTCCTTGCGTTCGAAGACTGCCGGCCCGCCCTTGTGTCCGATCAGATACCCCACTTCACCACCGACGAAGGCAGAGAGGCCGATGAGCAGCGCCACGATCCACACGTTGAGGCCGAAGACCCCGTGCTCGGAACCGGCGATCGGGTGCGACAGCAGTCCGGAGATCACCAGCAGCGTGTCACCCGGCAGCAGGAACCCGATGAGCAGGCCCGTCTCGGCGAAGACGATGAAGCACACCACCAGCAGTGCCCACGGGCCGGCCGAGCCGATGATCGTGGCGGGGTCGAGCCAGGGGATGAGAGCGGCGTGATGCATGGATTTCCCGTCGTAGTGCGCTGCGCGGCGGTCACGTCGTCGGCCGCACGGCATGCGACTGATCGGTGCGGAAGGTGGGACTTGAACCCACACGCCCTGGGGCACAGGAACCTAAATCCTGCGTGTCTGCCAATTCCACCACTCCCGCGCGGTGGAATCAGTCTACTGATCGAGGCATCCGCCGATGCTGGGGATCCGCCCGCAGGTGCGCTGCTGTGGTTGTGGATAACTCAGACGGCCCGAGGCGGATCCTTGCGAGGATGCTCGGGTGATGCAGCCGACCGTCCTCGTCTCCGAACGCGTCCGGCAGCGCCTTCGCGCTGAGGGCACAGACCCCACTCTCGATGCGGAGACGGCGCACGGCGTCGCGCTCGCCGAAGTGCGACGGTTCAACGACGCGGCCCTCGCTCGTGGCGGGACCCTGATCGACGACGAGGCGGGGTGCGTGCGCGACGTGCTCGCCGCGGTGAACGGGTTCGGAGCGCTGCAGCCGCTGCTCGACGACCCCGAGATCGAGGAGGTCTGGCTCAACGGGCCCGACAGCGTCCACGTCGCCCGACGAGGGGTGGCCCAGCGCGTCGACCTGCACCTCACCGAGTCGCAGGTGCGCGATCTCGTCGAGCGGATGCTGCAGTCCACGGGCCGCCGTGTCGACATCAGCCGGCCGTTCGTGGATGCCTCCCTGCCCGATGGGTCACGGCTGCACGTCGCGATCGCCGATGTCGTACGGGGCTCGTGGTCCGTCAACATCAGGAAGTTCCTGCCGCGATACCGCACGCTCGATGCACTCGTCTCCGACGGCGCTCTGACCGCCGATCTCGCTGACTTCCTCGGCATGTCGATGCGGGCAGGCAAGACCGTCATCGTCTCGGGCGCGACCCACGCGGGGAAGACGACGGTGCTCGGTGCGCTGCTCGCATCCTGTGTCGAGGTGCAGCGCGTGATCACCGTGGAGGAGACGTTCGAGCTCGCAGTCACGGGACCCGACGTCGTGGCGCTGCAGAGCCGGCAGGCGAGTCTCGAAGGAACGGGGGAGATCTCCCTGCGCAGGCTCGTGAAGGAAGCACTGCGGATGCGTCCGGATCGTCTCGTCGTCGGCGAAGTCAGGGATGCGGAGGCGCTCGACCTCGTGCTCGCCCTGAACACGGGTGTGCCGGGCGCCGCCACGGTGCACGCGAATTCCGCCCGAGACGCCCTCGAGAAACTCACGTTGCTGCCCCTGCTCGCCGGGCGGAACATCGAGCGCTCGTTCCTCGTCCCCGCGCTGGCCGGGGCGGTCGACCTCGTCGTGCATTGTGAGCGCGACGGTTCGGGAGTGCGGCGCGTGCGTGAAGTCCTCGCGCTCACCGGCGAAGTGGTCGACGGGCAGATCACCGCGCGATCGGTGTACGGGGGAGCAGACGGGGCGCGGACCGCGACGTGGCGCCGAGCCGACCTGCGGCGGGTCGGTGGGGCACTGTGACGGTACTGCTGGGCGCGCTGCTCGCTGCAGGACTTCTGCTGTGCCTCTCGCCGTGGTTCTGGCCGTCGCGCGAGCGAGATGAGGCGGGCCGGCGCGGCGGTCGCTCGCTCCGCCTCCTCGAGGAGGCGGGTCTCGGCGGAACCACGGCCCGCGCGCTGCTGGCGATCTCCGCGCTCATCGCACTCGCCGCGGCATCCGCGGCATGGCTGGCAACGGCGATACCGGTGCTGGCGGTTCTCGCAGGCCTGACGGGAGCGCTGGCGCCGATCGTCTTCCTCAGGTCGCGGCGGATGCGGTTGCGCAGGCTGCGGCGACAGCTCTGGCCCGACGTCTGCGATCTGCTGATCGCGTCGATCCGGGTCGGGCTGCCGCTGCCGGACGCGGTCGCGGGGCTTGCGGAGTCGGCACCGGTGACGATGAGGCCGGCGTTCGCCGTGTTCGCGAGAGACATGCGGGCGACCGGGCGCTTCGACACCAGCCTCGATCGCCTGAAGAGCGCGTTGGCGGATCCGATCGCGGATCGCATCATCGAGACTCTGCGCATGGCGAGGCAGGTGGGCGGTACCGAGCTCGGGGGAGTGCTGCGTTCGCTCTCCTCGTCGGTGCGGGTGGATGCGGCACTGCGAGGCGAAGTCGAAGCCCGGCAGTCGTGGATTCGTGGGGCCGCCGTGCTCGGAACCGTGGCGCCCTGGGTGATCCTCGCGCTGCTGGTGCTGCGGCCCGAGGGCGCGGCTGCGTACGCCACCGCCGAGGGCATGATCGTCATCTGCGTCGGGGCCGCCGTGTCGGCGATCGCCTTCCGCATCATGATCAGGATCGGTCGGCTGTCCGAGTCGAGGAGGTGGTTCGGGTGAGTGCGTTCTCCGCTCTGGCTGTCGCCGTCCTCGGCGGGGGAGTCTTCGCCACGGGAGTGCTGTGCGTGCTCGCTGCGGTGCCGCGATGGTCGGCATCGCCGCTCACCCTGCGGATCGCGCCCTATGTGCGCGATGTCGTCGCGGATGAGGATCTGCCTGCGATCGTCCTTCCCAGGGTCGGGGTGCTGCCGGTGAGCGACCGTCGAATCTGGATCCGTGCGCTGACGACGTTCGAGCGGATGCTCGGCGGAACAGAGGCTCTGCGGCGCCGTCTCGTTCAAGCAGGGTCGATGCTGGAGCCCGCGACCTTCCGAGCACGACAGCTCGGCTGGATCCTCGCGGGCCTCACCGTGGGAGCGGTGTGCGTGATCGTGCTCGCCGTGTCCGCCCGTATGAGCCCTCCACTCGTCGTGCTGCCGGCGCTCGCCGCAGCGGCGGCCGGCATCGGCTACGACGTGCTGCTCGGCGCACGGGTGGCCGCGCGGCGCGCACGACTCACCGACGAGCTGCCGACCGTCTTGGAGTTCCTCGCCCTCTGCCTCGCGGCCGGTGAGGGACTACTGGACTCGGTGCGGCGCGTTGCAGCGATCGGATCGGGCGAGCTCCCCGCGGAACTACGTCGCGTGGTCCTCGCGGTGGGGACGGGATCGCCGCTCGCCGATGCTCTGGTGGAGATGGGTGCGCGCGTGCAGATGCCGGCCCTCACCCGGGCGATCGATCAGGTGGTCGCCGCCCTCGAACACGGCGCGCCCCTCTCGGCTGTGCTGCACGCTCAGGCCGGCGACGCCCGAGGCGACGCGAAACGAGTGCTCATCGAGCAGGCGGGTCGCAAAGAGATCCTGATGCTCCTGCCGCTGGTGTTCCTGATCCTGCCGCTCTCCGTGCTCTTCGCCATCTACCCGGGACTCTTCATCCTCCGCCTCGGCATCGGCTGAGCGCACACGACGAAAGGACGTCATGAACATCACACGAGACGAATCAGGAATCGCGGACGCCGCATCTCCGACGCTGCTGCGGGACGAGCGGGGCGACGTCCCGGGGTGGGTGCTCGCTCCATTCCACCTATGTCAGAACCAGAGTCTCCTCTTTGGAGGCGCGAGCGTCTCTGCTACCGTGCAATCGAGCCCGCCCAAGGCGCATCTACCCGGTAAGGGTGTGCCCAACCCGCAGCCTGTCGAGGGTGGTCGCCCGTTCGAGTCGGGCCGGGTCCGGGAGGCGCACGGTACTGCGGGTGCTGTCGGCGTTTCCGCCTCTGATCGAGTTCACGCCTGGGGGCACCGTGCTGCGGAGCGGAGTCGTGATCTCTTCGAGGACGAGCGGGGCGATGTCCCGGGTTGGGTGCTCGTAACCCTCATGACCGCCGGTCTGGTGGTTCTCATCTGGGCGGTCGCCGGGCCGGCGCTCAGCGCGCTTTTCGAACAGGCGATTCAGAGGGTGTCGGGGATCTGAGGTGGTCCGGGTGGCCCTCACCCCGCGTCGCACCGGAGATGACAGGGGCTCGAGTCCCGTCGAGTTCGTGCTCGTGGGCACACTTCTCACCGTGCTGACGCTCGCTGTGCTGCAGTTGGCGCTCGCCGTGTACGTCCGCAACGTGGTGCACGATGCCGCGGTCGAAGGCGCCTACTACGCCGCCCTCGCCGATACGACCCTCGAGGACGGCGCGCAACGCGCACGCGACGGCATCACCCGAGTGGTCGGCGATGCGTACGCCGGTGAAGTGACCGTCGAGCGCTCCACCGCGCACGGATACCCGACGGTCGATCTGCGGATCCGCACGACCCTGCCCGTCATCGGTCTCCTCGGCATCCCGCTGGCTCTGGAGGTGGAATCCCATGCGCCGGAGGAATCCTTCGATGAGCGATGACGACGGCTCGGCAGCACTGGAGTTCATCACGGTCGGAGTGCTCCTCCTCGTGCCGCTCGTATACCTGATCCTCGCACTCGGGGCCATCCAGGAGCAGTCGATGGGGGTCGAGGCCGCCGCGCGACATACGGCTCGGATCATCGCGGATGCGCCCGACGCGGCGGCGGCCGGGGCGCGAGGCGATCAGGTGATCGCGAACATCTCGGCGCAATACGGCATCGATGCGGATGCTATCTCGGTGGCGACGACGTGCGACCCGGAAGGCGTCCCATGCCCCTCGGCAGGAGCGACGATCACGGTCACCGTCGCGACCGAGGTGCGGCTGCCGCTCGTGCCTGAGGTTCTCGGGCTTCGCGAGGCCGCGTCCGTGCCGGTGGAAGGCGTCGCGGTGCAGAAGATCTCGCGGTTGTGGGGTGCGGAGTGATGCGCACCCGCGAGGACGGCAGCGTTCTTCTGCTCACTCTCGGGTATGCGCTGCTCGCCCTCGCTCTCATCTTCGTGACGGTCTGCGCCACCGATCTCTACCTGGCCCAGAAGCGCCTCGACGCGCTCGCGGACTCCGCCGCGCTCGCCGGAGCCGATGGTTTCACCCTGGTCGTCGAGGGCGAGAGTGCACGAGCGGTGCTCACAGACGAGGGCGTCCGCGAGCAGGTCGATGAGGTGCTGTCCGCGATGCCCGGTGGTGCAGTACGGGAATCTGCGACGACACCGGACGGCATCTCGGCGCGCGTGACGATCACGATCGACTGGCATCCACCGCTCATCTCCTCCTTCGTCCCCGACGGCGTGCGCCTGGAATCGACGGGCACGAGCCGGACGGCGCTGCGGTGAGCTCAGCCAGCCATACGATCGCGCAGGCCATCGAAATCGAAATACCGAGATAGAGCACGGATGTCCACGTCGCACACACGAGGCTCGTCCTCGATCGGCGATCCTGGGGATGGGTGAAAGAGAGCCGCCCCTGGTGAGGAACGCAAGATGAATCTGAACACGTCGCGCCCCAGTGCGAGACCGAGGAGCAGCAGCGCGCCCCTTCTGCGCACCTGGCTGCCCGGAATCCTGATTGTCGTTTCGGTCGTACTCGCGCTCGTCACATCTATTGATCCATGGATCATCGGCGCGTGCACCGGGGTGCTCATCGTGATCGTCCTCGCCGTGGACCGAGCGATCCGCAGAAGAAGGCGCACACTCGATCTGGCCGACGCTCCCACCCGCTAGTCCTGCACTCACGCCTGGAGTCGACGAGCCGGACGGCGCTGCGGTGAGCTCAGCCAGCCAAACGATCGCGCAGGCGGTGCACGCGCTCCTCGAAACCGTGCGGAACGTCGGTCGGCAGCGCGTCCAGCGCCCACCAGCGCACATCCTCGGACTCGTCGCTCAGTCGGAGCGGCGCGTCATCGGGCACCACGACGGCGACGCCGATGTCGAGATGCGAGGCGCAACGACCGAACGCCGACGACAGTGCGTGGTGGTCGAGGTCGTAGATGAACCGATCACCGAGCGGGGCAGGGTCGGCCCCCGTCTCCTCTTGCAGCTCGCGCAGCGCGGCATCCGTGATCGATGCGTCGCCTCGCTCGAGATGGCCGCCGGGCTGCACCCAGAACCGCCCCTTGCCGTGGAACACGAGCAGCGTGCGCGTGAGCGTCGGATCGAAGGCGAACGCGGAGGCCGTCGCGTGACGCGGGCCGTCGTCGCGCGACACCGGCCCGTCATCGTCGGCGAAGAACGTCGCGAAGTCCTCTCGGGCGGCGCGCTCCCGCTCGGACGACACGGCTGCGCCGTCCACCAGGCGGTGCAGATCGGCACCCAGCACGCTCATGGTCGCTCCTCCCTGGCGCGCGGCACGAACCGCGGTATCCAGCGGATGAACCCACCGGCGCCGACCAGACCGATCACGCCGACGACGGCAGCCGCGATCGGCAGCGAGGCGAGCGCGGTGACAGCCGAGACCATGAGAGGCGCGACGGCCCCTCCGGCATCCGTCAGAGTGCGCCACGACCCGAGGAACGCGGCCGGCTCGCTCTTCGGTGCGACGTCGGCCCCGAGGGTCAGCAGAATGCCGCTGGAGAGTCCGTTGCCCACTCCGAGCACCGCGGCGAACATGCCGAACCACAGCACGGACGAGTCGAGATCGTGAGTCAGCGACAGCGCGAGGAACCCCGAGCCCATCAACACCATCGCCGGCATGGCCGCCCACAGCCGGCCGAAGCGGTCCATCACCTGGCCGCTCGCGTAGAAGAGGGCGAAGTCGATGGCGCCGGAGATGCCGACCACCAGCGCGATGGTCGAGGCGTCGAGCCCCAGAGAGAGGCCCCACAGCGGCAACACGACCTGTCGCGCGGACCGGACGGCCGACAGCGACGCCGCCGCGAGTCCGAGACGCCCGAGCACGCTGCGCTGCTGCCACATCGTGCGGAAGATCCCCGCCCGCTCCGCCGTGGGGATCGCTCCGCTCACGGCCTCGCCGGAGTCCGGCGCGAGCGGAGCCGTGCGCAGGGCGGTCGTCACCGGGATCGTCTTCTCGGGATCCGGGCCGAGCAGCACGAGCAGCACCATGACGACGAGACACCCGAGGAAGAACCAGATCGCGGCGGACTCGGCACCGAACAGCTGCAGCAGCCCGGCCGCGACGAACGGGCCGATGAAGACGCCGAGACGGAAGCTCCCGCCGAGCAGCGACAGAGCCCGCGCGCGGAACGCGATCGGCACGCGGGTCGTCATGAATGCGTGCCGTGCGAGGCCGAACGCTGCGGCGCAGAAGCCGAGAAGGAAGACGGATGCCGCCAGCACGCCGAGTGTCGGAGCGAAGACCATGCCGACGCCCGACCCGATCGCGATCACTCCCGCGATGACCATCGTCAACCGCTCTCCGATGCGCGACACCGCCCATCCCGCGGGCAGATTGCCGCACAGCTGTCCCACCACGAGCGCCGACGCGACCAGCGCGGCGAAAGCCACATCCGCTCCCATGCGCGCGGCGATCACGGGGATCAGCGGGATCACCGCTCCCTCACCGAGGGAGAAGAGCACCGTGG
Source organism: Microbacterium foliorum (assembly GCF_003367705.1). NCBI lineage: Bacteria > Bacillati > Actinomycetota > Actinomycetes > Micrococcales > Microbacteriaceae > Microbacterium > Microbacterium foliorum. The sequence continues at coordinate 2,367,196 of NZ_CP031425.1, read as the reverse complement.
GGAGGTACACCATCGGCCCGAATCGTCTCAGGACCGTCGATGCGCTGCTCACTCGTTTCACGCTACTCCCGTTCGACGCCGTCCCCGCCTGCGCAGGCGGCACGTTAGGCTGGTCCCGACATGCTCGAACTCGATCTCTCCGCCGACATCCAGGCCCTGCGACTCACCTACGGTGACATTCGCGAGGTCCTCGACGTCGAGGCCATCCGCTCCGACATCGCCCGCCTCAGTGAGGAGGCCGGTGCGCCGGACCTCTGGGACGACCCCGAACGCGCACAGAAGGTGACCAGCGCGCTGAGCCACCGGCAGTCCGCGCTCGCCAGGGTCGAGGGAATCGGCCGGCGGCTCGACGACCTCGAGGTGCTGGTCGGACTCGCGAACGAGATGGGTGACGAGGAGTCGGCCGTCGAGGCGCGCGCCGAGCTCAGCGCTCTCACCGAGATGATCAACCAGCTCGAGGTCCAGACGCTCATGGACGGCGAGTACGACGAGCGATCGGCGATCATCACGATCCGCTCCGGCGCCGGCGGCGATGACGCCACCGACTTCGCCGAGATGCTCATGCGCATGTACCTGCGTTGGGCCGAACGCCACAAGTACCCCGTCAAGGTCATGGACACCTCGTACGCCGAGGGCGCGGGCATCAAGTCGGCGACGTTCGAGATCGACGCCCCGTACGCGTTCGGCACGGTGTCGGTCGAGGCCGGCACGCACCGCCTCGCGCGCATCAGCCCGTTCGGCTCCGCGGACAAGCGGCAGACGTCGTTCGCCGCGGTCGAGGTCATCCCGCTCATGGAGGAGGCGACCGAGGTCGACATCCCCGAGAGCGACATCCGCGTCGACGTGTTCCGTTCATCGGGCCCGGGCGGTCAGTCCGTCAACACCACCGACTCCGCTGTGCGTCTCACGCACCTTCCGACCGGCATCGTCGTCTCGATGCAGAACGAGAAGTCGCAGATCCAGAACCGTGCGGCCGCCATGCGCGTGCTCCAGACGAGGCTCCTGCTGCAGCAGAAGGAGCAGGAGGCTGCGAAGAAGAAGGAGCTCGCCGGCACCATCACGGCCAGCTGGGGCGACCAAATGCGCTCGTACTTCCTCTACGGTCAGCAGCTCGTCAAGGATCTGCGCACCGGACACGAGTCGGGCAACCCTGCCGCCGTGTTCGACGGCGACCTCGACGGCTTCATCTCGGCCGGAATCCGCTGGCGCAAGCGCAAGGACGAAGACTGACCGCGTGCGGCGACGAGGAGTGACCTCGTCCGGCATGGAGCCCCGCATACACGAGACGCCCGGCGATCATGATGATCGCCGGGCGTCTCGTATGTCGGTCAGCCTTCGGACGCGGTGAACCGGATGCTCGCGACGTCCTGCAGCAGCTCGTCCGTGAAGGTGATCCGGTACGCGGTGCTCTTGGCGACGTCGAAGGTGATCTTGCCCGAGACGGTGTCGCCTTCAGCAAGCTCCTCCGCCACGATGCCGTCGACGTAGTAGTCGTAGGTGCCTTCGGTGCCCTCGGCGGTCGTGAGTGCGAAGTAGAACGGGTTGACGTAGCTCGTGCCCGATACGCCCGTGAAGGTCACATCGAGGATCACGTACCCGCCGTTGGTCGAGGGGATGCTCGAGCCGTCCTCGGTCGCCCACGTCGCGGAGTTGACCGTGACCTCGCTCGTACCCGACATCTGCGTGATCGTGAGGGGAGAGCCGATCTCGCCCTGGACCACGTCGGTGGGGCCGGTGCCTCCGTCGGTACCGGGATCCGTACCCTCGTCGGTGCCGGGGTCGGTACCGGTGTCGGAGTCACTGGACGGCGGCGTGGTCGGCAGGTCGCGCACGGCCTGGGCGACGCTCGACGTCACGAACACGATGGCCACCACGACCGCGAGGATCGTGCCGACGACCGACAGGATGAGACCGGCGATGCCCGGCCACTTCTTGCCCTTGAGGAAGATCGAGATCAGCGACACGATGAAGCCGGCGGCGAGCAGGATCCAGCCGAAGACGAAGGTCGCCGGGATGCACGACAGGATCGTGCCGAGGCCGGCGATCGCGAGTCCGACCACGCCCACGATGGACAGGCGCGGCGGTTCGACGGGAGCCGGGCTGCCGTACGCGGCGGGATAGCCGCCGCCTGCCCCGTAGGCCGGGCCGGGCGGAGCGTACGCGGATGCGCCGGGGTAGCCGGGCGTCGTCTGGGGGTAACCGGGCGTCGTCTGGGGGTAGCCGGGCGTCGTCTGGGGATATCCGGGTGCGCCCTGGTACTGCTGCGGCTGTTCCGGAGCAGCCGCGCCCGGGTAGGAGGCTCCGGCGCCCGGGTAGGAGGGGGCGGGGTGTCCGTAGGGCGACCCCGGATCGCTCGGGGGAGTGGCGGCAGCAGTGGCACCCGGAGCGGCGAAGCCCTGATCCGGCCACTGGGGCGCATTCTCGTTCCTGACCTCGGTGCCGCTGTCAGCGTCCGTGCCGGCAGCCGCGGCGGTGTCGGTGGGCGGCCATGTCGCGGCCGGCTCGCCCGCGTCGGATCCGGATGCGGCGTTCGTGTCGTCGTACGCAGGTGTGGCGTCGTGCGCAGGTGTGGCGTCGTACGCGGGGGTAGTGTCGGATCCGTAGGCGGGAGCAGCATCAGCGGAGCCCGCGTCGGCGGAGGCGGCATCCGAGGTGGCTTCGACGTCGTCGGCGTCGGTCGGGGCCGGGGTGTTCCAGGACTGGCTCTCGACAGCGGCGACCGAGCCGATCGCGTCTGCGGTCTCGGCGGCGGCAGCGTCATGCGGGGCCTCGTCGCGCGCGGCCGCAGCGGTCTCGACGGCTCCGGCATCGCTGCCCGTGACATCGCTGCCGGTGACATCGCTGCCGGTCGTGTCAGCCGCGGGTGCGTCGTCGGCCAGGGGAGCGAAGTGCTCGGTCCACTGGGCGCCGTCCCACCAGCGCTGTCGGCCGGATCCGTCGTCGTACCAGCCTGCAGGCGTCGTCATGGTTCCCCCTCGGAGTCGCGTCCACGCGGACGGCATGGATCGGCACTTTCATGTATAGCAGTGCACGGCGACACTCCGGGGGCGAGCGGGGTGTCGCTCGCGGAGTCGATGCACAGCGCGCTTAGGCTCGAAACGCCATGATTCGGTTCGAGAACGTCACGAAGCGCTATCGCGGGACCCTGCGTCCCGCGCTGTCCGAGGTCGACTTCGAAGTCCAACGCGGGGAGTTCGTCTTCCTCGTCGGAGCATCGGGCTCGGGCAAGTCCTCCTGTCTGCGGCTCATCCTGCGCGAAGACGTGCCGACGACCGGCCGGGTCGCCGTGCTCGGGCGCGATCTGAGATCGCTCGCCAACCGCAAGGTCCCCTACTTCCGCCGCCATATCGGATCCGTGTTCCAGGACTTCCGACTGCTGCCGTCGAAGACCGTCTATCAGAACGTCGCGTTCACGCTCCAGGTGACCGGCTCCTCGAGAGGCTTCATCCAGCAGGCCGTCCCCGAGGCGCTTGCGCTGGTGGGGCTCGACGGCAAGCAGAAGCGGATGCCGCACGAGCTCTCCGGCGGTGAGCAGCAGCGCGTCGCGATCGCGAGGGCGCTGGTCAACCGCCCACAGGTGCTGCTCGCCGACGAGCCGACCGGAAACCTCGACCCCGCCACCTCGGTCGACATCATGCAGCTGCTGGCGCGCATCAACGCCGGGGGCACCACGGTGCTGATGGCCACGCACGAAGCGGCATTCGTCGACCAGATGCAGCGCCGGGTCATCGAGCTCCGTGACGGCGTGATGGTGAGAGACGAGGTGCACGGCGGATACGGCGACACCTCGAAGATCCCGAGACTCGTGCCCGAGGAGGTGCGTGGGGCCGCAGCGGCAGCCGCGCTCACCGCAGTGCAGGAGGTCCAGCGCCAGACGGCTGACCTCTCGGTCGTCCGCGCGGCCCTCAGCGAAGAGCTCAATGCGCAGCGCCGGGCTGCGGCGACGTCGTCCGATGCCGTTCCTCGCGCGTCGGAGACGCCCGAGGCCCAGGCAGCCCCGTCCGACGTGCCCGCATCCTCCGATGTGATCGCGCCCGAGGACGCGGCGGTCCCGACGCAGGCCGCAGTGGGCCCCCGCACGCATCCGATCGTGCTGCCCACCGTGGACGTCGCAGAACTCGGAGTGGCCGATCGGCTCGGCCTGTCCGACGACGGCGCAGATGAAGTGGGGCCCACCTCATGAGAATCGGACTGATCCTGGCCGAGGCTCTCGGCGGACTTCGCCGCAACATCTCGATGGTGATCTCGGTGGTGCTCGTCACCTTCGTCTCGCTCACGTTCGTCGGAGCGGCGATCCTGATGCAGGGCCAGATCGGCACCATGCGGGGCTACTGGACCGAGCGGGCCCAGGTGGCGGTCTACATGTGCTCGGACATCTCCGAGAAGGACACCTGCGTCGACGGCGGGGCCTCCGAAGACCAGGTGAACGCGGTGCGCGCGCAACTCGAGGGTGAGGCGCTGGCACCGCTCATCAGCGAGGTCACCTTCGACTCGAAGGAAGACACCTACGCCAAGCTCGTCGACCAGCTCGGCGAGGACCAGGCCAGCGTCATCACACCCGACCAGGCCTTCGAGGTCTTCTTCGTCACGATGAAGGACCCGGGGCAGTCGCAGGTGATCGCGGAGGCGTTCAACGGCGTCGCCGGTGTCGAGCAGGTGCAGGACCAGCTGCAGTACCTCGAACCGCTGTTCTCTGCGCTCACCGTCGCCACCTACATCGCGGTGGGGATCGCCGTGCTCATGCTGATCGCTGCGATCCTGCTGATCGGCACGACCATCAGGCTGTCGGCGTACGCCAGACGCAAGGAGATCGGGATCATGCGCCTCGTGGGGGCGTCGAACCGGTTCATCCAGACCCCGTTCGTGCTCGAGGGGGTGTTCGCCGCGTTCCTCGGGTCGGTGCTGGCCAGCGCCGCGGTGGTCGCGGGAGTGCACTTCGGCGTCAACGGCTACCTCCGGGGACGCGTGCCGTTCATCACCACCTGGATCGGGATGCAGGATGCCGCGGTCGTGGTGCCCGTCCTCATCGGCATCGGCGTGCTCTTGGCCGCCCTGTCGGCAGGATTCGCGATCCGCAGATGGCTGCGTACCTGAGGTCGCGGCCGGTATAGACTGACAGGCTGTCGTGTGCCCCGGACGGGGCTCGAGAACCACTGCACGACGCGGATCAGGAGAGAAGCATGCCCAGGGAACGCGGGGAGAAGGTCATCGCGACCAATCGTCGCGCACGTCACGACTACACGATCGAGAAGTCGTACGAGGCGGGGATGGTGCTCACCGGCACCGAAGTGAAGTCGCTGCGCCAGGGGCGCGCGAACCTGAGCGACGGCTACGCCTTCGTGAAAGGCAACGAGGTCTTCCTCGACTCCGTGCACATCCCGGAGTACTCGCAGGGTCACTGGACCAACCACGCGTCGAAGCGCGTGCGCAAGCTGCTGCTGCACCGCGAGGAGATCGCGAAGCTCTCCCATGCCGTCTCGGCCGGCGGGTACACGCTGATCCCGCTCAAGCTCTACTTCTCGGACGGACGGGCGAAGGTCGAGATCGCTCTGGCGAAGGGAAAGCGCGAGTACGACAAGCGTCAGACCCTGCGTGAGCGGCAGGACACCCGTGAGGCCGACCGGGCCATGCGGCTGCGCAACCGCGTCGGCGAGTGATCAGTCCGCGGGACTGAACCCGAACACGCGCCCGAGGAAGCGCAGTTCACGCTCGAGCGCATCGACGATGGTCTCGGACGAGCGGAATCCGTGGCCCTCGCCCGGGTACAGCACGTACTCGTGGTCGACGCCGCGTTCTGCCAGCGCATCACGGATGGCCTCGGACTGGGCGGGCGGGACGACGCGATCCTCCGCCCCCTGCATGAGGAGCACCGGCACGTCGATGCGGTCGGCGTGGGTCAGGGGAGACCTCTCGATGTAGAGGTCCTCCGCTTCAGGCAGCGGTCCGACGAGTCCCTCGATGTACGGGGCCTCGAAGTCGTGCGAGTGCGCGCTCAGCATCCGCAGATCGGTGACGCCGTAGCGGCTGATGCCTGCGGCGAAGGTTCCCCCGCGCACGAGCGCCGAGAGCACCGTCCAGCCCCCGGCGGAGCTCCCGCGGATCGCGATGCACGCGGGATCCGCGAGACCCGCATCGGCCAGCCCGCGCGCCGCGGCGATGACATCGTCGACGTCGACGATGCCCCATCCGCCGTCGAGACGCTCACGGTAGGCGCGCCCGTAGCCGCTCGACCCGCCGTAGTTCACGTCGAGCACGCCGATGCCGCGGCTCGTGTAGAACGCGATCGCAGAGGATGCGGCCCCCGTCACATGCGCGGTCGGTCCGCCGTGCACGAGCACGAGATACGGAGGCAGCTCGCCCTCGGGAGCCGTGGCCTCGGGGTGAGCGGGCGGGTAGGCGAAGGCGTGCACGGTGCCGTGAGCGCCGTCGACCACGATCTGAGATGCGGGCGGCATCCAGTCGCGATCGACCGGTCGGCCACCCGCGACCGTCGTCACGACACCGCTGTCCACATCGACGCACCAGACACCGGATGCGGCACGGGAGCTGTCGCCGGAGAGCAGCACACGCGAGCCGGAGACGTCATCGACGCTGACGTGGCCGTCGGCGGGGACGTCCAGCCGGCGCATCCGTCCATCGTGGTCAAGGGCGGCGACCTCGTCGCGGCCCTGTGTGCGTACGAGGACGATGCGGCCGTCCTCCAGCGGCCGATACCAGCGGTTGCCCAACACCCAGAGCCCATAGCCGGTGTCGGCGTCGTCCGTCGCCTCGCCGACGCCGACGGGCTCGCCCTCGGGGTCGAGGTGGTCGAGGCGCTGACGGTACAGGGCCCAGCGGCCGCTGGGGTCGTCGGAGAACAGGAGAGCGTCGTCGCCGTCCCACTCCGGCTGCAGTGCGGCCAGGGTCGGGAGAACGACGCGTCGGGTGCCGTCGGACACGATGAGAGACGCCTGCTGCCAGGGCATGCGCTGAGCGGACCATTCGACCCAGGCGATGCGCGTGCCGTCGGGGGAGAGAGCGGGATGCGCATAGAAAGACGGGCCCTCCGCGACGATCGAGAGTCTCGCGGAGTCCTCCGCGGCCGAGCCGTCCACCGGGATCTCGATGATCGCGCGCCGATGGGGTTCTGACGTCAGGTCCTCGCGCACGGCGAACAGCCGCCCCTGCTGCACGCGAAGGCCGCCGTGGGCGGGGCCAGGCGACGTGAGCGGTGTCGGGGCGTCGCCCGGACTCATCCGGTGCACACGCTGCGTGTCCGCGTCGACGAAGTACAGGGTCCCCGCGGCGTCGGCCGTCCACGCACCGCCGCCGTACTCATGAACGCGGGATCGGGTGCTCCACGGCGCCGGCAGGATCTCTGCGCCCGAGGTGCTGCGCACGGTGCGCCGACCACTCTCGGCCGGGACGCTCTCGCCCCACCAGATCTCGTCTCCCACGAACACGGCGCCGTCGAAACGCGGTGAGGATGCGGCTACGGATGACGGGGAGAAGGGCGATGGCCAGGTACCGAACGGCGACGACATGGAACGAGCCTACGGCGCGTCGGAGAAGACCGCCGTCACACGGCGCGGAGCACGGCGACGACCTTACCGAGCACGACCGACTCGTCGCCGAGGATCGGCTCGAAGGCGGAGTTGCGGGGCAGCAGCCACGTGTGGCCGTCGCGGCGGCGCAGGACCTTGACGGTGGCCTCGCCGTCGAGCATGGCGGCGACGATCTCGCCGTTCTCCGCGCTGTTCTGCGAGCGGATGACCACCCAGTCCCCGTCGCAGATCGCGGCGTCGATCATCGATTCGCCCGAGACCTTGAGCATGAACAGGTCGCCCTTGCCCACGAGCTGACGGGGGAGGGGGAAGATCTCCTCGACCTGCTGGTCTGCGGTGATCGGGACTCCCGCGGCGATGCGGCCGACGAGCGGCACCAGTGCGGCGTCGCCGACGGGGGTCGCGACGTCGTCCGGATTCTCGGTGCCCGAACCGGGGAGGTCGATGAGGACCTCCATGGCGCGCGTCTTGCCGGGATCGCGGCGGAGGTAGCCGCTGAGTTCGAGCTGGCCGAGCTGATGCGTGACGCTCGAGAGCGACTTCAGCCCCACCGCGTCTCCGATCTCGCGCATGCTCGGCGGGTAGCCGTAGCGGCTGATCGATGTCTGGATGACCTCGAGGATCGCCATCTGCTTCGGGCTCAGGCTCTTCCGGCGACGCGTGCGGGGGGCGTCGGACTCGGGGGCGGCGATGTCGCTCATGGTGCTCCTCAGGTGTGCGATCCGGCGTCTCAGTTCGAATGTCGGAGGCCCGTGGTGGGGTGTTGTTATCGAAACCGTATCCGAGAATCACCTCGATCTGGAAGATCTGTTCGAGCGTGTCGAGGGATTCGTGGCCCGGTTTTTCGAAGAACGCTTGACAGATGTTCGAATTCGAAGATAACTTCGGAACGTAGCTTCGCATTCACGGCTCCCGGCCGAGTCGCGAATGCGAACGCTACGCCACCTTCACCGCTCACGCGGTAGATGCAGAGGAGTACGACATGAGCACCATCACCTTCAGCAACGCAGCCATCGTCTCGCCCCGTGCGGCGACGAAGCTCCGGCTGACGGCACGTGGCCGCCGCGTCGTGCTCGCTCTGGCCGCAGTGCCCCTCGCGGCGGGCATCGGGTTCGCCGCGCTGAGCGGCGGCAGCGCCATGGCCTCGGGCGAGCAGGTCGCGACCGCATCTTTCGCCTCGGTCACGGTGATGCCGGGCGACACCCTCTGGTCGATCGCCGAGTCGGTGGCGCCCGGGGCAGACCCGCGCGAGGTCATCGGAGACATCACCCGCCTGAACGCCCTCCGCAGCGGCGCGCTGCAGATCGGCCAGGAGCTGGCGATCCCCGCACAGTACTCGGAGTGAATCGCGGCCGCACAGTCGACCGCTCATTCACCGTCACCTCGGAGTGAGGCGGTCGCGCGCGGCCTACCATGGGAAGGGTGACTGCATCACTCGACGACCTCCCGCTCCGTGACGACCTCCGAGGGCTCACGCCCTATGGTGCCCCGCAGGCTCCGCTGCCGGTGGCGCTGAACGTGAACGAGAACACGCATCCGGTGCCCGATGCGGTGGCGAGCGACATCCTCGACGACATCGCCGTGGCGCTCCGCGACGTCAATCGCTACCCGGATCGTGAGTTCACGACGCTTCGCGATGGCTTCGCGGACTACCTCGGCCACGGCCTGCAGGCTGAGCAGATCTGGGCGGGGAACGGATCGAACGAAGTGCTGCAGCACATCCTGCAGGCTTTCGGCGGTCCCGGTCGCACCGCATTCAGCTTCGCGCCGACCTACTCGATGTACCCGCTGATCGCGCAGGGGACCGGTGCACGCTGGGTCGCAGGCACCCGTCAGCCCGACTACACGATCACCCCCGAAGAAGCGGCAGCCCAGGTGGTCGACACCGATCCGGACGTGATCCTGCTCTGCTCACCGAACAACCCGACGGGTACCCCCCTCGGACTCAACGTGATCGAGGCCGTGTACGAGGTAGCACGTGGCATCGTCGTGGTCGATGAGGCCTACCAGGAGTTCGCTCCGCGGGAGGCGCCCTCCGCGCTGACCCTGCTCGAGGGGCGCCCGCGACTGGCGGTCTCGCGAACCATGAGCAAGGCGTTCGCGTTCGCGGGTGCCCGCGTCGGATATCTGGCTGCGGACCCCGCGTTCATCGATGCGCTGCGGCTCGTCCGCCTTCCCTACCACCTCAGCGCCCTCACACAGGCGGCCGCCGTCGCGGCGCTCCGCAATTCCGAGGTCATGCTCGGTATGGTCGCCGAGATCGTCGAGCAGCGCGATCGCATCTCGGCGACGCTGGAGGCACTCGGCTACACCCCCCATGATTCCTGGTCGAACTTCGTCCTCTTCGGGGGTGTCTCTGAGCCTCGAAAGGTGTGGCAGCAGCTGTACGACCGCGGTGTTCTCGTGCGTGACGTCGGGATCCCCGGACACCTGCGCGTCACCGCCGGAACGGAGGCCGAGACCACGGCATTCCTCGACGCCCTCGCCTCGATAGGATCGGATTCATGAGCATCCCCGCCCCGACACACCGCACCGCCACGCGCGTGCGCAGCACGTCGGAGTCCACCGTCGAACTCGAGCTGAACCTCGACGGAACCGGATCGAGCCGCATCGACACGTCGGTGCCGTTCTTCGACCACATGCTGACGGCGTTCGCGAAGCACTCGCTCACCGACCTCACCGTCCGCGCCTCCGGCGACACGCAGATCGATGCTCACCACACCGTCGAGGACGTCTCGATCGTGCTGGGACAGGCCATCCGCGAAGCTCTCGGCGACAAGTCGGGGATCTCCCGTTACGGCGACGCCCTCGTCCCGCTCGATGAGGCTCTCGCCCAGGCCGTGGTCGACATCTCGGGGCGTCCCTACCTCGTGCACACCGGCGAGCCGGCCGGGTTCGAGCACCACCTGATCGGCGGGCACTTCACCGGGTCGCTCGTCAGGCACACGTTCGAGGCGATCGCCTTCAATGCCGGTCTGACCGTGCATGTACGTGTCCTCGGCGGGCGCGACCCGCATCACATCGCCGAGGCCGAGTACAAGGCGTTCGCTCGGGCCTTCCGCCAGGCGAAGGCCCTCGACCCGCTGGTCGACGGGGTGCCGTCGACGAAGGGAGCGCTGTGAGCGGCGCGCCCAGGGTCGCCGTCTTCGACTACGAGTCAGGAAACGTCCACTCCGCGGTGAAGGCTCTCGTCGCCGCGGGCGCCGATGCCGTCCTCACGCGCGATCGCAAGGAGGCGACGGAGGCCGACGGTCTGCTCGTCCCCGGCGTGGGGGCGTTCCAGGCTGTCCGTGAGGCGCTCCATGCTCACGGCGGCGACGAGATCATCGACCGGCGCCTCGCCGGAGGACGCCCCGTGCTGGGCATCTGCGTCGGGATGCAGGTTCTCTTCGCCCACGGGGTCGAGCGTGGACACGATGCGGAGGGGCTCGGCGAATGGCCGGGCGCCGTCACGGAGCTCAACGCGCCGGTGCTGCCGCACATGGGATGGAACACCGTCGAGCCCGGTGCCGATTCCGTGCTGTTCCGCGGCATCGAGCAGGAGCGCTTCTACTTCGTGCACTCCTACGCCGCCCAGTCCTGGGAGCTCGACGTGATCCCGCCGTTCCCGCAGCCGGTTCTCACCTGGTCGACGTACGGCGATTCGTTCCTCGCCGCTGTCGAGAACGGTCCGCTCTCCGCGACGCAGTTCCACCCGGAGAAGTCCGGCGAGGCGGGGATCCAGCTGCTCCGCAACTGGGTCGGCAGCCTGCGCGGCTGAGCCACACCGTTCGGCATCCGCCTTCGGCATCCGCGTGTCGCGGGAGTCGCAGGGGCGCGCGCGTTTGACGGGTCGTCCGACCCGCACGCGTCGTGCAGGAGTCAGAACCCTCGCGCCACCGCGGCGGCGGCGGAGAGCCACGCGCGCTGAGTGGGTGCTGCCAGCGCGCGGAGCCGCAGGTGCCCGTCGACCATCTCCCGGTCGAACGGGATGTCCACGACCTCTCGAGCGAGGGAGCGGTATCCGGCGACGACCTCGGAGACATCCGCAGACGACGCCTTCGGGTCGGCCTGGCTGACGACGACGACGGACTCGCGTGCGAGGCGGGCCGACCGCTCGTCGCGATCTTCCAGGGCTTCGAGCAGGAGAGCGCCGGCCTCGGCATGGTCGTCCCGTGTGGTCGTCGCGACGACGATCTGGTCGGCGAGATCGATCATCCGCAACCACATGGGGTCGGATTCGTCGTTGCCGGAGTCGATGATGATCAGGCGATAGAACTTCGCGGCCACCGCATGGATGGCATCGACGTCGGTGGGGCTCAGCCGATTCTCGTGCGCGAGGCGGATCGGCTTGGACCGCAGGACGTCGTACTTCTCCTGCGGCTGGTGGTGCACGAAGTGCGCCAGATCGGCGGACTGCCCCTGTGCCCCGAGCAGCCGCTGCGTCTGCGGCAGCAGTTCGAGCAGGGTCCTGTCGTGCGCCCCTGTCTCGGTGCGCCAGCCGAGCGTGCCGCGGGTCTGGTTGTTGTCCCAGGCCAGCACTCCGGCACCGCCGTACTGGGCGAAGACCGCCGAGAGCAGGACCGTGGCGGGCGTCTTGCCCGCGCCTCCCTTGCCGTTGACGATCGCGACGGTGCGAGGGCCGGGCCAATGCCGACTGACGGCATGCTCGTCTTCACGCACCGCGCGTTCCCGGGAGTCGGGACCCAGGGAGAAGCCCACGCGGTTCAGGAAGCCCCGCGCACCGCGACGAGCGGGTTCCTCACGTCGCTCGTCCTGCAGGAAGGAACGACGCTCGACGCCCTGCTCGCGCTGCTGGCGTCTGGATGATGAGGAGCTCTCCGGGGCGGCGACGGGGCTGGCGGGCCCGGCGGGCCCAGCCGCGGGGCCGGCGGGCGCGGCCCGGGGCGCCGGGGGCGTGGGCGGCGCGACGATGTCGTCCGGCGACGTGTGCGACGCGGGGGCGTAGGTCGGCACCTGCTCCGGCGCATGAGCCGGGGCCGCGGGGTGAGCCGGGGCCGGAGCCGGAGCCGGAGCCGGTGCATGAGCGGGAGCCGGTGCCGGAGCCGGAGCTGAAGTCGGGGCCGGTGCCGGAGTGACGGCCCGTGCCGGTGCAGATGATGCCGGTGCGGAGGCCGGGGAGGTGAAGGTCGGCGATGCCGGAGGCGCAGACGGCACCGGGGGAGTGGGAGGAGTCACCGCGGTGGCGGGTGAGGGCGCCGATGGCTCGAAGGCCACCGCCGAGGCGGGGGCGCCAGGAGGCGCCGGCAGCACGGGAGCGGGAGAGCTCGGCACCGGGGGGAGGGCGATCGCCGGCGTCGTCCGATCGGCAGCAGCCCCGGTCGCCGGAGCCTGCGCGCGCGACCAGGCGGCGGCTGCAGCCGCCGCGGCACGCGTCCCGGGTACGGGCGGACGGTCGGGTGCGGTCGTGCGGAGGGGGCGGGTCTGCTCGATGTCCTCGGGGACCGATGCCAGGGTTGCGGCATCGCTCTCCTGCGCCTCTCCGACCGAGGGGGCCGCACCGGTCTCGGGCGTCTCGGGGTTGCCGCGCCGCAGTGGGCCGACTCCACGCGCATCCGCATCGCGCACCATGGAACATCTCCTCACCGACCGAACAGGGGCGTGATCGAGGCTACCGCGTGCCGCCTCCGTTCTCAGCCGTCATCGTTTTGGAGCGGGAGGATGCGCGGGATAGTGTCGATTCTCGTGCCGACGAATCGGCCCTCCCATCTCACCTGAGGACGTCATGAACGACTTCGCGCAGTCCCCATCGCTCACTCTGCTCCCCGCGGTCGATGTCGCCGGCGGCAAGGCCGTCCGTCTCACGCAGGGCGAGGCGGGCACCGAGACCAGCTACGGCGACCCGTTGGACGCCGCAGGCGAGTGGGTCGCACAGGGCGCCAAGTGGATTCACCTCGTCGACCTCGACGCGGCCTTCGGCCGTGGCAGCAACGCTCCGATCCTGCGCAAGGTCATCAAGCAGTTCAAGAACGTCAACGTCGAGCTCTCGGGAGGCATCCGCGACGACGCCACACTCGAGGCGGCGCTCGAGAGCGGGGCGACCCGCATCAACCTCGGTACTGCGGCCCTGGAGAACCCCGAGTGGGCCGCCGACGTGATCAGCCGCTTCGGCGAAGCGATCGCGGTCGGCCTGGACGTCCGCGGCACCACGCTCGCGGCGCGTGGCTGGACGAAGGAGGGCGGCGACCTCTGGGAGGTCCTCGAGCGTCTCGAAGACGCGGGCTGCAGCCGCTACGTCGTCACCGACGTCACGAAGGACGGCACTCTGAAGGGACCGAACCTCGAACTGCTGCGCGAGGTCACGGCGCGCACCCCGAAGCCCGTGGTCGCCTCGGGCGGCATCTCGAACCTCGACGACATCGCCGCTCTTCGCGATCTCGTCCCGCTCGGCGTCGAGGGCGCCATCGTCGGAAAGGCCCTGTACGCGGGAGCGTTCACGCTGGCCGAGGCGCTGGATGTCGCCGGCGACGACTGACGGGCCGCGCGGCCACGGCGACCACGATCACGCGGCCGGTCACGGCGATTCTGCGGGCGTCCCCTGGGAGGGGCGCAGCTTCGAGTCGAACCCGCATGCCGCCGACGACGGATCCGCCGACCCCGCCCTGCTGGCGGCGCTGCGGCGATTCCGCGCCGGTGAGGGCAGTCAGGTCGAGGTGGTCGACGCCTTTCGCAACGCGAGGGTCCTGATCCCGCTGATCGCCGAGAAGGGCGCTCTTCCACCCGCTCAGGAACCCGACCTCGGTCCGCACGGTCTCGCCGTCGACAAGACGCAGGAGCTGTCGATCGTGACGGTCGCCGCCCCCGACGGCCGTCGCGTGCAGCCGGTGTTCTCGTCCGTCGAGGCGATGCGCACGTGGGATGCCACGGCACGGCCCATTCCGGTCGAGGCCGTGCGCGCGGCGCTTGCCGCGTCCGCCGAGGACACCGATCTCATCGTGCTCGACCCGACGTCGGACACCGAGTTCATCCTCCGTCGCCCCGCGGTCTGGGCTGTCGCGCAGGGGCATGACTGGGAGCCGAGCTTCCTGTCGCCCGAGGTGTTCGGGGCGCTGCAGGAGAGCGTCGCGCACGAGCTGGCCGTGATCGACGTCGCGGTCGCCCCCGGTGATCCTGACGCCCGCCTGCGCGGGCCCGAGCTCGTCGTGGTGCTCGAACTCGTCGACGGTCTCGAGCGGGAGGTCCTGGATGCCGTGCTGTCGCGCCTCGCCCAGCGCTGGGCGGGCGACGACCGCATCGCCGTCCTCGCGGACTCCCTCACGGTCAAGCTCCGCCGCTCGATCTGACGCCTGGGCCGCCAGCCCGCGTCAGGATGCAGGACCGATGCACGGATGCAGGAACGGATCGGGTCATCTGTCCCTGCATCCGTGCCGCGATCCTGCATCCGTCACGTCGAACGCGGCGGAGTCGCTCCGGGAGTCAGTTGACGGGGCCCGTCCACTTCTCGCCGGGGCCCTTGCCGATCGGATCGGGAATGGGGGAGGCCTCGCGGAACGCGAGCTGCAGGGAGCGCAGACCGTCGCGCAGCGACCGGGCGTGCATGTCGCTGATCTCGGGCGCGCCTGCGGTGATCAGCCCGGCCAGGGCGTTGATCAGCTTGCGCGCCTCGTCGAGGTCGAGCTGAGCCGCGGCATCCGGGTCGTCGGCGAGGCCCAGCTTGACGGCCGCCGCGCTCATCAGGTGAACGGCCGCGGTGGTGATCACCTCGACCGCAGGGACGTCGGCGATGTCCCGCGTGGCCGATGAGGCCGCCTCTTCTTGCCGTGCCCAGCGCTCTTCGCGCTCGCGTGCAGCCTCGTCCGATGCCTGGTTCGTCACTTCGCCTTGCCTTCTGTTAGACTGTGTCGGGCTCCGGAGCGTCATGCTCCGGTACGAAAGAGGATTCACTTCCCACCCGCGCTTGCCGTTCCAGGCTACCGGGTCTTGCACTCCACCGGATCTCGTCGCCAGACGGATCCGGCAGATCGGGTGCGGAGCCGGCGTCTGAATGCCGGCGGGTGGGACGATTCTGATTTCGCCCGGGATGCTGACAGCGTCCTGGTGGCCGAATCCACTCGTCTAAGGAGTTCCGCATCAGCGATCCCCGCACCAATGAGCGCATCCGCGTCCCCGAGGTCCGCCTCGTCGGCCCCGCGGGTGAGCAGATCGGCGTCGTCCGCATCGAGGCGGCGCTGCGCCTTGCGCAGGAAGCCGACCTCGACCTCGTCGAGGTCGCACCCAACTCGAAGCCTCCCGTGGTCAAGATCATGGACTACGGCAAGTTCAAGTACGAAGCTGCCCAGAAGGAGAAGGAAGCTCGCCGCAACCAGGCGAACACCATCCTGAAGGAGGTGCGCTTCCGTCTGAAGATCGAGGCGCACGACTACACGACCAAGCTCAAGCGCGCCGAGGGCTTCCTCAAGGCCGGCGACAAGGTCAAGGCGATGATCCTCTTCCGCGGTCGCGAGCAGTCGCGCCCCGAGCAGGGCGTGCGCCTGCTCCGCAAGTTCGCGGAGGACGTCGCCGAACTCGGAACGGTCGAGTCCAACCCGACCATCGACGGTCGCAACATGGTCATGATCGTTGCTCCGATGAAGAGCAAGTCCGAGGCCAAGCAGGAGCAGAACGCGGTTCGCGACGCACAGCGCGCCGACAAGAAGCAGGCTGCTCGCGACGCCAAGACCGAGGCAGATGCACCCGCCGAGGCCACCGCGGAGTAACTCCCGCCCCCAGACTCCCGCACCGCGGGTTGACACCGTCGCCTGAGAAGGCGCCATACGAAGGAAGAGAAGATGCCGAAGCAGAAGACCCACTCGGGTGCTAAGAAGCGCTTCAAGATCACCGGCAGCGGCAAGCTGAAGAAGCAGCAGGCCGGAATGCGCCACAACCTCGAGCACAAGTCGAGCCGTCGCACCCGTCGCCTCAACCAGGACCAGGTGCTGTCGAAGGCTGACACCAAGGTCGCCAAGAAGCTTCTCGGCCGCTGAGCGCCCGAACGCACGAATAGGAACACAGGAAAATGGCAAGAGTCAAGCGGGCGGTAAACGCCCACAAGAAGCGTCGCGTCATCCTCGAGCGCGCGTCCGGTTACCGCGGTCAGCGTTCGCGCCTCTACCGCAAGGCCAAAGAGCAGGTCATCCACTCCCTGGTCTACTCGTACCGTGACCGTCGCAAGCGCAAGGGCGACTTCCGTCGTCTGTGGATCCAGCGCATCAACGCTGCGGCCCGCCAGAACGGCATCACGTACAACCGCTTCATCCAGGGCCTCGGCCTCGCGGGTGTCACGGTCGACCGTCGCATGCTCGCCGACCTCGCGGTCAACGACGCAGCGACGTTCACGACCCTGGTCGAGACGGCGAAGAAGGCACTGCCCTCCGACGTCAACGCACCGAAGTCGGCCGCGTAAGCAGCTCGTCACCACACAGGGCGCTCTCCTTCGGGAGGGCGCCCTCTGTCGTTCCCGTCGCCGTGCACGGTGAGGGCGTCGTCGTTCTCTAGACTGGGATCGTGCTGGAGAACCCGCGTTCGCCCCGAGTCCGAGCTGTCGCGAAGCTCACCAAGCGCAGCGCCCGCAGCGAGACCGGCCTGTTCCTCCTCGAGGGGCCGCAGGCCGTGCGCGAGGCGCTGACCTACAGCCCCGAGGCGATCGTCGAGCTGTTCGCGACGCCGGCCGGCTGGGACAAGCATCCCGACATCAGGGCCAAGGCCACGTCGGCCGATGTCGAGGTCGAGCACGTCACCGAGTACGTCCTGAACGCGATGGCCGACACGGTCACGCCGCAGGGACTCGTAGCCGTGGTGCGGCAGACGCCCACCTCGGTGCGCGACATCTTCGCAGCTTCCCCGCGCCTCGTCGCGATCTGCGAGGAGATCCGGGATCCCGGCAACCTCGGCACCATCATCAGAGCCGCCGATGCGGCGGGTGCCGATGCCGTCGTGCTGACAGGCCGTACGGTCGACCCGTACAACCCGAAGGTCGTGCGCGCCACGACAGGTTCGCTCTTCCATCTGCCGGTGTCGGTGGGGGCGGAGCTCGAGGATGTCGTCGAGAAGGCTCATGCCGCGGGACTGCGCGTGCTCGCCGCCGACGTCAAGGGCGACGACCTGCTGCGTGCCCGCGCAGACGGCGTCCTCGCCGAGCCCACGGCGTGGCTCTTCGGCAACGAGGCCAGAGGGCTCGAGGACGAGGCACTGGCTCAGGCCGACCAGGTGCTGAAGCTCCCGATCTTCGGTCGAGCGGAGTCGCTGAATCTGGCGACTGCAGCCAGCGTCTGCCTGTACGAGAGCGCCTTCGCGCAGCGCGCAGGCTCCGTCGACTGACCGCCGGACGGGGCGGCGTCGGCACGATGCCGCGTGTCGGTGACCCGTCGCCGGGTGAGCTGCCGCGTGCGCGCCCGCACGGCTGATAGATTGAGGCCTGCTCGAGCGGAGAAGGGGCCCCGGAGTCGATGCAGATTCTGATCGTGGAGGACGACGACCGTGTCTCGGCCGCCCTCGAGGCCTTTCTCGCACGGTCCGGCTATGCCACCGTGCGGGCCTCGGACGGCGCCGCCGCGCTCGAGCTTCTGGGCGCGGACACCGAGGTCGTGCTGCTGGACCTCGGGCTGCCCGACATCGACGGCGTCGATCTGTGCCGCCGTATCCGTGGCCGTTCCGAGGTGCCGATCGTCATCGTGACCGCCCGCAGTCAGGTGGCCGAGCGCATCAGGGGTCTGCGGGCCGGAGCAGACGACTTCGTCGTCAAGCCCTACGACGTGCACGAGCTCCTCGCTCGGATCGAGGCGGTCACCCGTCGTTCGCGTCCGATCCGGCCCGAGTCCGAGGCTGTGGTGCTCCTGCAGGACGGCGCCGTGCGGATCGACCTCGTGGGCCGGCAGGTGCTCATCGACAGCGCCGCGATCGAGCTCACCCGCAAGGAGTTCGACATCGTCGCGGTGCTGGCCAGATATCCGGGAGTCGCTGTGCCCAAGGAGCGTCTGATCCGCGAGGTGTGGAACACCGACTGGCGCGGCTTCGGGCACTCCCTCGAGGTGCACGTCGGAGCGATCCGCCGCAAGTCCGGCGCGCACCGTCTCATCGAGACCGTGCGCGGCGTGGGCTACCGGCTGGCGGGGTGACCGGCGATGCTGCGCCGTCTCGTCGTGGTGTTCCTCGTGCCTCTGCTGGCCGTCCTGCTGTTGCTCGGCAGCGCGACGGCGTGGAGTGCGACCCGCGGCATCCAGCAGGGGTTCTATGCCGAACAGCTCGGTGACCTCGGGTACTTCGCCGCGAGTGCGCGTCAGGCGCTGCGGTCGGGGAGCACCACGGTGATCGATGCGGAGGTGCATCGTTTCCATGAGGTCTACGGGACGGAGGTGATGGTCTTCGATCTCGCGGGCGGCGTCTGGGCGGCCGGGGGAGCGGCCGACCGGGTCCTCGCGGATGACGAGGCCGCGCGCGTGCGTCTCGCCCTCTCCGGCCGTCGTGCAGACGCTCCGGAACCGGTCTTCCCCTGGATGCTCGCCGAGTCGTCCCTCGCCGAGCCGGTGTTCGACGACGGTGATGTGATCGGGGCCGTGATGGTGTCGACGGACATCGAGGCCCCCCGTACACAGATCCTTCAGCAGATCCTCCTTCTCAGCATCGTGTCGATCCTCGCTGTCGGGCTGGGGGTGCTCCTGGTGTTCCAGATGGCACGGTGGGTGCTGTCACCGGTCAGACGCCTCGACGAGGCGATGGTCGCGATCGAGCGCGGGGCGATGGACGCCCGCGTGTCGGAGGACACCGGACCGCCGGAGCTGCGCCGCATGACGCGGGTGTTCAACGGCATGGCGGACGAGATCGAACGGGTGATGACGCGGCAGCAGGAGTTCGCGCTCAACGCCTCGCACGAACTGCGCAACCCGCTGAACGCCCTGCTGCTGCGCGTCGAGCACCTCTCGACCGGTCTCGGAGCGGAGTGGCAGGGCGATATCGAAGAGACCCGCGAGGAGGGGCGACGGATGGTCCGGATCCTCGAGACGCTGTTGGCGCTCGCCCGAGGCGGGCGCGCCGACACCGCCGTCTCGGCCGTCGATCTGAGCGTGCTGGCGGCTCGCCGGGCGGACGCCTGGCGGGATGTCGCCGCGCAGCGCGGAGTGCGGATGCAGGCCGGGGCCGAGGCATCCGTGATGAGCGTGACCGATCGCACGATCGTCGAGAGCGCCCTCGACGCGGTGATCGACAACGCCGTGAAGTTCTCGCCGCCCGACTCCGTCGTGGTGGTCGAGGCATCGAGGCAGGGCGATCGGTGCCGGCTCACCGTGCGCGATCACGGCCCTGGTCTCACCGTCGCCGAAGCCGCCTCGGCGACTGACCGGTTCTGGCGCAGCGAGGACAGCGGCGAGACGCCGGGAACGGGATTGGGGCTGGCCATCGCGACCGATCTGCTGGAGACGATCGGCGGCGAGCTCACGGTCGCATCGGCAGACGGCGGGGGACTCATCGTCTCCCTGGTGCTGCCGGACGGAGCAGTCGGATGAACCGCGTGTGGGGTCAGCGCGGCCCGAAGGGCTTCGCATGGCGGCGGATCGCCGCGGCGATCCTGGTTCTCGTGCTGGCCGGTACGGCAACCGCCTGCAGCCCCCGGTCGAAGGACTGGAGCTCGGCGCGGTACGTGATCGCCGGCGGAGGGTCGAACGGCCTCTATTTCGCCTACGGCAGCGAGCTCGCGGCGGAGCTGTCGTCGTCGCTGGACGTGCGGATGGAGGTCGCGGAGACCGCGGGATCGGTCGACAATCTCCTCCGGGTGAGCTCGGGTGAGGCGCTCCTCGGGTTCGCGCAGGGCGATGCGGCGGCGGATGCGGTCGCCGGAGCCGGTCCGTTCGACGCGCCGATGCCCGTGCAGGCGGTCGCCCGGCTCTACGACGAGTACCTGCACGTCGTCGTCCGCGCGGACTCGCCGATCGACTCGCTCGACGATCTGGCCGGACGGCGAGTCTCCCTCGGCGCCGAGAACTCCGGAGTCAACGTCATCGCCTCGCGCGTGCTGGACGCCGCCGATGTGGACGCGGCCACCATCGAGGACCCTGAGCTGGATCTGAGCGAGTCGATCAGCGCGCTGGAGCGCTCGGACATCGACGGGTTCTTCTGGGTCGGCGGCATCCCGACCCCCGGGATCGCCCAGCTCGCCGAGACCGCTCCCGTGCGGTTGCTGCCCATCGAGCAGGGCTGGGTCAACGCCGTCAATGCGCGCTACTCCGACGCCTACCGTCCGTCCGACTTCCCGATCGGGCTGTACGGGCTCGATGCGTCCCAGCCGACGATGGCGGTCCCGAACTACCTGGTGACGTCGTCGGAGACCCCGGACGGCATGGTGCGCGACGTCCTCGAGAGCCTGTTCGACGGCAGGACCCGCATCGCTCGGAACGTTCCCGCCGCCGCGCTGCTCGACCTGAGGCAGGCCATCTTCTCGGGGCCGGTGGACCTGCATCCCGGCGCGGTCGCGTACTACCGGGGCCAGCGGGACTGACCCCTCAAGAAATCCTCAAGAAGTCCGTCCACCGACGGGCCTCTCTGCCACTCTGAGGATCGATAGCGTTCGATTCGACGGAGAATTCAGATGCCACAGTGCTCACGCCCCTCGCACAGGCGCGCACTCAGCGACCGTCTCGACCCGTCGCACGACCGCATCCGGCCGGAGGCTTGCCGCCGTGCTCTCCTCGGGGGAGGGGCGCAGCGGCAGGGACGCCCCCGCGGCTCGCGGGGGCGGGCTGCGGGGCTCTCCGCCTCCGTTGTGCGGCCAGATGCCTCGCGCGGTTACGAACGTGTAAATGTCGCCGCGTCCGTGTGGAGCCACGTGTTCGACCTGGCTAGTTTGGAGAAATGATGACCTCTGGTAAGCCTCTCGTCGTTGTCGACAATGTTCAGAAGCACTACGGCGACTTCCAGGCACTGACCGATATCGATCTCACGGTCAACGCCGGCGAGGTCGTCGTCGTGATCGGCCCGTCGGGTTCGGGCAAGTCGACGCTGTGCCGCACGATCAACCGCCTCGAGACGATCACGAGCGGGTCGATCAGCATCGACGGCAAGGAGCTCCCGGCCGAGGGCAAGGGACTCGCGAACCTGCGCGCCGACGTCGGCATGGTGTTCCAGTCGTTCAACCTGTTCGCGCATCTCACGATCCTCGAGAACGTGACGCTCGGGCCCATCAAGGTCCGCGGGCTCAAGAAGGCCGCCGCCGAGAAGGAGGCCATGCAGCTCCTCGAGCGCGTCGGCATCGCGAAGCAGGCATCGAAGCTCCCGGCCCAGCTCTCGGGCGGACAGCAGCAGCGCGTGGCGATCGCCCGTGCGCTCGCGATGCATCCCAAGGTGATGCTGTTCGACGAGCCGACCAGCGCACTCGACCCCGAGATGATCAACGAGGTCCTCGATGTCATGGTCGACCTCGCGCACGAGGGCATGACGATGATCGTCGTCACCCACGAGATGGGCTTCGCCCGCAAGGCCGCCGACCGGGTGGTCTTCATGGCCGACGGGCGGATCGTGGAGGAGGCGACTCCTGAGGAGTTCTTCACGAACCCGACGAGCGACCGTGCCAAGGACTTCCTCTCGAAGCTCCTCACGCACTGACGCGCGCAGCACGACGCACATCAGCACCCACGCACTTCACAGACCCTGCACACACAGCACACGAAGGAGACGCACATGCGACGCACACGGACACTGGCAGGCATCGGGATCGCCGCGGCAGCGCTGCTCGCGCTGACCGCCTGCAACAGCGGAACGCCGTCCAGCACGGGAGCCCCGGAGGGGGGGCGACGAGGGTGACACCTCCAGCAGCACTCCGTGGACCGTTCTGACCGATGTCAGCATCGATGGCAGCCCCACGTTCGACCGGATCGAGTCCGCCGGCACGATCAAGGTCGGCGTCAAGGAGGACCAGCCCGGTCTGGGCTACCTGGACCCGGTGACGAACGAACGCACCGGATTCGACGTCGACATCGCCCGTTGGATGGCGGCATCGCTCGGAGTCGACCCGGAGAAGATCGAGTTCCAGGCGATCGCCTCCGCGAACCGCGAGCAGGCGATCGTGAACGGCGACATCGACTACTACGTCGGCACGTACTCCATCACCGACAAGCGCAAGGAGCAGATCTCCTTCGCCGGGCCGTACTTCGTCACAGGTCAGGGACTGCTCGTCGGCGCAGACAGCGACATCAAGAGCGTGGACGACCTGAGCGCGGACACGACCGTGTGCTCGGCGACGGGATCGACCCCGATCCAGAACATCAAGACGAACTACCCCGACGTGCCCACCAAGGAATACGACACGTACTCCAAGTGCGTCGAGGACCTCAAGAACGGCCAGGTCGACGCCGTCACCACCGATGAGGCGATCCTCATCGGCTACGCGGCCCAGGACCCGGACAAGCTCAAGGTCGTCGGGGAGCCGTTCAGCGAGGAGCGCTACGGCATCGGACTCGCCAAGGGCGATGACGCGCTGGCCGAGTACTTCAACACGCAGCTGACCGACGGCGGCGAGATCTGGCAGCAGATCTTCGACAACAACCTCGGCGCCTCCGGCGTCAAGGCGACCCAGCCCGAGGTCGACCCGATCGGCTGATTCCCGCGGGGCGGTCGACTCCGTCGACCGCCCCGCTACCGGCAGGAACCATCCGATAACTCGAATCGACAGGAGCACCAGTGGGAGTCATCACCGACCACCTCGATCTCTGGGGAGAGGCACTGTGGGGAACCATCGTGCTGTTTCTGGGCGGTGGCATCATCGCACTGGTCCTCGGACTGATCGTCGGGGCAGCGCGCGTGTCCCCGGTTCCGATCGCCCGCGCCGTCGGAGGCGTGTACGTCAACTGGATCCGCAACACACCGCTGACGCTCGTCATGTTCTTCTTCGCGTTCTGCCTCCCGATCCTGCTGGGGGAGCGCGTGAACTCACTGCTCCTGGCCGTGATCGCGCTCGGGCTCTACACCGCGACCTACGTCGCCGAGGCGTTGCGCGCCGGCATCAACACCGTGCCGGTCGGCCAGGCCGAGGCGGCGCGTGCGATCGGCCTGAACTTCGGACAGGTCATGCGCTACGTCGTGCTGCCGCAGGCGACGCGCTCCGTTGTCCCGCCGATGATGAGCGTCCTGATCGCTCTCATGAAGAACACCACGGTGGCCGCCGGCTTCTCCGTCGTCAACCTCGGCACGATCCGCGCGGCGCTCAGTGAGCGCGGTGAGAGCGCGCTCGTCGTGCTGCTGTGGGTCATGGTGCTCTTCGTGGTGCTGGTGCTGCTGCTCGCCTGGGTGCAGCGCGTTCTCGAGAACAAGTGGAGGATCGCGCGATGAGTTCCGTCCTTTTCGACGTCCCCGGCCCTCGGGCCATCGCTCGCAACCGACTCATCGGAGTCGCCACCATCCTCGTCGTCCTCGCCGTGCTCGGCTGGGTCGTGTGGAGGCTGATCGCCACCGGGCAGTTCTCCGCCGAGAAGTGGAACATCTTCACGTTCTCGGCCGTCTGGGTCCGCTTCGGCGAGGGACTGCTGTCGACGCTGGCCGCGTTCGTCGTCGCCGGCGTCGGGGCCATCGCCCTCGGCTTCCTGCTCGGCATCGGACGCCTGTCGGAGCACGCCTGGGTGCGTGAGCCGGTCCGGTGGATCATCGAGGTGCTGCGAGCGGTTCCCGTGCTCATCCTGATGATGCTGCTGTACTACGGCCTCCCCGTGATCGGCGTGAAGATGCCGCCCTATTGGGCCGTCGTGATCGCCCTGATCGTGTACAACGGATCGGTGCTCGCCGAGGTCCTCCGCGCCGGCATCGAGTCGCTGCCCCGTGGGCAGAAGGAAGCCGGTTACGCGATCGGTCTGCGAAAGACCGGGGTGATGTACTTCATCCTCATCCCGCAGGCCGTGCGCGCCATGATGCCGGTGATCATCGCGCAGCTCGTCGTGGCGCTCAAGGACACCGCGCTCGGGTTCATCATCACGTACCAGGAGCTGCTGTACGTCATCAACCAGATCGGCAACCAGGCGCCGTACGGATCTCCGCTGATCCCCGCTGCACTCGTCGGCGGGTCCATGTACGTCGCGGTCTGCCTCCTGCTCTCGTACGTCGCATTCCGTCTGCAGAAGCGCGCGCGCCGTTCGCCGGCTCAGACGGCGGCCGCCGGAAACGTCGCGGCCGACGACGAGTCGACCCTGACCCAGGTGATCGCGCTGCAGAAGGGCGCGGGCACGTCCGGTCTGGACGGCGGTTCGGGCAGGGTCTGACGGTCTGCCGGCGCGGGGCGACCGCCGTGCGCCGGTAGACTCCTGTCTCGTGTCTGAGTCTCCCGAAATCACCCCGGAAGCCGTCGAGGCCGCTGTCGCAGCCGCCCTCGAAGCGATCGCCGCAGCCGCCGATACGGCCGAGCTGAAGGCTGCCCGCGCCGCCCACGTGGCCGACGGTTCGCCGCTCGCCGTGTTGAACGCCTCGATGCGTCAGGTCGCCCCCGAGAACAAGGCCGCCTTCGGCAAGCTCGTCGGCCAGGGGCGCGGACAGGTGACGAAGGCGCTCGCCACCAAGGAGGCCGAGCTCGCCGCCGCCGAGGTGGCCGCCCGCCTCGAGGCCGAGCGCGTCGACATCACGGCCGTCCCGTCGCGCACGCGCGTCGGCGCGCGGCATCCGCTCACCCTGCTCAGCGAGCAGATCTCCGACATCTTCGTCGGCATGGGATGGGAGATCGCGGAGGGACCGGAGCTCGAGCACGAGTGGTTCAACTTCGACGCCCTGAACTTCGACGTCGACCACCCGGCCCGCCAGGAGCAGGACACGTTCTACGTCGACCCGACGTCGCGTCATCTGGTGATGCGCACGCACACGAGCCCCGTGCAGGTGCGCTCGATGCTCGACCGCGAGGTGCCGATCTACGTGCTGTGCCCCGGCCGGGTCTACCGCACCGACGAGTTCGACGCGACCCACCTGCCGGTGTTCACGCAGTTCGAGGGCCTGGTCATCGACAAGGGCATCTCGATGGCGCACCTCAAGGGCACGCTCGACCACGTCGCGCGTCAGCTCTTCGGACCCGAGGCGAAGACGCGCTTCCGCACCAACTTCTTCCCCTTCACCGAGCCCTCCGCCGAACTCGACCTATGGCACCCGACCTTCAAGGGCGGTGCGCGCTGGATCGAATGGGGCGGCTGCGGCATGGTGAACCCGAACGTGCTGCGCGCGGCGGGCATCGATCCCGACGTCTACAGCGGCTTCGCCTTCGGCATGGGCGTCGAGCGGGCACTGATGTTCCGCAGCGATGTGCAGGACATGAGGGACATGGCAGAGGGCGATGTCCGATTCAGCGAGCAGTACGGGATGGTGGTGTGATGCGCGTCCCGCTTTCGTGGTTGCGTGAGTACGTCGATCTGGCAGCGGATGCGACGCCTGAGGATGTCCTCGCGGCGATGGTCACCGTCGGCTTCGAAGAGGAGGACGTGCACCGCTTCGACATCTCCGGCCCGGTCGTCGTCGGTCAGGTCGTGTCGCTCGAGGCAGAACCGCAGTCCAACGGCAAGACGATCAACTGGTGCCAGGTCGACGTCGGCGCGGCGAACGGCGGTGTGCGCGGCATCGTCTGCGGCGCCCACAACTTCGTCGCCGGCGACAAGGTCGTCGTGACGCTCCCCGGCGCCGTGCTGCCCGGCCCGTTCCCCATCGCGGCACGCAAGACCTACGGGCACGTGTCGGACGGCATGATCGCGTCAGCGCGCGAGCTCGGCCTCGGCGACGAGCACAACGGCATCCTCGTTCTCGCGGACCTCGGCATCGACGCGCCTGTGGGCACCGACGCCATCAGCCTGCTCGGGCTCGACGATGTCGCGGTCGAGATCAACGTCACCCCTGACCGCGGATACGCGTTCTCTGTGCGCGGTGTCGCCCGCGAGTATTCCCATGCCACCGGAGCGTCCTTCCGTGACCCGGCCGAACGTGATTTCGCCGAACTGCAGCCGGGCGCCGGTCACACGGCGATCGTCGACGATGCGACGCCGATCCGCGGCAACGTCGGTGCGAGCGAATTCGTCACCCGGGTGGTGCGCGACGTCGACCCGTCACGGCCGACCCCGCCGTGGATGATCGCCCGGCTGTCGCTCGCCGGCATGCGCTCACTCGGCATCCTCATCGACATCACGAACTACGTGATGCTCGAGCTCGGCCAGCCGCTGCACGGATACGACCTCGATCGTCTCACCGGCGGCATCACGGTGCGTCGCGCGACGCACGGCGAGAAGATGACGACCCTCGACGGCCAGGAGCGCACGCTCCACGGCGAGGACCTGCTGATCACCGACGAGTCGGGGCCCATCGGCCTCGCGGGCGTCATGGGCGGCGGCACGACCGAGATGAGCGAGTCCACGCGCAACGTCCTCATCGAGGCCGCGACCTTCGACCCGATCACCATCGCGCGCACCGCCCGTCGGCACAAGCTCCCCAGTGAGGCGTCCAAGCGGTTCGAGCGCGGCGTCGACCCGCTGGTGCCGTTCGTGGCGGCGCGCCGGGCCGCTGATCTCATGGTCGAGCTCGCCGGAGGCTCGCTCACCGACGAGGGCGGTGCGCTGTTCGCCGAGGTCTTCGTCGGCGACATCCACCTGCCCGAGGGCTTCGTGCAGTCGCTGATCGGCGTCGACTACACGGATGCCGAGATCACCGACGCTCTGACGATGATCGGCGCCGAGGTCACCGCGGCCGAGGGCGGCTGGCTCGTCATCCCGCCGACCTGGCGCCCCGACATCACCGACAAGTGGTCCCTCGCCGAGGAGGTCGCCCGCATCCACGGTCTCGACCGCATCCCCTCGGTGCTGCCGACGCCGCCCTCGGGTCGTGGTCTGACCGCGCACCAGCAGGGGCGCCGGCGGGTGGCCGACGCGCTCGCCGCGGCGGGACTCGTCGAGACGCCGTCGTTCCCCTTCGCCACCGAGGCCGAGAACGACCTGCACGGCTCCGCATCGGGAGAGCACCTGCCCAGCATCCGGCTCGCGAACCCGCTCGACGGATCCGCGCCGTTCCTTCGTCGCTCGCTGATCCCCGGGCTGCTGCAGATCGCGCATCGCAACATCTCGCGCGGCCTCACGGATCTCTCGCTGTTCGAGACCGGTGTCGTCTTCCTGCCCGAGCCCGGTGTCGAGTACGGCACCGACGAGGTCCCGCCGCTCGGTGAGCGCCCGTCGGACGAGACGCTGGCAGCGCTGAACGCCTCGATCCCGCCGCAGCACCGGCACGTCGCCGTGCTGCTCACCGGAAACGTCGTCGTGCGCCAGCCCGGCCGCACCGCCGAGGTCGCGGGTCTCTCCGAGGCTCTCGACGCGGTCCGTGTGATCGGTGCCGCCGCCGGGGTCGACATCGATGTCGCACAGGGGCATCGTGCTGCTCTGCACCCGGGGCGTACCGGCGTGCTGTCGGTCGCGGGCGTCGAGGTCGGATACGTCGGCGAGCTGCACCCCGACGTCTCGGCCGCGGCCGACCTGCCGGGGCGCGCCACGGTGCTCGAACTCGATCTCGACGGCATCCTCACGCTCGCGACCCCGCGTGCTGTGGCGGCATCGTTGTCGACGTTCCCGGCCGCCACCCAGGACGTGTCGCTGGTGATCGATGCAGACGTCGCCGCCGGCGAGGTGCGCGATGCGCTGGCCGAGGGCGCCGGGGCGCTGCTCGAGGGCATCCGCCTCGTTGACGACTACCGCGGAGACGGCCTTCCCGCCGGGCAGAAGAGTCTGACGTTCGCGCTGCGCTTCCGTGCCGACGACCGCACGCTGACCGCGGCGGAGGCGACCGAGGCCAAGCTCGCGGGCGTCGCCGTCGCCTCCGAGCGTTTCGGAGCCACGCTGCGCGACTGATCGGCACCGCTCCGTGCACGAGTCCCGCATCCCCCAGGGGTGCGGGACTCGCGCATTCTCCGGGTCTCGACGCGGTGGCGGCAGCGTGCGGTGCTGAGCATCCTCCCTCACCGCACTCCTGCGGCGGTGCCCGACGGCGGCGTCCGCCCTGAGCGGACGCCCCTTCCGCTGCGGCGCGGATGCTGGTGGCATGGGCGCATGACAGATGTGCTGATCCTCGGAGGAACGGGCTGGCTGTCGAGCCGCATCGCCCGACGGATGCTGGTGGACGGGGCGACCGTGATGTGTCTCGCCCGGGGCGGGCGGCCGTCGCCGGAAGGGGCGAGCCTCGTGCTGGCCGACCGTGACGACCCCGCGGCGTACGACGCCGTGTCGGGTCGCGACTGGGACCACGTGATCGATGTCTCCTCTCGTGCGGAGCACGTCGGTCGGGCCGTGGCCGCGCTGGGCGAGAGGGCGGCCCGGTGGACCTGCATCTCGTCGGTGTCGGTGTACGCCGACGACGAGACGGCCGGCGCCGACGAATCGGCACCGCTGCATGCCCCGGCGGAGCCCGGTGACGACGAGTACGCCGCCCAGAAGGTCGCCGCAGAGAATGCGGTCCGCACCCTGGGGGAGCGTGCGCTGATCGTGCGTCCCGGTCTCATCGTGGGCGAAGGCGACCCGAGCGATCGCTTCGGCTACTGGGCCGCGGCGTTCCTCCGCTCGCAGGACGGCCCCGTACTCGTGCCCCGCTCCGAGGCACGCCACGCGCAGGTGATCGACATCGACGACCTGGCGGAGTTCGTCGCGACGACCTCCGTGACCGGGGTCGTCGACGCCGTGGGAGACCCGCACCCGCTCGCCGAGGTCCTCGCATCCTTCCGGCGCGCCGCGGACCACCGTGGCGACACCGTGACGGTCGACGACGAGCGGTTGATCGAGAACGGCGTCGCGTACTGGGCGGGAGAGCGATCGCTGCCGCTCTGGCTGCCCCTCGACATGACCGGTTTCATGACCCGGGCGAACGCACGGTACCGCGCCGCGGGCGGTGGGCTGCGGCCCCTCGACGAGACGATCGCGACCGTCGTCGCCGACGAGCAGGAGCGGGGAATCGATCGCGACAGGCGCGCGGGCCTCACTCGCGCGGATGAACTCGCGCTGCTGCAGCTGCGGGGGTGACAGCGGGTCGTCGCTAGACTTCGAGCAGTGACACGGGGTGCCGCATCCGCGGCTGAGAACAGACCCGTCGAACCTGATCTAGTTCGTACTAGCGAAGGGATGTCGCAGTGAGCGATCGTCTGCGTCCGGAATCCGAATCGACCCTGGTGGCCTCGGCCGCCGAGCTGCTGTCCGCGCTGCGTGAGTCACCACCGCTGACTCACTGCATCACCAACACCGTCGTCACCGGGTTCACGGCCAACGTGCTGCTGGCCCTCGGGGCGGCACCCGCGATGGTCGACATCGTCGACGAGGCGGGGCTCTTCGCGGGAGTCGCGTCCGGGACGCTGATCAACCTCGGAACCCCGACTCCCGAGCACCGTGCCGCGAGTCTCGAGGCCGCCGCCGGCGCGAACGCCGCGGGCACCCCCTGGGTTCTCGATCCGGTCGCGATCGGTGCGCTCCCCGTGCGCACCGCACTCGCGCATGATCTCGTCGCCTCGCGCCCGACGGCGATCCGTGGGAACGCGTCCGAGATCCTCGCACTCGCGGGCCTCTCGTCCGGTGGGCGCGGAGTGGATGCCACCGACACCACAGACGCGGCGTCGGACGCCGCCCTCGCGCTCGCTGCCCGTCACGGCTCGGTCGTGGCGGTGTCGGGCCCCGTCGACCTGATCACGGACGGGCACCGCATCGTACGGATCGCGAACGGCGACGAACTGCTCACGAGGGTCACCGGTGGCGGGTGCGCGCTGGGCGCCGTGATGGCCGCCTTCCTGGGGACTGCCCGCACGACAGGGGTCGATCCGCTCACCGCCGTCGCGTCGGCGAGCCTGGTGTACACGGTCGCGGCGGAGCGCGCCGCCGCACGGGCCGCGGGGCCCGGCAGCTTCGCGGTCGAGCTCCTCGACGCGCTCGCGTCGGTGGGGCCGCGTGACATCGCCGACGCGGCGCGCGTCGAGGAGCGTGCGCTGTGATCGCGGATCTCTCGCTGTACCTCGTCACTGATCCGGATCTCTGCGGGGATCGCGGCGTCGTCGGGACCGTCCGCCGTGCTGTCGACGGGGGTGTGCGGATCGTGCAGCTGCGAGACAAGACGGCGACGGATGCCGAGACCACGGCGCAGCTCGTCGAACTCTCGCGCGTGATCGACGGTCGTGCGCTGCTGCTCGTGAACGACCGCCTGGATTCCGCCCTCGCCGCGCGGGAGCGGGGCGCGCGGGTCGACGGCGTCCATCTCGGGCAGGGTGACGCATCGGTGCTCCGTGCGAGGGAGGTACTGGGGGCCGAGGCGGTCATCGGTCTCACGGCGAACAGCCCGGAGCACCTCGAGGCTGTGCGCGCGCTGCCGCCCGGCACGGTCGACTACCTGGGCGTCGGCGTCATCCGCCCCACCGCCACCAAAGCCGACCATCCGCCGGCACTCGGCGTCGAGGGCTTCCGTGCCGTCGTCGAGACGACCGCGCTCCCGTGCGTGGCCATAGGAGGGGTGGGCATCGACGACACCGAGCGGCTGCGGAGCGCGGGGGCGGCCGGGCTCGCCGTGGTGTCGGCGCTGTGCGCGGCTGCGGACCCGGCCGAGACCGCGGAGGCGTTCGTGCGTCGTTGGCGCGCGGCGGGCACGCCGCGGGTGCTCAGCATCGCCGGGAGCGACCCGTCCGGCGGAGCCGGGATCCAGGCGGACCTCAAGTCGATCGCCGCGAACGGCGGGTACGGCATGGCGGCGCTCACCGCGCTGACCGCTCAGAACACGACCGGCGTGCGGGGCGTTCATGTGCCGCCCGCTGCCTTCCTGCGCGAGCAGCTCGACGCGATCTCCGACGACATCGTCATCGACGCGGTCAAGGTCGGGATGCTCGCGAACGCCGACGTCATCCGCACGGTCGCCGATTGGCTCGATGTCGTTCGGCCGCCGATCGTCGTCCTCGATCCGGTGATGGTCGCCACCAGTGGCGACAGGCTGCTCGACCGGGATGCCGAGGCGGCGTTGCGTGAGCTCCTTCGGCGTGCACACGTCGTCACCCCCAATCTCAGCGAGCTCTCCGTGCTGGCCGGGCGGACGATCTCGGGATGGGACGACGCGCTCGCGGCCGCGGAGGAGCTGTCGACGGCGACCGGGGCGGCCGTGCTGGTCAAGGGCGGGCACCTCGACGGGGACGATGTCCCCGACGCGCTCGTGGACACCGGGGCGGGAGTGCGATGCGAGTACCCGGGCCGTCGGATCCGCACCGCGAACACCCACGGCACGGGGTGCTCGCTCTCGTCCGCGCTGGCCACCCGTCTGGCTCGCGGCGAGTCGGCCGTCGACGCCGTCGCCGCGACCCGGGCGTGGCTGCGCGAGGCGCTGCGCGAGAGCACAGCGCTGAACGTCGGTCGTGGTCACGGACCGGTCAGCCACTTCGCGGGGCTGTGGGAGCGCGGCCGGCTCGAGACGAGACCGACGCCAGAGCAGATCCGCGCCGAGTGGTGGACGCGCACGGTCGATGTGAGGGCGGGGATCGACGAGCTCCCCTTCATCCGCGGCCTGGCCGACGGCACTCTCGCTCGGGAGCCGTTCGTGTTCTATCTCGCGCAGGACGCGCTGTACCTTCGCGAGTACGCCCGCGTGCTCGCCGAGGCCTCGCGCCTCGCGCCGTCTCCGCACGAGCAGGCGTTCTGGGCACGTTCCGCCGAGGGGGCGATCGTCGGAGAGCTCGAGCTGCACGCGTCGTGGCTGACCCCGGGGGAGGACGTGGATGCGGCGATGTTCTCGGTCGCCCCCGCACCCGCGACCGTGGCGTACCTCGATCACCTGCGCTCCGTGGCGTTCGGCGGTGACTATGCCGAGCTCATCGCCGCGATACTGCCGTGCTTCTGGCTCTACACCGACCTCGGCCAGCGCCTGCACGCGGGGGAGTTCGGCGCGTCCGCGCTGGATCCGCTGCATCCGTACGCCTCCTGGCTCGCGACCTATGCGGACCCGGCGTTCGAGGATGCGACAGCCGAGGCGATCTCTCTCGTCACGGCCGCAGCGGCGACCGCCGCGCCGGCCACACGGGATCGGATGCTCCGCGCCTTCGAGGTGTCGAGCGCCCACGAGCTCGCGTTCTTCGCCGCTCCGCTCGCCTCTGCCGTCACTGCATGACGACCTGGATTTGCGCATGCCACGAGGCGCGCGCTATCGTCGCCGCATGTCCTCGGCCGCCTTCGCTCCCGCCACGCGGTTCCTGAGCGCGCGCAGCGAGTCGAAGAGCGTTCCGAGCGTCATCGCCGTGCGCCGACGCCGCAGCGGCCGCCGACTCTAGGCGACCCTGCGCTTCTGCCTGCACGTGCACGGCGGTCGAGTGCCGGTGTCGCCGCCCCGGTCCCCGACACCGCTCCCTCGAATTCCGCGAGGGGTCCGACCGTTAAGGTAGAAGCATGACGTACTCCGTCGCCGTCTCCGGCGCATCCGGCTACGCGGGCGGCGAGATCCTGCGCCTCCTCGCGTCTCATCCCGACATCGAGATCCGCACGGTCACCGCGCATTCGAATGCCGGACAGCCGCTGGTCGAGCACCAGCCGCATCTGCGGTCTCTCGCGCACCTCACCCTTCAGGACACGACACCCGAGATCCTCGCCGGTCACGACATCGTCTTCCTCGCACTGCCGCACGGGCAGTCCGGCCAGTACACGGACGCGCTCGGTGCCACACCGCTCGTGATCGACGCCGGAGCCGACCACCGGCTGACCTCGCAGGCGTCATGGGACGCGTTCTACGGCGGCGACTTCCACGAGCCGTGGGCGTATGGCGTCCCCGAACTGCTCGTCGGCGGCACCAAGCAGCGCGAGACCCTGCGCACGGCGACGCGCATCGCGGCCCCCGGCTGCAACGCGTCGACCGTGAGCCTGAGCCTCGCACCCGGCGTCGCCGCGGGAGTCATCGACTCCGGCGACATCGTGTCGGTGCTCGCCGTGGGCCCGTCGGGGGCGGGGAAGAGCTTGAAGACCACCCTGCTCGGCAGCGAGATCCTGGGCACGGCGAACCCCTACGCGGTCGGTGGCACCCACCGGCACATCCCCGAGATCAGGCAGGCGCTCGCCGCGGCGTCCGGGGCGGCACCCGAGGGCATCCGCATCTCGTTCACCCCCGTGATCGTCCCGATGGCGCGGGGGATCCTGGCGACCTCGACCGCACCGATCGTCGACGGCGTCAGCGATGCCGAGATCCGGGCGGCGTGGGAGCACGCGTACGAGGACGAGACGTTCGTGCAGCTGCTCCCCGAGGGACACTTCCCGCGCACCGCCGACGTCCTCGGCGCGAACACCGCCCTCATCGGCCTTGCGATCGATCGCGCGGCGAACCGCGTGACCGTGGTCACGGCGGTCGACAATCTCGTCAAGGGCACCGCAGGCGCTGCCATCCAATCCATGAACCTCGCGCTGGGACTGCCCGAGTCCCGCGCCCTCTCAGTGAACGGAGTCGCGCCGTGAGCGTCACCGCCCCCGCAGGATTCGAGGCGGCCGGAGTCGCCGCCGGTCTCAAGTCGACCGGCAAGCCCGATGTCGCCGTGGTCGTCAATCGAGGTCCCCGCAAGGTCGGCGCCGCCGTCTTCACGAGCAACCGCGCCAAGGCCAACCCGATCATCTGGTCGCAGCAGGCCGTCGCCGACCGGATCGTCGAGGCCGTCGTGCTGAACTCGGGCGGAGCGAACTGCTTCACCGGCAGCTTCGGCTTCCAGACGACGCATCAGACCGCCGAGAAGGCGGCGGAGCTCCTGGGCGTCAGCGCCGGCGACGTGCTCGTCTGCTCGACCGGTCTCATCGGCGTCGGCGACGAGGTCTTCCGCGGCAAGGTCCTCGCCGGCACAGAGCAGGCCATCGCCGAGCTCTCGACCGAGGGCGGCGAGGTCGCGGCCGAGGCGATCATGACCACCGACAGTGTGGCGAAGACCGCCGTCGTGAGCCGTGACGGCTGGACCATCGGCGGCATGGCGAAGGGGGCGGGCATGCTGGCCCCGGGCCTCGCCACCATGCTGGTCGTCATCACCACGGACGCCGTGCTCGAACCGCTCGATGCGGATGCCGCGCTGCGTGCCGCGACCGGAACCACGTTCGACCGGCTCGACTCCGACGGGTGCATGTCGACCAACGACCAGGTCACGCTGCTCGCCAACGGTGCCTCAGGGATCGTTCCCGACACCGAGGAGTTCTCGGCGGCCCTCGCCGAGCTGTGCCTGCAGCTCGCGGTCAAGCTGCAGGGCGACGCCGAGGGCGCGAGCCACGACATCACCATCGAGGTGCAGCACGCGGTGTCCGAGGGGGAGGCCGTGGAGGTCGGTCGCTCCGTCGCGCGGAACAATCTGTTCAAGGCCGCCATCTTCGGCAACGACCCCAACTGGGGCCGGGTGCTCGCCGCCATCGGCACCACGAACGCGCAGTTCGACCCGTACGACGTGGACGTGTGGATGAACGGCGTCAGGGTGTGCAGCGAGGGCGGTCCCGATCGTCCACGCGAAGAGGTCGATCTGACCCCGCGTGCGACCCACCTGGTCATCGATCTGAAGATGGGCGAGGCCACGGCCACGATCCTCACGAACGACCTCACCCACGACTACGTGCACGAGAACAGCGCCTACGCCTCATGACCGACATCCAGGACGTCACCCCCGACGTCGCCGCCGTGAAGGCCGCGACACTCATCGAGTCCCTGCCGTGGCTGAAGAGGTTCCGCGACCAGATCGTCGTCGTCAAATACGGCGGCAATGCGATGGTCTCCGACGAGCTGCAGGAGGCGTTCGCGCAGGACATCGCCTACCTCCGCTACGTGGGCGTGCTGCCGGTCGTCGTGCACGGCGGCGGTCCGCAGATCTCGAACATGCTGCAGCGGCTCGAGATCCCCAGTGAGTTCAAGGGCGGCTACCGGGTCACCAACACCGAGGCGATCAGCGTCGTGCGCATGGTGCTCACCGGCCAGGTCAACCCGCAGCTCGTCTCCAAGATCAACTCGCACGGGCCCATCGCGACCGGTCTCAGCGGGGAGGATGCCGGCCTCTTCGGCGGACGCCGTCGCGGTGTCGTCATCGACGGCGAGGAGATCGATCTCGGACGCGTCGGCGACGTGGTGGAGGTCGACCCGACGCCCGTGCTCGATCATCTCGCCGCCGGTCGCGTTCCGGTGGTCTCGAGCATCGCGCCCGATCTCGATCACCCCGGTCAGTCGCTGAATGTGAACGCGGATGCCGCGGCCGCCGCGCTTGCGGTGGCGCTCAATGCGCGCAAGCTCGTCATCCTCACGGATGTGCCGGGGCTCTACGCGGATTGGCCCAACCGGGACTCCCTCGTATCGCACATCACCTCGGACGCTCTCATCGAGATGCTCCCGAGCCTCGAATCCGGCATGATCCCGAAGATGAAGGCATGCCTGGATGCGATCGAGGGCGGCGTGGACGCCGCCGCCATCATCGACGGACGGGTGCCGCATTCGGTTCTCGTCGAACTCTTCACCAGCAAGGGAATCGGAACAGAAGTGGTCTTGGGAACGACAGGGACGAACGCATGAGCAACTGGCAGGACGACGCAGCGAGCGATCTGGTCCTCAACGCAGGACCACGCCTGGCGATGCTCACCCGAGGGGAGGGGTCGTACCTCTGGGACTCCGAGGGACGTCGTCATCTGGACTTCCTCGCGGGAATCGCGGTGACCTCCCTCGGTCACGCGCATCCGGTGTTCGTCGAGGCCGTCTCGAGGCAGGCCGCCACACTCGCCCATGTCTCCAACTACTTCGCCACGCCGTCGCAGCTGGCACTCGCCGCGCGACTGAAGCGCCTGGCCGGTGCGGGTCTCGACGGACGCGTGTTCTTCTCGAACTCGGGGGCTGAGGCCAACGAGGCCGCCTTCAAGCTCGCGCGACTGCACGGTGGTGCGGAGAAGCCGCGCATCCTCGCCCTGCAGAACGGGTTCCACGGTCGCACCATGGGCTCGCTCGCGCTGACCGCCAAGGAATCCATGCGGGCGCCGTTCGAGCCGATGCCCGGGGGAGTCGAGCACATCCCCGCGACCGTCGAGGCGCTCGAGGCGGCGATGGACGACCGCGTCGCCGCGGTGATCGTCGAGCCCATCCAGGGCGAGGCCGGGGTCGTCGAGCTTCCCGAGGGGTACCTCCAGTCGGCCCGCTCCCTGACGTTGGCGCACGGCGCGCTGCTCATCGTCGATGAGATCCAGACGGGGGCGGGGCGCACCGGAGCCTGGTTCGGCTTCAGTCATGAGGGCATCACCCCCGACGCCATCACCCTCGCGAAGGGGATCGGCGGCGGCTTCCCCATCGGAGCGCTCGTCACCTTCGGAGCGGCGAGCTCGCTGTTCACACCCGGCTCCCACGGGTCCACCTTCGGCGGAAACCCGTTGGCGACCGCCGTGGCCGATGCCGTGCTCGCCGAGATCGAGAGCGCGGGACTCGTCGAGAACGCCGCGCGCCGCGGGGAGGAGCTCCGCGACATCATCACGGCGATCGATTCACCCCTCATCACCGGCATCCGCGGTCGCGGCCTCCTGATCGGCGTGGCGCTCAGCCACCCCGTCGCGAACGAGGTCGTCGCCGCCGCCCAGGAGCGCGGTCTCATCGTGAACGCCGCGAACCCCGAGACGGTGCGTATCGCGCCCGCACTCACGATCGGAGACGCGGAACTCACCGAGTTCCGCGAACTCTTCGCCGCATCGCTCGCCGATGTCCAGGCATCCCTCACCGACTCCGGAAAGGCCCCCGTATGACCCGCCACCTGCTGCGTGACGACGATCTGACCCCCGCAGAGCAGGCGGAGATCCTCGATCTCGCCCTCGAGCTGAAGAAGGATCGCTGGGCGAACAAGGCCCTCGCGGGTCCCCAGACGGTCGCGGTGATCTTCGACAAGTCGTCGACCCGCACCAGGGTCTCGTTCGCGGTCGGCATCGCCGACCTCGGAGGCTCGCCCCTGATCATCTCGACCGCGAGCAGCCAGCTGGGCGGCAAGGAGACCCCGTCCGACACCGCGCGGGTGCTCGAGCGTCAGGTCGCGGCCATCGTGTGGCGCACCTATGCGCAGGCGGGCCTCGAGGAGATGGCCGCCGGAACCAGCGTCCCCGTCGTCAACGCCCTCTCCGACGACTTCCACCCGTGCCAGCTGCTCGCCGACCTGCTCACGATCCGTGAGCACAAGGGCGACCTGAAGGGGCTCACCCTGACCTTCTTCGGCGACGGGCGGAGCAACATGGCCCATTCGTACGCGCTCGCCGGGGTCACGGCGGGGATGCACGTGCGCATCGCCTCGCCGGCGGACTACGCGCCCCGTGCCGACATCGTCGAGGCGGCGGATCGTCGTGCCGCCGAGACCGGCGGTTCGATCACCCTCCTCACCGACGCCGTGGAGGCGGCGGCCGGCGCCGACGTCATCGTCACCGACACCTGGGTGTCGATGGGCAAGGAGGAGGAGAAGCTCGCCAGGATCCGCGACCTCGGGGGATACAAGGTGACGCCGGAGACGATGGAGCTCGCCGATTCCGACGCGATCTTCATCCACTGTCTCCCCGCCGACCGGGGGTACGAGGTCGACTCCGACGTGATCGACGGCCCGCAGAGCGTCGTGTGGGATGAGGCCGAGAACCGTCTGCATGCGCAGAAGGCGCTGCTGGTGTGGCTGCTCGAGCGGAAGGGCGCCTGATGGTCGACGCCAAGAACGAAGGCACCAACGAGGGCGCCCTCTGGGGCGCGCGGTTCGCGACCGGACCGTCGCCCGAGCTGGTGGAGCTCAGCCGATCGACCCACTTCGACTGGATCCTCGCGCCGTACGACATCGCGGGGTCGCACGCCCACGCCACGGCGCTCGCCGCGGCCGGGTACCTCGAGCCCGATGAGGCGACGAGGATGCACGACGGACTGGATGCCGTCGCGCGCAAGGTCGCCGACGGAACTCTCCGGCCCGCGCCCTCGGACGAGGATGTGCACGGAGCCCTCGAGCAGGCGCTGATCGCGGAGCTCGGCCCCGAGCTGGGCGGACGCCTGCGCGCCGGACGCAGCCGCAACGACCAGATCGCCACGCTCGTGCGGATGTACCTGATCGACCACGCCAAGGTGATCGCACGCGACCTGCTCCGTGTCATCGACGCGCTCGTCGCACAGGCCGAGGCGCATCCCGATGCGATTCTGCCCGGACGCACCCACCTGCAGCACGCGCAGCCCGTGCTGCTCGCCCATCACCTGCAGGCGCACGGCTGGCCGCTCGTCCGCGAGCTCGAGCGTCTCGTCGACTGGCGGCGTCGGGCCGGCGTCTCGCCCTACGGCGGGGGAGCGCTCGCGGGATCGACTCTCGGACTCGACCCCGCGCTCGTGGCCACGGAACTCGGCCTCGATCGTCCGGCCGAGAACTCGCTCGACGGCACCGCGGCACGCGATGTGGTCGCCGAGTTCGCCTTCATCACGGCGATGACCGGTGTCGACATCTCTCGGCTGAGCGAGGAGATCATCCTCTGGAACACGCGCGAGTTCGGGTTCGTCACGCTGCACGACGGGTACTCGACCGGGTCGAGCATCATGCCGCAGAAGAAGAACCCCGACATCGCCGAGCTCGCGCGCGGAAAGTCCGGGCGCCTGATCGGCAACCTCTCGGGCCTGATGGCGACCCTCAAAGGACTCCCGCTCGCGTACAACCGCGATCTGCAGGAGGACAAGGAGCCGGTCTTCGACTCCGTGCAGACCCTCGAGGTCGTGCTGCCCGCGTTCGCCGGCATGATCGCCACCCTCCGCTTCGACACCGAGCGGATGGCGGCACTCGCCCCTGAGGGATTCTCGCTCGCGACCGATGTCGCCGAGTGGCTCGTGAAGCGCCGAGTGCCGTTCCGCGACGCTCACGAGATCTCCGGAGCCCTGGTCCGGGCCTGCGAGGAGCAGGGCATCGGGCTGGAGGATGCCTCTGACGAGCTGCTGCTCTCGGTCTCAGCACACCTGGTGCCCGAGGTGCGCGAGGTGCTCACGATCGAGGGGTCGGTGGCGTCGCGCACCGGTGTCGGTGGCACCGCGCCCGTGCGGGTGGCCGAGCAGCGGGCCGAGCTCGTGGCTCGTGCCCAGGCGGCTGCGCACGCTCTCGGACTCTGACGGTCCCTGACGCCGGCCGTCGAGGATCGACGGCCGGCGTCAGGGTCAGTGCAGCTCGGCGTCAGCGGCCGACATCGTCCAGCGGGTGAAGCGCACGACGAGGCCCGCGCGGGTGGGGCCCGCGAGGAACGGTCCGGCCGAGGCGGCGGCCTCACCGTCGAACGGCGCCACGCGCACCAGTCGCCAGTCGCCGTCATCCGCACGCGCGCGCACGATCATGGCATCCTGCCAGCGGCTCACCCGCACGGTGATCTCGCTGCCGAGCCAGTCGTCGACGTATCCGACGGACCAGTCGGATCGCCTGTCGGTGACCACCGCGCCGAGACCGAGGTGGTCGTCGGCGAACTCCACGCCCGCCTTGATCCAGTGTTCGCCGTCCCGGCGGACGAAGACGCCCGCCTGGTCGAACTGGCCGTTCC
Source organism: Microbacterium foliorum (assembly GCF_003367705.1). NCBI lineage: Bacteria > Bacillati > Actinomycetota > Actinomycetes > Micrococcales > Microbacteriaceae > Microbacterium > Microbacterium foliorum. Next base: position 2,327,205 of record NZ_CP031425.1, on the reverse strand, counting down.
AGGGAGCGCGGAACGAGACGTCCATCGCCTCGCCCACGGCCAGCGGGGCGAGCAGGGCGTGCTCGGTGTCGTGCACGAAGCCGTAGGCCGTGTGACGCCAGGCGTCGCTGCCCTCGACCGCGGTCACGAGCAGATGGTCGCCGTCGACCGTGATGTCGGCGGGGTCGTGTGTCCAGGACGCGTCGGCCCAGGGGATGATGTGCGATTCAGGCATATTCCGAGGCTATAACCGAATAGAGCATAAAGTAAAGTTATTCGTGATATGATTATGTCATGGTCATCGCCGTACTCGCCGACATCGTGGGGTCTCGCAGACTCGACGACCGCGCTGCGGCGCAGCGGACCCTCGACGAGACCATCGCCAGAGTCGAGAAGGACGTTCCGCTCGCGCAGCATCCGCTCGTCCCCACCGTCGGCGACGAGCAGCAGGGGCTCTACCGCGACCTCGAGAGCGCGATGGTGTCACTGCTGATGATCCAGCTCGCGCTGCCGGACGGCCTCGCCTTCCGCTTCGGGATCGGGGTCGGGGAGGTGCGCGCGGTCGACTCCGTGCACGGTGAGCTCGCCGACGGGCCGGGCTGGTATGCCGCACGCGCCGCGATCGAGATCGTGCATGCGCGAGAAGGTCGCGCCGTGCCGCGCACCCGCACCTGGATTGTCGGAGCCCCCGGGCAGGATGAGGTCATGGAGAGCACGATCGCGGCATCGAACGCCTACCTCCTCGTCCGCGACGAACTGGTCGGGGTGATGAACGAGCGGGAGCGACGGCTGACGTACGGGCGTCTGCTGGGGCGGTCGCAGCACGATCTCGCCGCCGAGGAGGGCATCTCGCAGCCCAGCGTCTCCAAGTCGCTGCGCAACGCCGGAAGCGCCGCACTCCTCGAGGGACTGGCCGCGCTCCGGGGAGGCACCGCATGATCCTCGCCGGATTCGTCCTGCTCGCTGTGGGCGCCGCCGATCTCGTGCGGCAGTTCGCACCCCGTCGGTGGATCGGCTACCTCGCGGCCGGCATCATCCTGCTGCTGCTCGGCAGCGTGAGCGACGCGCTGCTGCCGATGATCGCAGGGCTCGTCATCGGCGCCCTGTGGGTCTGGAGCATGCCGTCCGAGCGGCCCGCTCCTCTCGGTTTCTGGCCTGCCGTCCTGCTCGCGCTCGTCGCCGTCGGATCCGTGGTGTGGTTCCCGGCGCGCGTCGATTCCGGGATGATCGGAGCGGTCTGGAGCCTGCGTTCGCCGTTCGGCGACATCCCCTTCGATCTCGCGATGCTCTCCCTCGGAGCGGGCGTGTTCCTTCTCGAATCCTCGAATCTCGTCGTGCGCGCCGCGCTCGACGGCGAACATACGTGGCGACCCATCGATCGCGGTGCGAGCACCGACCCGACCGCCGTGGGCAGCGCGGTCGCACCGGCCGGCGACGGGCAGTCGGTCGCGGGGGTGGCCACGGATGACGCTCGGCCCGACACGGCCACGCCCCTCTCCGCCCCGATCCTCGGTGCGCCGGCAGAGGCGACGCCGACCCGCGACCCGCGCGCGGGGTTCCAGGGCGGGCGACTGATCGGCCCGCTCGAGCGCATCCTGGTGATGATCCTCACGCTGGCGGCCGCTTATCCGATCCTCGCCGCGATGCTCGCGGCCAAGGGCATCGTCCGATTCCCCGAGATCTCCCGCGACGGTGAGACCGGAGCGCGCGCCGAGTACTTCCTCGTCGGCAGCCTCGTCAGCTGGGTCATCGGGCTGAGCGCCGCATTCCTGGTGTGGTGGGCCGCGCACAGCTGACGCAGCGCGCGATCCGTCCGTGGGGCGGCGAAGCGACGGCATCCGCCGCTGATAGCCTGGTGCGCGTGTCGAATACCGATCTGACGACCGCCCCACCGGCGATCGACCCCACGTTCGAGAACGTGTGGGACGAACTGCTGTGGCGCGGGCTCGTCCATGTGTCCACTGACCAGGAGGCGCTGCGCGCCCTTCTCGCCGGGGACCCGATCACGTATTACTGCGGCTTCGACCCGACCGCACCCAGCCTGCACCTCGGCAATCTGGTGCAGCTGCTGACGCTGCGACGGATCCAGCTCGCCGGGCACAGACCGCTCGGTCTCGTCGGCGGCTCGACGGGTCTGATCGGCGACCCTCGGCCCACGGCGGAGCGCACGCTCAACACGCGCGAGACCGTCGAAGAGTGGGTGGGGCGACTGCGCGCGCAGGTCGAGCGCTACCTCAGCTTCGAGGGCGACAACGCCGCCCGTATCGTCAACAACCTCGACTGGACGGCGCCGCTGTCGGCGATCGACTTCCTGCGCGAGATCGGCAAGCACTACCGCGTGGGCACGATGCTCAAGAAGGATGCGGTCGCGGCGCGGCTGAGTTCGGATGAAGGCATCAGCTACACGGAGTTCAGCTACCAGATCCTGCAGGGCATGGACTTCCTCGAGCTGTACCGCCAGTACGACTGCGTGCTGCAGACGGGCGGGTCCGATCAGTGGGGAAACCTGACCAGCGGCACCGACCTCATCCGTCGGTCCGAAGGCGTCGCTGCGCATGCGATCGGCACGCCGCTGATCACCAACAGCGACGGCACCAAGTTCGGCAAGAGCGAGGGCAATGCGATCTGGCTCGACCCGGAGATGTGCAGTCCGTACCGGATGTACCAGTTCTGGCTCAGCACGGCGGACGCCGATGTGATCGAGCGCCTCAAGGTGTTCACATTCCTCACCCGCGCGGAGATCGAGGAGTACGAGGCGCTCGTGGAGTCCGAGCCCTTCCGGCGTGCCGCGCAGAAACGTCTGGCGCTCGAGGTCGTCGCCACCGTGCACGGCATCGATGCGACAGCCGCCGTGATCGCGGCATCCGAAGCGCTGTTCGGCCAGGGCGACCTGACCGCGCTCGATGCCTCGACGCTGCGCACCGCGCTCGAAGAGCTCCCGCACGCCACGGCCGAGGCCGGCTCGTCCGTCGTCGACGCGCTCGTCGCGACGGGGCTGGTCTCGAGCACGTCCGAGGCGCGACGCGCGATCGGTCAGGGGGGAGTCTCTCTCGACGGCGAACGCGTGCAGGACGACACGGTCACGGTGCGAGGAACCCTCCCGGGTGGGGTGTCGGTGCTCCGCCGGGGCAAGAAGACCCTCGCCGGTATCTTCCTCGCCTGACGGCCGACCGCTCGCCTGACGGCGGCCGACCGAGCGGCTTTCGGTCGGTCGCCGTCGTGCATCATCCCGCCGATTCGACAGGAGACAGCCGATGCCGTTCACCCCGAGCCACGCGGTGGTCGCTCTGCCGTTCGTCCGCACACCGCTCGTGCCCGCGGCGATCGCGATCGGAGCGATGACGCCGGATCTGCCGTTGTTCCTTCGCGGAGTGGGCCTGCGCTACTCGTTCACCCACACTTTCGAGAACGTGCTGTGGACCGCGCTGGTCGCCTTCGTGCTGTTCCTCCTGTGGCGGGTGCTGCTGCGTCCGGCCGTGGGCGAGCTCTCTCCGCTGCCTCTGGCGCGACGGCTGCCGGCGGAGTGGCAGCAGACCGGCATCACCGCTGCGAGATCGGCGGTCGGTGTCGGCGAGCCGCGTCGGGCATACCCGGTGCTGCTCGCGGTGTCGCTGATCCTCGGGGTCCTGAGCCACATCGTCTGGGATCTCTTCACCCACGAAGGACGGTGGGGTGTCGAGATCCTCCCCGCGCTGGGCACGATGTGGGGGCCGCTGACGGGGTTCAAGTGGCTTCAGCACGGATCCAGCGCGGCGGGTCTGCTGATCCTCGGCGTCTGGGCGTGGCGACGACTGCGCGACGCCTCGCCCCGCGTCATCTCCGAGCGGGCAGTGCCCGCGGGCGTGCGCCTCGCCTGGTGGTCGTCGTTGCCGGTGATTCTTCTCGCCGCGATCATCATCGGGTACCTCGCCTACGGGCCTTTCACCGCGGAGTTCACCGCCCAGCATCTCGCTTATCGCGTGCTGCCACCGGCCTGCGCGCTGTGGGGTGCGCTCACGCTGGCCCTGTGCCTGACGATCCCGCTGCTCCGCCGACGTCACCAGACGGGCTGATCGGAACCCCAGAGGTGCGGGGCGGCGAACTCCGCGCCGGGAAGAGCGGGTCGTGCCGTCGACACCCGATGTCCGCCCACCTCGAATGCGGCGGTGTGTGCAGAGAGATCGATCTCCGGCTCCACCGCGGGGCGTCGGTTCCGCGGCAGTCCGAGCAGCTCGGCCGCGATGCGCCGCAGGGATGTGCGCACGACCCACGAGTCGCCGTCGCGCCGTTCCCGGTCGAGCAGGTTGATCACCGCCGCGGCGAGCAGGTAGCCGGCGCTGTGATCCAGAGCCTGGGCCGGTAGAGCGCCAGGACGCTCGCCGTCCGCTGATTCGATCATGGCGATGCCGGACTCGGCCTGCACCAGACTGTCGAATCCCGCCCGATGCGGCTCGTCGTCGCCCCACGCGCTGAGCTGGGCGATGACGAGACCCGGATGCCGAGCCACCAGGTCCGACGGCGAGAGACCGAGCCGCTCGAGTGCGGCGGGTCGGTATCCCAGGACCACGACGTCTGCCGCGGCGAGCAGCTCCTCGAATCGTCCGCTGCGTGCATCGAGCACCGCGGACCGTTTGCCGTGACCGGTGTCCAGGTGCTGCCACTCAGGTTCGGCGAGGTGGGGCGGGTCGATGCGCAGCACGTCGGCGCCGAGCAGCGCGAGGGTGCGCGTGCAGACCGGCCCGGCGATCACGCGAGTGAGATCCAGCACCCGGACGCCGGCGAGCGGCATCGACACGATGCGGCCGGATCCGCGGCGACGGTGAGTGTCGGGACTCGAGCGGGGCGTGGGGGAGGGCATGTGCTCGACGGCGAGCAGGGGAGCGGTGCGCCGTCGCTCGTCATCGCGCGGATCCTCCTCGCGTACCGGCACGGCGAGCCCGCGCGCGACGGTGATCCGGTCGACCGCTTCGTGAGAGGTGAGGGCGAGGAGCGCGGCGCGGACGCTGTGCGCATCGGCGTCCGTCCCCAGCCCGAGCCCGTCGCGCAGTCGACGGGCGTGGTGCGGGTAGTTGCCGTGGGTGCGGACCCAGCCGTCCGCGGTGCGCCAGAAGCCCGAGTACACCGACCACACGTCCGGCGGCGTTCCATCGACGGTGAGCACGCGATCACTCCGGTACGCGACGGCGACCCGTTCGGGGTCCGGCAGGCCGCCGATGTCCGCGACCAGCCCGCACGCGCGAACACTGGCCCACGCGAGATCTCCTACGGCGAGACGCGAGGGGAGGGGAACGACACCCGGGATGACGTCGCCGTCATCGTGCCCGCTCTCGGCGATGCCGAGGTCCGCGCGTACACGTCGAAGGATCGAGGCGGCGGGGGAGACGGAGGGGGTTCGAATCACGGTGCGATCGTACCCGTGCGGGTCCTCGGCGGGAATAAGTACCCGTGGCCTGGGCAAAGCACGCCCACAACGGCACGCGACACGCCCGGCGGGCGGGCGGGATTTGCCGGAACCCCGGAATCCACGTAACTTATTACTTGTTCGCCCCACAGGGAAGCGGAGAGGCCGAGAGCTTCACCCCCCTCAAGCGGAGAACCACCTCCCACATCCTCTCACTTGTGAGAACAGGCGCGTGCGTCTAGGATGGGAGTTTCCACCCCTTCTGCGGCTGTCCACAGCTGCGCAGCGGATCTCAGATCTGCACGGCGCGCTGATTTGACAAGCGGGATCGGGTGGCTAAGATAGAGAAGTTGCCCTTCGGGCCTGGTTGTGATGACTGGGTCGTGGGAGCATCCGATCCTTGAGAACTCAACAGCGTGCACTTGTCAAATGCCAAATTATCCTCGTCTAGCTTCGGCTGGGTGAGAATTCCTTTGGATCAAAGACCAACTCCTTTCGGGGGGTTGGCATTCGGATGAAGTCAGCAATGAATTTGTCTCTTTGGTCAGCATCAAACTCGCTGCGTCACCGTTTTCCCGGTGGGGTATGCATTTCTTTTTTTACGGAGAGTTTGATCCTGGCTCAGGATGAACGCTGGCGGCGTGCTTAACACATGCAAGTCGAACGGTGAACACGGAGCTTGCTCTGTGGGATCAGTGGCGAACGGGTGAGTAACACGTGAGCAACCTGCCCCTGACTCTGGGATAAGCGCTGGAAACGGCGTCTAATACTGGATACGAGTAGCGGCCGCATGGTCAGTTACTGGAAAGATTTATTGGTTGGGGATGGGCTCGCGGCCTATCAGCTTGTTGGTGAGGTAATGGCTCACCAAGGCGTCGACGGGTAGCCGGCCTGAGAGGGTGACCGGCCACACTGGGACTGAGACACGGCCCAGACTCCTACGGGAGGCAGCAGTGGGGAATATTGCACAATGGGCGGAAGCCTGATGCAGCAACGCCGCGTGAGGGATGACGGCCTTCGGGTTGTAAACCTCTTTTAGCAGGGAAGAAGCGAAAGTGACGGTACCTGCAGAAAAAGCACCGGCTAACTACGTGCCAGCAGCCGCGGTAATACGTAGGGTGCAAGCGTTATCCGGAATTATTGGGCGTAAAGAGCTCGTAGGCGGTTTGTCGCGTCTGCTGTGAAATCCGGAGGCTCAACCTCCGGCCTGCAGTGGGTACGGGCAGACTAGAGTGCGGTAGGGGAGATTGGAATTCCTGGTGTAGCGGTGGAATGCGCAGATATCAGGAGGAACACCGATGGCGAAGGCAGATCTCTGGGCCGTTACTGACGCTGAGGAGCGAAAGGGTGGGGAGCAAACAGGCTTAGATACCCTGGTAGTCCACCCCGTAAACGTTGGGAACTAGTTGTGGGGTCCATTCCACGGATTCCGTGACGCAGCTAACGCATTAAGTTCCCCGCCTGGGGAGTACGGCCGCAAGGCTAAAACTCAAAGGAATTGACGGGGACCCGCACAAGCGGCGGAGCATGCGGATTAATTCGATGCAACGCGAAGAACCTTACCAAGGCTTGACATATACGAGAACGGGCCAGAAATGGTCAACTCTTTGGACACTCGTAAACAGGTGGTGCATGGTTGTCGTCAGCTCGTGTCGTGAGATGTTGGGTTAAGTCCCGCAACGAGCGCAACCCTCGTTCTATGTTGCCAGCACGTAATGGTGGGAACTCATGGGATACTGCCGGGGTCAACTCGGAGGAAGGTGGGGATGACGTCAAATCATCATGCCCCTTATGTCTTGGGCTTCACGCATGCTACAATGGCCGGTACAAAGGGCTGCAATACCGCGAGGTGGAGCGAATCCCAAAAAGCCGGTCCCAGTTCGGATTGAGGTCTGCAACTCGACCTCATGAAGTCGGAGTCGCTAGTAATCGCAGATCAGCAACGCTGCGGTGAATACGTTCCCGGGTCTTGTACACACCGCCCGTCAAGTCATGAAAGTCGGTAACACCTGAAGCCGGTGGCCTAACCCTTGTGGAGGGAGCCGTCGAAGGTGGGATCGGTAATTAGGACTAAGTCGTAACAAGGTAGCCGTACCGGAAGGTGCGGCTGGATCACCTCCTTTCTAAGGAGCATCTGACTCTTCGGAGTCCAGAACCCAGATCAGAGCGTTCGTCTCTGCTGGGAGCTCATGGGTGGAACATTTGACATGGTGCGAAGGATGAGGGCTTCTCTTAGTACACCGCTTGCGGTGGGAACGGGGAGGGTTTCGGATGTCGCACCTGCACGCTGTTGGGTCCTGAGGGACCGGATGCGATCTTCGGATCGTTTTTCGTACCTCTGGGCCTCTTCTGGTTTCCCCTGTGGGGGTTGCTGGTAGGGGTACCGCCCGTACTTTGAGAACTACACAGTGGACGCGAGCATCTTGCAGCCGGCTTCGGTCGGTTGCACAAGATGATCTTAAAGATCATTAGTCAATTTCATGTGGATCCTTCGGGGTTCACGTCGATTCTGATTCAAACTCATGTGATTTCAAGTCTTTAAGAGCAAACGGTGGATGCCTTGGCATCTGGAGCCGAAGAAGGACGTAGCAATCTGCGATAAGCCTCGGGGAACTGATAAGCAAGTTTTGATCCGAGGGTGTCCGAATGGGGAAACCCCGCTGGGCGGCGTGCCGACCTAGTGACTCCCGCCTGAATATATAGGGCGGGTAGAGGGAACGTGGGGAAGTGAAACATCTCAGTACCCACAGGAAGAGAAAGCAACCGCGATTCCGTTAGTAGTGGCGAGCGAAACCGGAACAGGCTAAACCTAGCGTGTGTGATAGCCGGCAGGCGTTGCACGTTGGGGGTTGTGGGACTTTTCAGTCATCTCTGCCGAGATGGCGGCGTTACACGATGGTATAGACGAACGGTCTTGAAAGGCCGGTCATAGAGGGTGCCAACCCCGTAGTCGAAATGCCAACCGTGGCGCGAAGAGTATCCCAAGTAGCACGGGGCCCGTGAAATCCCGTGTGAATCTGTCAGGACCACCTGATAAGCCTAAATACTCCCAGATGACCGATAGCGGACAAGTACCGTGAGGGAAAGGTGAAAAGTACCCCGGGAGGGGAGTGAAATAGTACCTGAAACCGTTTGCTTACAAACCGTTGGAGCAGCCTTAGTAGCTGTGACAGCGTGCCTTTTGAAGAATGAGCCTGCGAGTTAGCGATATGTGGCGAGGTTAACCCGTGTGGGGTAGCCGTAGCGAAAGCGAGTCTGAATAGGGCGATTCAGTCGCATGTCCTAGACCCGAAGCGAAGTGATCTATCCATGGCCAGGTTGAAGCGACGGTAAGACGTCGTGGAGGACCGAACCCACTTAGGTTGAAAACTGAGGGGATGAGCTGTGGATAGGGGTGAAAGGCCAATCAAACTTCGTGATAGCTGGTTCTCTCCGAAATGCATTTAGGTGCAGCGTTGCGTGTTTCTTGCCGGAGGTAGAGCTACTGGATGGCCGATGGGCCCTACAAGGTTACTGACGTCAGCCAAACTCCGAATGCCGGTAAGTGAGAGCGCAGCAGTGAGACTGTGGGGGATAAGCTTCATAGTCGAGAGGGAAACAACCCAGACCACCAACTAAGGTCCCAAAGCGCGTGCTAAGTGGGAAAGGATGTGGAGTTGCCTTGACAACCAGGAGGTTGGCTTAGAAGCAGCCACCCTTGAAAGAGTGCGTAATAGCTCACTGGTCAAGTGATTCCGCGCCGACAATGTAACGGGGCTCAAGCACGCCACCGAAGTTGTGGCATTGACATTATTGGTAGGCCTTCGTGGTCCAGCCGTGTTGATGGGTAGGAGAGCGTCGTGTGGCCAGCGAAGCGGCGGTGTAAACCAGCCGTGGAGGCTACACGAGTGAGAATGCAGGCATGAGTAGCGAAAGACGTGTGAGAAACACGTCCTCCGAAAGACCAAGGGTTCCAGGGTCAAGCTAATCTTCCCTGGGTAAGTCGGGACCTAAGGCGAGGCCGACAGGCGTAGTCGATGGACAACGGGTTGATATTCCCGTACCGGCGAAGAACCGCCCAAGCTAATCCAGTAGTGCTAAGTGTCTGAATCCCAGTGACTGATCCCTTCGGGGTGACGCTCTGGGCCTAGCGCACGACCCCATTCTGGTGCGGTTAGCGTATTAACAGGTGTGACGCAGGAAGGTAGTCCAAGCCAGGCGATGGTTGTCCTGGTGCAAGTGCGTAGGCCGAACGGTAGGCAAATCCGCCGTTCACGTAGGCTGAGACACGATGCGGATAAAAAGTGGATGATCCTATGCTGCCAAGAAAAGCATCGACGCGAGGTTCTAGCCGCCCGTACCCCAAACCGACTCAGGTGGTCAGGTAGAGAATACCAAGGAGATCGAGAGAATCGTGGTTAAGGAACTCGGCAAAATGCCCCCGTAACTTCGGGAGAAGGGGGGCCATCCGCGTATAGGGACTTGCTCCCAAAAGCGTGTGGTGGCCGCAGAGACTAGTGGGTAGCGACTGTTTACTAAAAACACAGGTCCGTGCCAAGTCGCAAGACGATGTATACGGACTGACGCCTGCCCGGTGCTGGAAGGTTAAGAGGACCGGTTAGCCGCAAGGCGAAGCTGAGAATTTAAGCCCCAGTAAACGGCGGTGGTAACTATAACCATCCTAAGGTAGCGAAATTCCTTGTCGGGTAAGTTCCGACCTGCACGAATGGCGTAACGACTTCCCAACTGTCTCAACCGCGAACTCGGCGAAATTGCATTACGAGTAAAGATGCTCGTTACGCGCAGCAGGACGGAAAGACCCCGTGACCTTTACTACAGCTTGGTATTGGTGTTCGGTGTGGCTTGTGTAGGATAGGTGGGAGACTGTGAAGCATGGACGCTAGTTCGTGTGGAGTCATTGTTGAAATACCACTCTGGTCACTCTGGATATCTAACTTCGAACCGTAATCCGGTTCAGGGACAGTGCCTGGTGGGTAGTTTAACTGGGGCGGTTGCCTCCCAAAAAGTAACGGAGGCGCCCAAAGGTTCCCTCAACCTGGTTGGCAATCAGGTGTCGAGTGTAAGTGCACAAGGGAGCTTGACTGTGAGACTGACAGGTCGAGCAGGGACGAAAGTCGGGACTAGTGATCCGGCAGTGGCTTGTGGAAGCGCTGTCGCTCAACGGATAAAAGGTACCTCGGGGATAACAGGCTGATCTTGCCCAAGAGTCCATATCGACGGCATGGTTTGGCACCTCGATGTCGGCTCGTCGCATCCTGGGGCTGGAGTAGGTCCCAAGGGTTGGGCTGTTCGCCCATTAAAGCGGTACGCGAGCTGGGTTTAGAACGTCGTGAGACAGTTCGGTCCCTATCCGCTGCGCGCGTAGGAAATTTGAGAGGATCTGACCCTAGTACGAGAGGACCGGGTTGGACGAACCTCTGGTGTGTCAGTTGTTCCGCCAGGAGCACCGCTGATTAGCTACGTTCGGGATGGATAACCGCTGAAAGCATCTAAGCGGGAAGCCGGCCTCAAGATGAGATTTCCATACCTTCGGGTGAGAGGCTCCCAGCCAGACTACTGGGTTGATAGGCCAGATGTGGAAGTGCAGCAATGCATGCAGCTGACTGGTACTAATAAGCCGATGACTTGATAACACACCGTTTGTTGGTGCTACGCGTCCACTGAGTGGTTCTCGATGTACGGTCGAGAACCGCATGACAATGACTTTGTTATGTGTTTGATTGAAACATCTATAGTGTTTCGGCGGCCATAGCGTGAGGGAAACGCCCGGTTACATTCCGAACCCGGAAGCTAAGCCTCACAGCGCCGATGGTACTGCAGGGGGGACCCTGTGGGAGAGTAGGACACCGCCGGACTTCTTTTAAGCAAGTGGCCACCCATCGTTGGGTGGCCATTTTGCGTTAACACGATCGAGAACAGGGAGCATCATGCCGGAAGAGGAACAGCGCCGTCCGCGTCGCAATGACGACAATGGTTCGCGCGATAGTCGATCTTCCGGAGGTCGTTCCGACGGCCGCAGCGGCGGCCCCCGTCGCGAGGATGGATACTCCCGCGATAACCGTGATGGCGGTGCCCCTCGTTCGGGTGGGTACAACCGTGACAGTCGTGATGGTGGTGCTCCCCGTTCGGGTGGGTATAACCGTGATGGCGGCGCCCCGCGCACGGGCGGCTACAACCGTGACAACCGCGATGGTGGTGCTCCCCGTTCGGGTGGGTACAACCGTGACAGCCGTGATGGCGGCGCTTCTCGTTCCGCTGGCTACAGCCGTGACAGCCGTGACAGCCGTGATGGCGGCGCTCCCCGTTCGGGTGGGTACAGCCGTGACAGTCGTGACGGTGGTGCTCCCCGTTCGGGCGGCTACGACCGTGACAACCGCGATGGCGGTGCTCCTCGTTCGGGTGGCTACAACCGCGATGGTGGCGCTCCCCGTTCCGGCGGCTACAACCGCGACAACCGTGATGGCGGTGCTCCTCGTTCGGGTGGGTATAACCGCGATAGCCGTGATGGCGGTGCTCCTCGTTCCGGTGGGTACAGCCGTGACAGCCGTGATGGGGGCGCTCCCCGTTCGGGTGGCTACAACCGCGATGGTGGCGCTCCCCGTTCCGGCGGCTACAACCGCGACAACCGTGATGGCGGTGCTCCTCGTTCGGGTGGGTATAACCGCGATAGCCGTGATGGCGGTGCTCCTCGTTCCGGTGGGTACAGCCGTGACAGCCGTGATGGGGGCGCTCCCCGTTCGGGCGGCTACAACCGCGACAACCGCGACAGCCGTGACGGTGGTGCTCCGCGTTCGGGTGGATACAACCGTGATGCTGGTGCTCCGCGTACGGGTGGATACAACCGTGATGCTGGTGCTCCGCGTTCGGGTGGATACAACCGTGATGCTGGTGCTCCCCGTTCCGGTGGCTACAGCCGTGACAACCGTGACAGCCGTGATGGGGGCGCTCCCCGTTCGGGTGGGTACAACCGCGAGAACCGTGACGGTGGCGCTCCGCGTTCGGGTGGGTACAACCGTGACAGCCGTGATGGGGGCGCTCCGCGCTCCGGTGGCTACAACCGAGATGACCGCGCTCCTCGCCAGGATCGCGATTCCGGTCGTTCGTATCCGCAGCGCGGGGGAGCGGACCGCGAGCGCCCGGTGCAGGCGTCGGGCGATCGTCCGCGATTCAACGACCCGCACATTCCCGATGAGGTCACCGCGCGCGATCTGCACACCTCGGCCCGCAATGAGCTGAAGACCCTCAGCAAGGAGAATGCGGACCTGGTCGCTCGGCACCTGGCGATGGCATCACGTCTGATCGACGAAGACCCTGCGCTGGCGCACGAGCATGCTCTGGCTGCGTCCCGTCGAGCCGGTCGCATCGCGATCGTTCGAGAGACTCTCGGCATCACGGCATATGCGACCGAGGACTTCGCTCTCGCTCTGCGGGAGCTGCGCACCTACCGACGCATCTCGGGCAAGGACGATCAGATCGCCCTCATGGTCGACAGCGAACGAGGCATCGGCCGCCCCGATCGCGCACTCGAGACGGGTCGCGCGGTCGATCGCGCGGCTCTCACCACACCGGTCCGCGTCTCTCTCGCCATCGCGATGTCGGGGGCGCGCCTCGATCAGGGCGACCTCGAGCTCGCACTCGGCGAACTGGAGATCCCCGAGCTCGATCCTGACCGCGCGTTCGAATGGAGCCCCGCTCTGTTCGCTGCTCGTGCAGCGGTTCTCGAAGACCTCGGGCGCACCGACGAGGCCGAGTTCTGGGCGCATCGCGCCGAGGTCGCCGCCGAGGCACTGGGTGTCGACGAGGCCGGCGATGAGGAGATCATCATCGAGGACGGTCTCATCGAAGGCGACTTCGATGAGGATCAGGCTCTCGACGCAGACGCAGACGCAGACGCAGACGCAGACGCAGACGCCGACGCACACGCCGACGCACACGCCGACGCAGACGCAGAGGCGAAGAGCGACGCCGACGAGGCAGGCGTCATCGACTCCGAGCCGACGGTCGAGGACGAGGTCCGTGAGCTGCTCGACGAGGACGATGACGAGTCCGATGACGAGTCCGAGACGCCCGTCGAGGCCGACTCCGCCCGCGGTGCATCCCCGACAGACTCGAGCGACGATTCCGCGCGGTCCGAGGAGGTCTAGCAGTGGGGCTGTTCTCGCGGAACGTGCCGTCCCGGACTCCGCTCGATGGCGTCGACACGGTTCTGGCCGACCTCGACGGCGTCGTGTACGCGGGACCGGGCGCGCTGCCGCACGCGGTGGAGAGCCTGAACGCTGCGGCGCGAACAGCTCGACTCGGCTACATCACGAACAACGCGTCGCGCACCGATGCATCCGTCGCCGAGCATCTGTCGAGCCTCGGCCTCACGGTGGCGCCCGCAGACGTGATCACGAGCCCGCAGGCGGCGATGCGTCTGCTGGCGGGACTCGTGCCGGCTCCGGCGACTCTGCTGATCGTCGGAGGAGCCGGGCTGGTCGACGAGGCCGAGAAGGCGGGGTACACCGTCACCCGCAGCGCCGAGGACTCTCCGGATGCCGTGGTGCAGGGTTTTGCACCCGAGGTGGCATGGACCGACCTCGCCGAGGCCGCGTTCGCGCTCAAGCTCCCGGAGGACGAAGGGGGGATCCCCTGGATCGCCACCAATACCGACTGGACGATCCCGAGGGAGCGCGGTGTCGCCCCGGGCAACGGCACGCTGGTGTCTGCCGTGCATACGGCCATCGGTCGCCTCGCGACGGTGGCGGGCAAACCCGAGACGCCGATCTTCGACGAAGCGACCGAACGCTTCGGCGCGAAGAGGCCGCTGTTCATCGGCGATCGCCTCGACACCGACATCCTCGGTGCGGTGCGGGCCGGCATCGCGTCCGCCCTGGTGCTCACCGGCATCGACCGCCCCAAGCACGTGCTCGCGGCGCCCGAGGGATCGCGGCCCACCTTCATCCTCAGCGATCTGCGTGAGCTGCACGAACCGTACCCGGAGGCCACCGTGAAGGACGGCATCCACTCGGTCAACGGCGCCTCCGTGCGCGTGGTCGGGGCGGACGTCGAGATCCTCTCCGAGGGAGACCGCCAGATCGATCTGCTGCGAGCCGGTGCGGCCGCGATCTGGGCGTCCGGCACTCCCGTGTTCGTGCTGCGGGTGCCGGAGCGTCTGTACGACGATCCGTTCCACCGTCCCTGACCCGTCGCTCGGCCAGGCTCCGACCGCGAGTCCCTCGCTCCACGTACAGTAGAGACGTGAGCGATGAGACGACCGATGCGCCGACGGACGGCCTGTGGAGTCGCCTGCGCCTGATCGAAGGACAGCCGCTCGCGGCCAGGGCCGACGCGTACTCCGGGCTGCACGACGAGCTCTCCCGGCGACTCGAGAGCGGCGCGCGACTCGATCAGCGCGACGCACCGGGCACCCGATGACCCGACTCGACGCCGCCCTCGCACTCCGAGGACTCGCTCGTTCGCGCACCCATGCCGCGTCGCTGATCGCCGACGGCCTGGTCAGCGTCGCCGGGCGCCCCGTCATCAAGGCGTCCACGCCCGTGTCGGATGGGGCCGACATCTCCGTGGCCGGCGCCGACCACTACGTCGGGCGGGCCGCCCACAAGCTGATCGCCGCGCTCGACGGCTTCGCGATCCCGGTCGACGGACGTCTGGCCCTCGACATGGGCGCGTCCACGGGCGGGTTCACCCAGGTGCTGAGGGAACGCGGGGCACGACGAGTGCTCTCGGTCGACGTCGGGCATGATCAGATGGCACCGTCGATCGCCGCCGACCCCGGCGTCGTCGTGGTCGAGGGCTACAACGTCCGTCATATGACGACCGACAACCTCCGGAGCGTCACCGGAGAAGACGGCACGCTCGATCTCATCGTGGGTGACCTCTCGTTCATCTCCCTCGAACTCGTCCTCCCGGCGGTCGCCGGGGTCGCCGCACCCACCACCGACATCGTCCTGCTCGTCAAGCCGCAGTTCGAGGTCGGCCGCACGGCCGTGCGCGGCGGCCTTGTCACCGACCCCGCGACCCGGGCGGATGCCGTCGCCCGCACAGCCTGGAGCGCGTGGGATGCGGGACTCGGGATGCTCGGCATCCTGCCCTCTCCGATCCTCGGCACACACGGCAACACGGAGTACCTGCTGCATCTCGCTCCGGGGCGAGGCAGCGATCCGTCAGAATGGTCGGACCGCATCAACACATTGGCAGGGAGACGATGAACGAACGCAACATCCTGATCGTCGCCCACGCGGGACGCGAGGACACCGTCGCGGCAGCCCGGCGGGTCGTCGACTCGCTGCGCGATGCGGGGGTCCGCCCGGTGCTGGCCGCCGACGACAGCCTGGATCTGCGCGCCGTCGACTCCCACTTCGCCGACATCGACGTGCTCGGTGACACCGTCCAGCAGGAGGACCTCGAGCTCGCGGTGGTCCTCGGCGGCGACGGGACGATCCTGCGCGCCGCGGAACTCGTGCGAGGCTGCACGGCGCCGGTGCTCGGCATCAACATGGGCCACGTGGGCTTCCTTGCGGAGATCGACCGCGATGACATGGACGCCGCGATGCGCAAGGTCATCGACCGCGACTACGGCGTCGAAGAACGCCTCGCACTGTCGGTGCGGGTGAAGGACGCCGACGGCGTCGTCGTGTACGAGACGTTCGCGCTCAATGAGGCGACCGTCGAGAAGGCGAGTCGTGAGCGCATGATCGAGGTCGTGCTCGAGATCGACGGGCTGCCGCTGTCGAGCTTCGGATGCGATGGCATGGTCGTCTCGACCCCCACCGGGTCGACCGCGTACAACTTCTCGGCGGGAGGCCCCGTGATCTGGCCCAGCGTCGAGGCCATCGCGGTCGTGCCGCTCTCGGCCCACGCGCTGTTCGCCAAGCCGCTCGTCGTCAGCCCCGACGCGGCCGTCGCCATCGAGATGCTCGAAGGGACCTCGGGGTCGGGAATCCTCTGGTGCGACGGGCGCCGTTCCCACGACCTCCCTCCGGGTGCGCGCGTCGTGGTGCGTCGCTCCTCGCGGCCGGTACGCCTGGCCCGCCTGCATCCCACCGAGTTCACCAACAGGCTCGTGCGCAAGTTCCAGCTGCCCGTCGCCGGATGGCGCGGTCAGGGGGTCGTGTCGTGATCGAGGAGATGCGGATGCAGGGGCTCGGCGTGATCGCCGATGCCGTTCTGCCGCTCGGCGCCGGGTTCACGGCGATCACCGGCGAGACCGGAGCGGGAAAGACCATGGTCGTGACCGGTCTGGGCCTGCTGCTCGGGCAGCGTGCGGACTCGGGCGCCGTCCGAGCGGGTGCCGGGCAGGCATCCGTCGCCGGTGTGTGGATCGTGCCGTCTGCCGGCGAAGTGGCAGACATCGTGGCGGACGCCGGGGGAGAGCTCGAACCGGCCGGTGCCGGGGCCGCCGAGCTGTACGTCTCCCGCACCCTGAGCGCCGAGGGGCGCAGCCGGGCGAGCGTGGGCGGACGCGCAGCCCCCGCCGGGGTGCTGTCGGCCCTCGCCGAGGAGCTCGTGGTCGTGCACGGTCAGTCGGAGCAGCTGCGGCTGCGCTCCGCATCCGCTCAGCGCGACGCTCTCGACCGTTTCGGAGGCGCGGACATCGCCGTGCCGCTGCAGGCCTACGCAGAGGCGTTCGAGCGCTGGCGTGCGCTGGATGCCGAGATCATCGACATCACCGAGAATCGCGATCGTCGGGCCGAAGAGGCGACCCGCCTGAGGGACGCCCTGGCGCTCATCGAGGCCGCGGCGCCCGAGCCCGGCGAAGACGTCGAGCTGTCGGCACGGGCCGAGCGGCTGGCGAACGCCGAGGAGCTGCGCCTCGCCGCATCGCTCGCCCACACTGCGCTGTCGAGCGAAGAGGGCGAGCCGGATGCGTCTGCGCTCGTCGCCGAGGCGAGACGCGCCCTCGAGCGCGTCTCGGATGCCTCGCTCACCGACATCTCGGCCGCGTTGGCCGACATCGGCTATCGCATCGCAGACGTCGCGGGGCAGCTGTCGGCGTACCTCGCCGACCTCGACGAGTCCGGTCCGCACGAACTCGCCGCGGTCGAGGAGCGCCGGGCGGCTCTGGGCACTCTCATCCGGGCGCACGGCTCGCTCGACGACGCGCTCGAGCTCTGGCGCACCGGATCGGCGCGACTGGCCGAACTCGACGACGACGGCGAGCGGGTCGACCGACTCGAGGCCGAGCGCGATGCGGCACGCGCCGACCTCGATGCTCGCGCCGAGACGCTGACGGCCGCCCGCACGGCCGCCGCCGCGCGCCTCGGCGTCGCTGTGAGCGAAGAGCTGCATGCGCTCGCGATGCCCGATGCGACGCTGCAGGTCGCCGTCACCCCCGGCGCAGAGAGCACGCATGGTCATGACGATGTGGCCATCCTGCTGGCTCCGCACCCCGGCGCCGAGCCCCGCTCGGTGGCTAAGGGCGCATCGGGCGGAGAGCTGTCGCGAGTGATGCTCGCGATCGAGGTCGTCATCGCCGCGACCGACCCCGTTCCCACGTTCGTCTTCGACGAGGTGGATGCCGGCATCGGAGGCGCCGCGGCGATCGAGGTCGGGCGACGACTCGCCCGACTGGCAGAGAAGTCTCAGGTCATCGCCGTCACCCACCTCGCCCAGGTCGCCGCCTTCGCGACGAACCATCTGTCGGTCGTGAAGTCGCACGACGGGGCCGTCACCGCGTCGAGTGTGCGTCGATTGGAGGGACCGGAGCGCGAGGCCGAGATGGCTCGACTGCTGTCGGGACTCACCGATTCGGATGCCGCGATCACCCATGCCCGGGAACTTCTCACCCTCGGGGCCTCCACCGACTGATAGGATCGAAGCCCGTGATGAACTCTTCTTCTGCGGGGCCCAAGAACGACACGACCAAGCACATCTTTGTGACGGGTGGTGTCGTTTCGTCTTTGGGCAAGGGGCTCACCGCCGCCAGCCTGGGCAACCTTCTGACCGCGCGCGGACTCCGCGTCGTGATGCAGAAGCTCGACCCGTATCTGAACGTCGATCCCGGCACGATGAATCCCTTCCAGCACGGTGAGGTGTTCGTCACCGACGACGGTGCAGAGACCGATCTCGACATCGGACACTACGAGCGTTTCCTCGACATCAACCTGTCCCAGGCGGCCAACGTCACCACCGGTCAGATCTACTCGCAGGTCATCGCGCGCGAGCGGCGCGGCGAATACCTCGGCGACACCGTGCAGGTCATTCCGCACATCACCGACGAGATCAAGCGCCGCATGCGTCTGCAGGCGACCGAGGACCCCCGCCCCGACGTCATCATCACCGAGGTCGGCGGCACGGTCGGCGACATCGAGTCGCAGCCCTTCCTCGAGGCCGCTCGTCAGCTGCGCCACGAGCTCGGTCGCGACAGCGTGTTCTTCGTGCACGTCTCGCTCGTGCCTTTCATGGGCGCGTCCGGCGAGCAGAAGACGAAGCCGACCCAGCACTCGGTCGCAGCCCTCCGCCAGGTCGGCATCCAGCCCGACGCACTGGTGCTCCGCAGCGACCGGCCGGTGAGCGAGAGCAACCGGAACAAGATCGCCCTGATGTGCGACGTCGACGCCGAGGGCGTTATCAACACCGTCGACCTGCCGAGCATCTACGACATCCCGTCGACGCTCAACGACCAGGGACTCGACTCCTACATCGTCCGTCGTCTCGGCCTCGACCAGAAGGCTGCGGACGAGGTCGACTGGTCGCGCTGGAGCAAGGTGCTGCACGCGGTCCACAACCCCAAGCACGAGGTGACGATCGGCCTGGTCGGCAAGTACATCGACCTTCCCGACGCGTACCTCTCGGTGACCGAGGCGCTCAAGGCCGGCGGCTTCGCGCAGGAGACCAAGGTCAACATCCGCTGGATCCCCTCCGACCGCTGCGAGACGCCCGAGGGCGCGCGCGAGCAGCTCGCCGCGCTCGACGGCATATGCGTCCCCGGAGGGTTCGGGATCCGCGGCATCGAGGGCAAGCTGGGTGCGCTGAAGTTCGCCCGTGAGCAGGGGATCCCCACGCTCGGGCTCTGCCTCGGTCTGCAGTGCATGGTCATCGAGTACGCGCGGGACGTCGCCGGCATCGTCGACGCCTCCTCGAGCGAGTTCGACCCCGACACCACGGAGCCCGTGATCGCCACGA
Source organism: Microbacterium foliorum (assembly GCF_003367705.1). Taxonomy (NCBI): domain Bacteria; kingdom Bacillati; phylum Actinomycetota; class Actinomycetes; order Micrococcales; family Microbacteriaceae; genus Microbacterium; species Microbacterium foliorum. The sequence continues at coordinate 2,307,719 of NZ_CP031425.1, read as the reverse complement.
TGGCGGAGCAGATCGAGATCCTCGACGGCGGTGACCTGGGCGGCACGATGCGCCTCGGGCTCTACCGGGCGGCTCTCGCCGAGGGATCCCTGGCTCGGGAGGTGTACGGCGCTCCGGAGGCCTCCGAGCGTCACCGTCACCGCTACGAGGTCAACAACGCCTACCGCGACCGTCTCTCCGACGCGGGCCTGGTGTTCTCCGGGCTCAACCCGGAGCTCGACCTCGTCGAATACGTCGAGCTCCCGCGCGACGTGCACCCGTACTACATCGCCACGCAGGCGCACCCCGAGCTGCGCTCGCGTCCGACCGACCCGCACCCGCTGTTCCGGGGCCTGGTGGGCGCGGCGATCGATCGGCACCGCTCGAGCGAGCTGTTCGACGTCGAAGCCGATGCCTGAGTCGACGAAGCCGATGCCTGAGTCGCCCGAGTTGCGCGACGAGCCCTTCCAGCCGGAGGTGCTCACGAGCGAGCTCGCGTTCGAGGGCGTCGTCTGGGACGTGCGCGATGATCGGGTGCGCTACGGCGACGGGGAGATCCGTCGCCAGTATGTGGCGCACACGGGGGCGGTGGCCATTCTCGCTCTCGATGACGACGGACGGGTGCTGCTCATCCAGCAGTACCGGCATCCGATCCGCCATCGCGACTGGGAGCTGCCGGCCGGTCTGCTCGACGTGCCGGGCGAGGATCCGCTCGAGGCCGCCAGGCGGGAGCTCGCCGAGGAGGCCGATCTCGTCGCCGCGCACTGGGAGCCGCTGGTCTCGTCGTGGACGACGCCCGGCGGCAACGACGAGGTCATCCACCTCTTCCTCGCCACAGGGATGTCCGCCGCGCCCACCGCGCATGATCGCGAGGACGAAGAGGCCGACATCCGCGTCGAGTGGATTCCGCTCGACGATGCGGTCTCCGCCGTGCTCGACGGACGCATGCGCAACGGCATCCTGACGATCGGCGTCCTCGCCGCCGCGCAGAGGCTGCGCGACCGGAGCTGAGCATGCGGCTCGATCGGGCGTTGGACGCCTATCTGCGTCACGTCACGATCGAGCGCGGACTCAGCGAGCACTCGATCGCGGCATACCGGCGGGACCTCACGGCGTACGTCGAATGGCTGGACGCAGAGGGCATCGCCGACACCTCGACGATCACGGCCGCGGTGGTCGGGCGCTTCATCGCCGACCGCTCGAGTGCCGACCCGGCGCCTGCCGCCTCGAGTCTCGCGCGTCTGCAGTCCTCGGTGCGCGGGTGGCATCGCTTCCTCGCCAGGGAGGGTATCGAGGTCGACGATCCGAGCGGCCGACTGCGTCCTCCGAAAGCACCGCAGCGTCTGCCGAAGGCCCTGACCATCGATCAGGTCGAGCGGCTGCTCGGCGCCCCGTCGGCTGAGGATCCGCTCGGCATCCGCGACCGGGCCCTGCTCGAGCTGCTCTACGCGACGGGAGCGCGAGTCTCCGAAGCGGTCGGCCTCGATGTCGACGACCTCGCGCACGGAGACGTCCTGCGGCTGCGCGGCAAGGGGTCGAAGGAGCGCATCGTGCCCGTCGGATCCTTCGCCCGGGCCGCCGTCGACGCGTATCTCACCAGGGTGCGCCCGGGACTCGCCGCCAAGGGGCGCGCCTCCGCTCGTCTGTTCCTCGGGGCGAGGGGCGCACCGCTGTCCCGCCAGAGCGCCTGGCTCGTCATCCGCGAGGCCGCCGAGAACGCGCACATCACGGCCGAGGTCTCTCCGCACACGCTGCGCCACTCGTTCGCGACCCATCTGCTGCAGGGCGGCGCCGACGTCCGCGTCGTGCAGGAGCTTCTCGGGCATGCCTCGGTCGCGACGACCCAGATCTACACCCACGTGTCGGTGGACACCCTGCGGGACATCTATGCGACGTCGCACCCACGCGCGCGCTGATCATAGCGGTGTGCCGCCCCGGTCGACGACCAGTTTTTGTCATCCTTTTGGGGGACGCGAGAAATTCCCCTTTCTCCCTAGGCTTACGGGAGACCTCGGATCACTCGGGTCGATCGACGAAGGAGTACGACATGCGTTCCACCGGACCTCTCGCGGCCCTCGCCGCCACCGCCCTGGCTGTGACGCTAGTGGGGTGCTCCACGGCCTCCGATGAGGGGCTCACCTACGAGGACTCCCCGCTGAGCACCTACCTCGCGTCCGCATACGGCGGCGACATGTCGCAGGAGGAGCAGCAGAAGCAGTACGAGGAGCGGCAGCGTGAGCAAGAGGAGCTGATGGCCGAGTGCATGGCCAAGGAGGGGTTCGAGTACACGCCGAACACCGACAACGGCGGCATGGTCTTCTCGGGTGACGACGTCGTCTGGGAGCCCGAGAAGAAGGACTGGGTCGAGAAGTACGGCTACGGGATCGTCAACAGTCCCTACAGCGAGGAGATGGGCGAGCAGACCGGGGAGGAGTACGTCGACCCCAACCAGGAGTACGTCGAGTCGCTCTCGGAGTCCGAGCAGACCGCGTTCTACGAGACCGCCTACGGTGCCGGCCCCACCGAGGAGGAGATGTCCGAGGACGGCAGCTACGAGTACAGCTGGGAGTCCGCGGGATGCCAGGGCTGGGCGCAGCACGAGCTCGAAGGCGACGACCCGTGGCAGTCGGATGAATTCGCCGACCTCCGCGACAAGATGAACGAGCTTTACACGTCGACGCAGGATTCCCCCGAGCTCAAGGAGCTCAACGCGGCGTGGGCCTCGTGCATGGACGACGCGGGTGAGCCCGGATTCTCTGCGCAGCTCGAAGCGCAGCAGTCGATCTCTGAGGAGCAGTCCGCCCTCTACGACGCCGCCTACGGCGACGGCTCGACCCCGGTCGACACCGAGTCACCCGACTTCGTCGACCCCAACGAGAGCCCCGAGATGGCGGCGCTCGGCGAGCGCGAGATCGAGCTCGCCCTCGCGGACCTCGAATGCCGCACCAAGACGTCGTACGCCGACGAATCGCTGAAGATCCAGTTCGCTCTCGAGGAGAAGTTCATCGCCGACAACAAGGCCGACCTCGAGGCCTTCAAGGCCGCCGCCGAGCAGAACAGCTGAAATGACGCGCGACGAGACACCCACGACACCACTCACAGAAGGCCCGTCGATCGCTGATGGACGCGCCCCCGCGCAGGCGACGGGAGTCGACGAGCTGATCCCGACGGACGAAGCGCTCCTCGACGAGGCGGACGACAGCGTCGACACCTCCCGCGTCAGCGGCTGGCGACGCATCCTCCGTGGCAATCGCACCCTCTGGATCGTCGCGCTCTGCGCGGTGCTCAGCCTGGTCGTGGGGCTGCTGGTCGGACGCTTCCTGATCTCGCCCGCCGAGGCCGGCGAGACTCCGGACCCGGGGCTGGTCACCGTGCCGGTCGAGTTCGGTCCTCTGAGCAACGACGTGACCCTGCGGGCCGATGTCGGATACGCGGATGCGGTCGATGTGACGATCGACACCACCGGGGGAGGCAGCGTCGTGACCGGCGCGGTGCCCGAGGTCGGAGCGACGCTCGACCCCCTCTCGATCGCGCTGGAGATCGAAGGCCGTCCGGTCATCGTCCTGCCGGGTGAGCTTCCCGCCTACCGCACGCTGCGCATCGGCGTCTCGGGCCCCGACGTGCTGCAGCTCAAGCAGTCTCTGGTCAGCATCGGGATCGATGCCGGCGATGTCACCTCGAACCTGTTCGACCAGGCCACCGCGAATGCCGTCGGACAGCTCTATGCGCAGGCGGGCTACCCTGCGCCGTCGCCCGAGGAGGGCGCGGAGGAGACGGTCCGCTCCGCGGAGGAGGGGGTGCGCGCCGCCGAGGACGGCGTGCAGCAGGCGCAGCAGGCGCTGAACCTCGCCGGTGCCGGCCCGAGCAAGCTCGAGAGCTGGCAGGCCGACGTCAACGTCGCCGCCGCTGAGCAGGCGCTGGCCGCAGCGAGGGCCGGAGCCGAAGGCACCAGTGTCCAGGAGGCGGAGTGGGCCCTGCAGACGGCGCGTCTCGAGCGCGACCAGCTGTGGGCGGCGAAGAACACCGGGGCGGAGAGCGCCGCGCTGGAATCGGCTCGCGCTCAGGTCGACTCGGCCGCGCAGACGCTCGAGACGGCGCGTCAGAGCGTTCTCCCGTTCCTGCCCTCGAGTGAGGTGCTGTTCCTCACGGAGCTGCCCCGCCGCGTCGACGCGGTCAACGTCTCGCGAGGCACCTCGATCTCGGGTGCGGTCATGACCGTGTCGGGAGCGACGGTGCGGCTCACGGGCGCCGCCGCCGAGGCGGACGCGCGTCTGCTCAAGGCGGGAGGCGAGGGCACGTTCGAACTGCCCGACGGCACCGAGCACCGGGCCGTCATCGTCGAACTCAACCCCGGCAAGGACAACAAGGCGCGATGGGAGGTGCTCTTCGAGCCCGACCCGCTCACGCCCGAGCAGATCACGCAGCTGCAGGGAGCGAACGTCCGCGTGCGCATCGCGGTCGGCGCCACCGAGGGCGATGTGCTGTCGGTGCCGTTGGCCGCGCTGACCGCTGGCCCCGGCGGGGAGTCGCGCATCGAGGTGGCGGAGTCGGATCCTCGCAAGGGGGACGACACCGAGACGCGGATCGTCGTGGTGGAGACGGGGCTCGCGGCGAAGGGTGCCGTGGAGGTCACGCCGGTGGACGGCGAACTCGACGAGGGCGACCTCGTGGTGGTCGGGAAGTGACCGACGCGGGGATCACCGCCGAGCTCGATCCCGAGGTCGGGGGAGGGGTCGCCGTCGCGCCACCGCTCGTCGAGCTCCGCGATGTGACGCGGTCCTTCCCCGGCCCGCCCGAGGTGCAGGCGCTCAAGGCGGCGACGCTGTCGATCGAGTCCGGCGACTACCTCTCGATCGTGGGGCCGAGCGGTTCGGGCAAGTCGACCATGCTCAATCTGCTCGGACTCCTCGACCGTCCGAGCGTCGGGGAGTACCGCCTCGCGGGATCGCTCACGGGTGACCTCACCGAGGACGAGCGCGCGGCCGTGCGTGCCCGGTTCATCGGGTTCGTGTTCCAGTCGTTCCACCTGCTCCCGCGGCGCACCGTCCTCGACAACGTGCTGCTGCCGATGCTGTACAGCGGCGTGCCCCGTCGCGAACGCGAAGCCAGAGCGCGCGAGGCGCTGTCCCGCGTCGGACTCTCGCACCGTGTCGACTTCTTCCCGAACTCGCTCTCGGGCGGAGAGCGACAGCGTGTGGCGGTCGCCCGCGCGGTCGTGAGCGGGCCCAGGCTGCTGCTGGCGGACGAGCCGACGGGAAACCTCGACCACCGGACATCCGGAGAGGTCATGGCGCTGTTCGAAGAGCTCAACGCCGACGGACTCACGCTGATCGTCATCACCCATGATCAGGACGTGGCCCGGCGCGCCCGCCGCCGCATCCAGATCTCCGACGGCCGATTGACGGAGCTGTGATGCGCGCGCTGCGGTGGCGACGCGGACAGCGCTCTCGGGAGGAGGCGACCACCGAGCAGGAGAACGGCGGTGCTGCAGCGGCCGGCGACACGGCGGCAGCCCCTCTCGTCCCGGCGATCACGCACGCGGACCGCTTCACCTTCCAGGACCTCGTCGCCGAGGCGACCGCGGACATCGGATCGCGCCCGGCGCGCCTCGTGATGACGATCATGGGAACGGTGCTCGGGATCGCTTCACTCGTCGCCACGCTCGGATTCGCGCAGACGGCGGCCGGCCAGATCGCCAGCCAGTTCGACGGAGCGGCGGCGACGCGGGTCGTGGTGACCGCGGCGACCGCGCAGTCGGGGGCGAAGAACACCACGGTCGCCGCCGGGCGGCTGCCCTGGGATGCTCCGGAACGCGTCGCACTGCTGGCCGGTGTCGAGAGCGCGGCGCTGCTGGGCGAGGTCGAACTCGCCGAGGGGGAGACGGTGACGGCTGTGCCCGTCAACGACCCCTCGGCGCCGGCGGTCGCCTCGCCGCGGCTGTTCTCCGCCTCCCCGGAGCTCGTCGACGCCGAGGAGGGCGAGCTGGTCACCGGGCGGTTCTTCGACCAGGGGCATGATGACCGGGCCGATCGGGTGGCGGTGCTCGGCGCACGCGCGGCCGAGCGCATGGGCATCAACCGGGTCGACTCGCAGCCCTCGGTCTTCGTCGCCGGCATCGCATATGCCGTGGTCGGAATAGTCGACGGCATGGAGAGGCGCAGCGAGCTCTCGGATGCGGTGATCATCCCGATCGGATCCGCGAGGGCGGACTTCGGGCTGCTCGCGCCGTCCGATCTCGACATCCGCATCGTCGTCGGTGCGGGCCCCCAGGTCGCCGAGCAGGCCGTTCTCGCGCTGCAGCCCGATGACCCGGACAGCCTGGAGGCGAACGCCCCCTCGGGCTCCTCCGACCTCAGCCAGAGCGTGCAGTCCGATGTCAACGTCGTCTTCCTGATCCTCGGTGTGATCGCTCTGCTGGCGGGAGGCCTCGGGATCGCGAACGTCACCCTGCTCTCGGTCATGGAACGCATCGGCGAGATCGGTCTGCGTCGAGCGCTCGGAGCGACCCGTCGGCAGATCGGCTCGCAATTCATGGTGGAGTCCATCGTCATCGGATTCATCGGCGGCCTGATCGGCGCGGCCCTCGGCGTGCTCGCCGTGATCGTGGTCGCCGTCGTGCAGGGGTGGACTCCGGTCGCCGATCCGCTCGTCGCCGTGGCGGGCGCCCTGCTCGGCGCCGTCGTCGGGTGGGGGTCCGGATGGTATCCGGCCCGGCGTGCGGCGAGGATCGAGCCGGTGGAGGCGCTCCGGGGCGGCTGAACGCGTGCGGCTGCTGCCGCGCGCCGGGGCACGTGTCGACAGGGCTCCCGCTAGACTCGTTCAAGCACGACGGAGCAGGAGAATCGGTGGCTGAGAACGCGGCGAAGTCCAGGGTGAAGACGTCGAAGACCGACGACACCCCCATGGGACCCACCGGGCGTCCCTATCACGGCTTCGCGACCCCCGAACCGCTGGCGTCGCACGGCCCGGCGCGCATCATCGCGCTCTGCAATCAGAAGGGCGGCGTCGGCAAGACGACCACCTCGATCAACCTCGCCGCTGCGCTGGCGGAGTACGGACGCAAGGTGCTCGCCGTCGACTTCGACCCGCAGGGGGCGCTGTCGGCCGGTCTCGGCATCCAGACGCACGACGTGCCGACCGTCTACGACCTGCTGCTCGACACCAAGCGCGACGCACACGACGCGATCGTCCACTCCGGTGTCGCGGGACTCGATGTGATGCCCGCGAACATCGACCTGTCGGCGGCGGAGGTGCACCTCGTCAACGAGGTCGCGCGTGAGACGATCCTCGCCCGTGTCCTGCGTCAGGTGGCGGGGGAGTACGACGTCATCCTCGTCGACTGCCAGCCCTCGCTGGGGCTGCTCACCGTGAACGCCCTCACCGCCGCGCACGGTGTCATCATCCCGCTCGAGTGCGAGTTCTTCGCTCTGCGCGGCGTCGCCCTGCTCATCGAGACGATCGACAAGGTGCGCGATCGACTCAACCCGTCGATCACGATGGACGGCCTTCTGGCCACGATGTACGACCCGCGCACGCTGCACTCGCGTGAGGTGCTGCAGCGCGTCGTCGAGGCCTTCGGCGACGATGTGCTGGAGACCGTCATCGGTCGCACCGTGAAGTTCCCGGATGCGTCGGTCTCGGGTGTGCCCATCACCGAGTTCGCTCCGGAGCACGCCGCCGCCCAGGCCTACCTGCGGCTGGCGCGGGAGCTGGTCGCCCGTGGCGCTGTCGCCTGACGAGAGCCTCGCACCTGACGACACGACGGGATTCCGGGTCTCGCTGTCGAACTTCGACGGCCCCTTCGATCTTCTGCTGAATCTCATCTCGAAGCACGAGATGGACATCACCGAGGTGTCGCTGAGCGCGGTCACCAATGAGTTCATCGCCTACCTCCGCGAGCTCGACGACGACGAGGAGCTCGACCAGGCGTCGGAGTTCCTGGTGGTCGCGGCCACGCTGCTCGACATGAAGGTGGCAGGCCTGCTCCCGCAGGGCGAGCTGGTGGATGCCGAGGCGGTGGCGCTGCTCGAAGCCCGTGACCTGCTCTTCGCACGGCTGCTGCAGTACCGGGCGTTCAAGGAGGTCTCGGCGTGGTTCGCCCGCTGCCTCCAGCGCGAGGACCGGCGGCATGTCCGCGCGGTGCGGCTGGACGAGAAGCACCGTCGCAAGACCCCGGAGCTGGTGTGGTCGCTGAGCGTCGACGACTTCGCCGCGCTGGCGCTGCTGGCGTTCGCGCCCAAGGAGATCCCGCACGTCGGGCTCGACCATCTGCACGCCCCGCTCGTCAGCATCCGCGAGCAGGCGGCGATCGTGGTGACCCTGCTGCGTGCCGCAGAGACGGTGAGCTTCCGCGAGCTGGTCGCCGGGGTGAGCGAGCCGGGGATCGTCGTCGCCCGCTTCATCTCCGTTCTGGAGCTGTACCGGCACGCCGCACTCTCGTTCGAGCAGCTCGAGCCGCTCGGCGAACTGACACTGCGCTGGGCGGCCGATTCGTGGTCGGACGAGACACTCGCGACCCTGGGAGCCGATTATGACCGATGATGTGACCGGAACCGTGGCGGATCCGGCGGCGACGGAGTCTCCGCTGGCGGAGCGGATCGAGGCGATCCTGCTCATCATCGACGAGCCGATCGGACTGATCGCACTGGCGGCGGCCGTGGGTTCGCCCGTGGCAGCGGTGCGTCAGACGATCGAGACGCTGGTCGACGACTACGACGGCAGAGGGGCCGGCCCGCGCCGCGGGTTCGAGCTGCGCGAGGTCGGGGGCGGGTGGCGGCTCTACGTGCGCGACGACCACGACGACCTCGTGGCCGAGTTCATCGGCGGCCAGGCGCCTGCACGCCTCTCGCAGGCGGCGCTCGAGACGCTCGCGGTGATCGCCTACAAGCAGCCGGTGACGCGCAGCCAGGTGGCCTCGATCCGCGCGGTGAACGTGGACTCGGTGGTGCGCACGCTGCTGGCCCGCGGCCTGATCACCGAGATGTTCGCGGACTCCGAGACCGGTGCGATCAACTACGGCACCACGGATGCGCTCCTGCAGCATCTGGGCATCAACTCGCTCGACGAGCTGCCCCCCATATCTCCTCTGCTCGACGACGGTGCAGACGGCTTCGACGAAGGGACCATCCGATGAGCGACTCCGAGGCACCCGAGGGCGTCCGCCTGCAGAAAGTCCTGGCTGCGGCCGGGGTCGCGTCCCGACGGGTCGTGGAGCAGTACATCGTCGAGGGGCGGATCAAGGTCAACGGCGAGACCGTGACCGAGCTCGGGCGTCGGATCGACCCCGAGACCGACCTCGTCGACGTCGACGGCACCGCCGTGCAGCTCGATGTGTCGAAGCGCTACGTGATCCTCAACAAGCCCACGGGCGTGGTCAGCAGCATGCGCGACGAGAGCGGACGTCCGGACCTGCGCCGATTCACCGACGACTACGAGGAGCGGCTCTACAACGTCGGGCGCCTGGATGCCGAGACCAGCGGCCTGCTGGTGCTGACCAACGACGGGGAGCTCGCGCACGTTCTCGCGCACCCCTCGTTCGGGGTCACGAAGGTCTACATCGCGAAGGTCGACGGAGCGGTGACGGCTCAGACGATCTCGCGGCTCACCAAGGGCATCGACCTCGACGACGGGTTCATCGCGGCCGACAAGGCGCGCCTGCTCGACACCTCGCGAGGGTCGAGCCTGGTCGAGCTGACGCTGCACTCCGGGCGCAATCGCATCGTGCGGCGCATGCTGGCCGCGGTCGGGCATCCGGTCACCGAACTCGTGCGTCGGCAGTTCGGTCCGCTGCACCTGGGAACGCTCCCGGTCGGGAAGAGCCGTGAACTGACTAAAATCGAACTGGGCGCGCTCTTGACTCTGTCGCGCCGTGATTCCGGTGTCGCCGCGGCGCCAGGCGAGCAGCAGGAGAACGAGTGACCGATACGACGAGTGCGCCCACGGGGGCTCGGAGTTCCGTCGCGCCGCGCACCGCGGCGAGGCTCTCCGGCACCGTGCGCGTTGTCGGCGCCGGCCTGCTCGGCTCGAGCATCGGCCATGCGCTCCGCGCGAAGGGCGTCGATGTCGTCCTCGCCGACACGTCGCCCGCGCAGCTGCGCCTCGCCGTCGACTACGGTGCGGGCCGTGCCGCCGCCGACGATGACGCCCCCGTGCTCGTCGTGGTCGCCGTCCCCCCGGATGTCACCGCAGACGTGATCGAGGCGGAGCTGACCCGTTTTCCGCGTGCGGTCGTCACCGATGTGGCAAGCGTCAAGCTGGAGCCGTTCCGCAGCCTGCAGCAGCGCGGCGTCGACCTCACCCGTTACATCGGATCGCATCCCCTCGCCGGCCGAGAGCGCGGCGGCGCGATCTCGGCACGCGCCGACCTGTTCATCGGTCGTCCCTGGGTCGTCTGCCGCGACGCGGACACCCGCGCGACGGACCTCGCGCTCGTCGAGGCGCTCGCGCTCGATGTCGGCGCCATGCCTCTCGAGATGACTCCCGAGGAGCACGACCGTTCCGTCGCGCTGACCTCGCACGTGCCGCAGGTGGTCGCGAGTCTGCTCGCCGGGCGACTCGCCGTGGCCGACGAAGGCGCTCTGCGGCTCTCCGGTCAGGGCGTGCGCGACACCACGCGCATCGCGGCATCCGCGCCCGAGCTGTGGGTGCAGATCCTCGGTGCGAACGCCGAGCCGGTCGTCGAGATCCTCGACGCGCTGGCAGCGGATCTCCGTGAGGTGTCGGAGGCGTTGCGTGCGCCGGAGGCGCCGGGCGCCCGGCGTGTGGTCGCCGAGACGATCAGGCAGGGCAACGACGGCGTCGAACGGCTGCCGGGCAAGCACGGACAGAACCAGAGGTTCGAGTCTCTCGTCGTCATGATCGACGACACCGCGGGGCAGCTCGGCCGGCTGTTCGGGGAGCTCGGCGAGCTCGGCGTGAACGTCGAGGACCTCCGCCTCGAGCACTCGCCCGGTGCGCAGTTCGGTCTCGCTGAGATCAGCGTCGACCCCGCTGCGCTGCACGGCGCGATCACCGGACTCCAGGAACGCGGCTGGCGGATTGCAGGTACGACCAATGACTGATTTCATCGCGATCGACGGACCCGCAGGTTCCGGCAAGTCCAGCGTGTCCAAGGCCGTGGCCCGCACGCTCGGATTCGGCTACCTCGACACCGGCTCCGCCTATCGCGCGCTCGCCTGGCACGTCCTCGATCGAGGTGCGGACACGGCGGATGCCGGCGCCGTCCTCGCCGCGGTCGCCGAATTCCCGGTGCGTCTCGGACTCGACCCCGATGACCGTGCCGTGCACGTCGGAGACGTCGACGTCACCGAGGCCATCCGCGAGCCGGCGGTCTCGGGCGCGGTGAGCGGTGTCGCCCGGGTGCCCGAGGTGCGAGAGCAGGTCAACCGTCTGTTCCGTTCCCTCGTCGCCGAGGCGCCGTACCCCGCGGTCGTCGTCGAGGGCCGTGACATCACCACGGTGGTCGCTCCGGACGCGCCTGTGCGCATCCTCCTGACGGCAGCCCCCGAGGTGCGCGCCGCGCGCCGCGCGGGCGAGCTCGCAGGGGAGAACGCCGAGGCCGTGGCCGCCGCACTGCACAAGCGAGACGCATCAGACAGCGCCGTCGTCGATTTCCTCAACGCCGCAGAGGGCGTGGAGGTCGTCGACTCGACGGAGCTCGATTTCCCACAGACCATCGACGCCGTTCTCTCGGTGATCGAACGAATCCGAGGAGTACACCATGGCTGACGACGAATACGACCCTTCGACAGGCTCAGGGACCGATGTCGATCGGCTCGCCGAGAAGATGGAGTCGCTCGACGAGCAGCTTGCCGAGGCGCGTGCCGAGACGCTGCGCGCCGGCCTCGCCGACTACGACCTGGACGATGAGGATGCCGCGCTCCTCGCCGGGATCACGATGGGCGAGGACGGCATCCAGTTCTTCCCCGCCCTGCCCGTCGTCGCGATCGTCGGTCGACCGAACGTCGGCAAGTCCGCGCTGGTGAACCGCATCCTCGGACGCCGTGAGGCCGTCGTCGAGGACACCCCCGGCGTGACGCGCGACCGTGTCACGTACAAGGCGGAGTGGGCGGACCGCCGGTTCTCGCTCGTCGACACCGGCGGATGGGAGCCCGACGCCCGTGGCATCGACCGCTCCGTCGCCGCGCAGGCGGAGGTCGCGATCGACCTCGCAGACGTGGTGCTCTTCGTCGTCGACGCGATGGTCGGCGCGACGTCGACCGATGAGCACGTGGTCAAGCTGCTGCGCAAGAGCGGCAAGCCGGTGTTCCTCGTCGCGAACAAGATCGACGACGCCCGCCAGGAGCCCGAGGCCGCGGCTCTCTGGAACCTCGGACTCGGTGAGCCGCATCCGGTCTCGGCCATCCACGGCCGTGGCGTGGCGGACCTGCTCGATCAGCTGCTGAAGACCCTGCCCGACGTCTCGGCCGTCGCGAAGGCGGAGATCGGCGGACCTCGTCGTGTCGCGATCCTCGGTCGACCCAACGTCGGCAAGTCGTCGCTCCTGAACAAGGCGGCGGGCGAAGAGCGCGTGGTCGTCAACGACCTCGCCGGCACCACCCGCGACCCGGTCGACGAGGTCGTGGAGCTCGGTGGCAAGCTGTGGCGCCTGGTCGACACCGCCGGCATCCGTCGTCGCGTGCACATGGCGCAGGGCGCCGACTTCTACGCCTCGCTGCGTACCTCGGCGGCGCTCGAGAAGGCCGAAGTTGCCGTCGTGGTGCTCGACGTGTCGGAGACCATCAGCGAGCAGGACGTGCGGATCATCGACCTCGTGCTCGAGTCCGGTCGCTCGCTCGTGCTCGCGTTCAACAAGTGGGATCGACTGAACGACGACGACCTCGAGAACGCCGACCGTCGTCGGTACCTCGAGCGTGAGATCGAGCAGGACCTCGCCCACGTGGCGTGGGCCCCGCGTGTCAACATCTCCGCGAAGACGGGTCGCCACCTCGACAAGCTCGTGCCTGCGCTCGAGACCGCACTCGAGAACTGGGATCGACGCATCCCGACCGGCAAGTTCAACGCCTTCCTCGCCGAGCTCGTGGCCGAGCACCCGCATCCGCTGCGTGGCGGCAAGCAGCCGCGCATCCTGTTCGGCACCCAGGCGTCGACGCGCCCGCCGACGTTCGTGCTGTTCACCACCGGCTTCCTCGACCCGGGATACCGCCGATTCATCCAGCGCCGCCTGCGCGAGCTGTACGAATTCGACGGCACGCCGATCGTGATCAACATGCGCGTCCGCGAGAAGCGCCAGCGCTGAGTCGGTCCGGCGCGACGTCATCGCCTCCATACGACACTGTGCCCGCGCGGATCCGCGCGGGCACAGCCGTATGCAGGCGGCGCCCTCGGCGTCGTTCGGGGCGCCGCGTCGTGCGGTGTTCCGATGTGTGTCCTGCGCACGTGCCGATGCCCGGATGCTGTGACAGGCTGAAGAGATGACTGTCGTACCCCCGGAGGCCGGTGAGCCTCGTCGCCCTGCAGGGCCTCGTGACCCCGGCGATGTCTGGGTGGTCGCGCCGTCGGGGGAGAAGTACTGGGGGCGGTTCGGTGCGGCAGGACTGCTCGCCTACGACCCCGCCCGAGGCATCCTGCTCCAGCACCGTGTCGCATGGAGCCACTTCGGCGGCACGTGGGGTCTCCCCGGGGGAGCGATGCACGAGGGCGAGAGCGCGATCGTGGGCGCCGTGCGAGAGGCCCAGGAGGAAGCGGGAGTGCCTGACGGTGCCGTGCGTCCTCGCTTCACCAGCGTTCTCGACCTCGACGTGTGGTCGTACACGACGGTGATCGCCGATGTCGTGCGGCCGTTCGATCCGGTGATCAGCGACCCCGAGAGCGTGGCGCTCGACTGGGTGCCCGTGAGTGACGTGGATTCGCTTCCGCTGCATCCCGGGTTCGCGGGTGCGTGGCCGACGCTGCGCGCGCTTCTCGACGTGCGTCCCGCGCTCGTGGTCGATGCGGCGAATGTGGTCGGGGCGGTGCCGGACGGTTGGTGGAAGGACCGCGCGGGGGCCACGACTCGTCTCGCGTCGCGCCTCGACGGACTCGCCGTCCCCGCAGGAGAGCTGGGGATCGGCGGAACCGTCTGGTTCCCCGAGCTCGCTCTCGTCGTCGAAGGTCGTGCTCGCGGCGCCGAGGCTCCGGTGCCGGACGTCACCGCGGAGCTGCTGCCGGCCGCCGTCGTGTCCGTCGTCGAGGCCGCCGGTGCGGGCGACGACGCGATCGTGTCGGAGGTCGACCGTCGTGTCCGAGATGGTCAGCGCGTGATCGCGGTGACCAGCGATCGTGAGCTGCAGTCCCGAGTGCTCGCTGCGGGCGCAGCGGGCGTGCAGACTGCGGGGTGGCTGCTGCGTCTTCTCGACGGCACGCCCTGAGCGCCTCGAGCGGTCGTGCCGGCTGAGCTATCCGCCGAAGATGCCGTCGTCCGCGGACGCGCGAGCACGGAGCTTGTCGATGTCGCGGCGCTCCCGTTTCGTCGGACGCCCGGCGCCTCGGTCGCGTAGACCGAGCGCGGCCTGCGGCTCCCGCTCGGGGGTCCGGTCTTCGTACGCGAGGGCCGCGAGAGGCGCGCCGACCCGCTTGACGAGCAGCTGGCGCACGAAGAGGATGCGATCGAAGCCGGCGATCCTGATCCGCAGCTCGTCGCCGATCTTCACATGCTGCGCGGCCTTCACCTTCTCGCCGTTGACCCGTACATGCCCCGCGCGGCATGCGGTCGTCGCGGCCGAGCGGGTCTTGTAGACACGGATCGCCCAGAGCCAGCTGTCCACGCGCGCGGCGTCGGCCATCAGCGTGCTCGCCTTCGCCTGGGCGCTGCCATGGCGGCGCGGGGGAGCGCGGAGTCTGCGGCGCTCAGGATTCCACCGTGACCTGTGTGATCTGGCCGTCGGCACCGAGATGCACGGCGGGCCAGTACCCTTCGGGAAAGTGCTCGCCGCAGGTGTCGATCAGGTGCAGCACGATCGTGCCGTCGGCCGACGCCTCGAGCGTCTCGAGAGCGAGATCGGAAGCGGCATCGTCGAGCTCATGCTGCTCGGGTGTGCCGGTGCTGAACGCCACGACGACAGCATCCGATGCCAGACGGCGCAGCACCCCGAGCGCCGCGATCGTCTCATGCACATGCGGAAGCAGTGCACGTGCCTCGTCGACGGTCGTCCCCTCGATCATGAGGTCGAGCGGCAGCCCGTCGACGACGGTGCCGCCCGCATACCAGTCATGTTCGAGGACGGTGCCGTCGGCCAGCTCGGTCGTCGCGCGCGCGAGCGTTCCGAGTTCCGCGTCATCGATGGTCGGATGCTCGTCGCTCATGTCTCCACGCTAGTCGTCGAGCGGCAACATCACACGGGCCAGATGGAGACGTGCCCGAGCGTACGCTCGGTTCGCGGAGCGCACCGGAGTGGGGCTAAGATAGGGGAGTTGCCTGCGCGAGAGTGCAGAACAACGGGCTGTGGCGCAGCTTGGTAGCGCACTTGACTGGGGGTTAGGTGCGGTAACGACTCGGTACGGCTCGAAAATAGAACAACGGGATGTGGCGCAGCTTGGTAGCGCACTTGACTGGGGGTCAAGGGGTCGCAGGTTCAAATCCTGTCATCCCGACAGAAAAGCCCAGGTGAGAGCAGGTTTCTCACCTGGGCTTCGTCGTCTCCGTTGTCCTTTTCGGAGTGGTTTATGGAAGCACCCGACCGCGGGTGTTGATATCAGCCGAGATGCTCCAATCGCGGCTGTTGCGACGAGCCGGGACCTGGCCGGGACCTGAAGCCCGCCTTAGCCGCGATCGGCAGCCTTCATCGACGCCGCGGTGGCGTCGTTTGGGGGGACGGTTCGGGGGTCTCACGTTCGCGGTTCTCGTGTCCGTCGAGGAACGCGTTGGCGCGTGCGGCAGCGTCGGTGAGGTGCCTGGTGTCGGGGTGGAGATAGCCGCGGGTGGTCTCGATCGATTTGTGGCCGAGGATGCCTTGGAGAACGTGGAGGGGGATGCCGGCGTCGGCGAGCCAGGTTGCTCCGGTGTGCCGGAGGCCGTGCCGGGTGAGGCTCGTCAGGTCAAGATCGGTGACGAGCTGATCCCATTTCGTCGCGTCCCGCACGGAGGCGGTAGTAAGCACGCCACCGCGGGGTCCGGTCAGTAGCCGTTCGTCAGGCTCACGGTCTCCGGTGAGGCGCTCAAGCACGGGGGTGAGCGCTTGCAGGATCGGGACGTGCCGGATGTCTCGCCCCTTGGTTTGCTTGGTGACGAGGCCGCCTGCGCCTGGGTAGGTTTGGCGGCGGATCGTGACGATCCGTTGATCCCAGTCGATGTCGCCGACTTGAAGCCCTGAGATCTCGGAGCCGCGGGCGGCGAGGAGCGCGCAGAGCATCACGAAATCGGAATAGCTCTGATGCACCTCCCCACACCTATCCGCCAGCGCTGTGAGCGTCGCGAGATCTTTGAGCGCGTGCACGCGCGGTGACAGGTCATCCTCTTTCAAGCTGAGGGCCGATTTCCCGAGGGACCGTCGGGACCGGTTGCGGGCAGGGTTGCTGGGCAGGAGGTCGTCGCGGACGGCTTCGTCGAGGACACGGACGAGCGGCGCGATGGTGTTCTTGATGGTCGACGCGGAGTGCTGGGTCTCCCACTGGTCGATGGTGCGGTCGATCATCCCCGCCGTGATCTGTGACAGCGGTAAGTGCCCGAGCGCCGGGAGCACGCGGAGGCGGAGTCCGAGTCTGTAGCCGTCGACGGTGGACGTCGGGTCCAGGCCTCGCTGCCACCGGTCGCCGATCATCTCGACGTAGTCAGAGAAGAGGATGCGTTTGTCGATCCCGAGTTCGGCGGAGGCCTGCAGGTACTGGAAGAACTCCCCGGCGGCGTCCTCGTCGGGGACGACAAGCGCGCGGGTGACCCGTTTGCGGGTGTGGGGGTCGATCCAGCGGGCGCGAGCACGGATCCCCGAGGTGCGGTGTTCGAGGTCGGTGGTCACCTTCACCCCGATCGGCGGCACCGGGGGAGGTGCGGTCGGTTCAGGCGTGCTCATCGGCGCCGAGAGAGGCGAGCCAGTGCTCGACCTGTTCGATGCGGTACCGGGTCACGCCACCGATCCGGATGAACGGGGGTCCCTTCTTCTCGGCCCGCCACCTCGACAGTGTTGATTCCGAGACCCGCAAGAACGCCGCAATTTCGCGGCTATCCCGCAACGGTGACACGAGGATGTCGCCGGTCTGTTCGGTCATGACTGCTCGCTCCAATCGATGTTCACGATCTCCCGGATCGTCGCGTCCTGCTCCGCAGTCCTGGCCTTGACCTGCTCCTGGACGAACGCGAGGAAGTCCTCCGCGCGCTTCACGACGGGGCGTTCGGTGGTGTCGGGTTCTGTCCAGTCTTCGGCTTCGCCGCCGGGCCACGCTGTGATGCGGGTAGGGCGGTCGCGGTCAAGGCGCGTGCCGGAGATCGTGGCCCAGTCCCGCAACCGCTCACGCGCGACACTGAAATCGTGGTGCCAGGCGAGTGCTTGGTTTCCTTTGGCTTGTGGGTCGAAGCAGAACAGCCAGTGCTGGCGCAGGGCGGAGAGTTCCCAGAGGACTTCGGGGTGGCGGTGCCACATCGGCGGGACCACTTGTGCGGGGAGGCCGTAGGTGTGGCGGAGCCAGTCGACCCATCCGTTCAGCTCGAGAAGCTCGTGCTCGAGGTCGGTGGGTGGGAGGGTGCGCCAGTTGATCGGGCGTGCCACCGCGGTGAGTGACTTCGCCAAGTCCGCCGCGAAGGTCTGTTTCGCGAACTGCTTCGCTTTCTCAGCGACCTCTGCGGGGAGCCCGGACAGGTCAATCCCGTCGAAGTCTGGCCCCGGTACGGCCGGCCCCGCGCCCTGCGATTCGGTGTCGGGCAGGTCGGGTGGGGTGGGGTTGTTGGTGGTCATCAGAAAACTCCCGGAACGTGGCGCGGCGAGGCGAAGGAGGAGAGCCGCGAACGACGCGGCGAAGGAAGGAGGCGATTGCGGCGACCAGGCGGAGCTGGTGGCGTGACTGGTCGACGCACCCGCGGCTTATCGGGCGACCGCGCCGCGCTGCATGGACGCAGCGCTGGTCCCGGTGGGAGGTTCCGGGTCGAGTTGTGCTCCGCGTTCGGCGAGGGCCTGTTGCATTTGTTCGCGCGCCGGGGTCTCCTGCTGCGGGGTTTCTCGTCCGGGTGGGGTGCGGTCGACGGTGTAGCGGGTGATGTTGTTGTCGTGTCCGATCCGGGACGCGACGAACTGCTCTCGTTCGGTGCCGTCGCTGCCGGTGTAGGTGCGGGTCTCGCCCTCGGCGAGGAAGTTGTCACCCTTCTGGAACTGCTCGTGCGCGAGTTCCGCGGAGCGCCGGAACATCACCAAGTCCGTGAACGTCGGCTCCAACGGGGTGAACGTCCCGTCGTCTTCGACCCGGGCCTGGGGCTGCCCGATCCGGGCATAGAGGCGGGCATCGCCCTTGCTGGTGAACGTCAGCTCCGGGTCGGACGCGACGAACCCCGACAGGGATTCCTTCGTGCGGATGGTCATCGTGATATCTCCCAACATGTCCATGTCAATCCCGCAGCCGCGGGCTCACCAGACAGGTACGACCACGCCCCCGACCTACACGCCGGGTGCTACCGGGCACCGCCCTGGAGCAGCTGCTCGACCTCGCCCCGGTCCGTCCGGAGCTGTTTCGCATCCGCCCGGGATGGCCACGGGCGCAGGTTCGTGATGATGGGGCGGGCGGTGCGGAGCATCACCACACCCGTCCCGAAGGGGAGCGTGCGCAACACGTCGGGTGGGAGGATGGGAACCCGTCGGATCGACCGTTGCGATGAGTGCGCCCCATACGCGTCCGTCGTCATGCTGTCGGTGGTTTCGTCGCGGTCGCCGATGAGGGTGGAGAGGTCTTGGAGGTCTCGGCTGTTGGAGGCTCCGCCGAGGATGATTTTCACGATGGAGGCGTCCCAGATCGCGTTCGCCTGGTTCTCCCCCCACTTCTCCCGCGCTTGGGCTAGGGACTGTAGGACAGGAAGTGGGGTGATGCCGGTGCCGCCGCCTTCCGCCATCAACGTCGGCAGTGACGGCAGCGGGGCGAGGTTCCCGATCTCATCCAACGCCAGCAACAAAGGCGGATCCATGCGTGCGCCAGGTGATCGTGCAGCTATCTTCCGGGCAGTTTCAACGAGATCTTCAATGAACGCCGCCACCAACGCCGACGACGCCCCGGCGCCGGCACCGGTCGCCAGGAGGTAGAGGGTGCCGTTGCCGAGGAGAAATTCCTCCGGATCGAACTCCTCACCCGGCCCTGGGGAGACGGCGTCCAGGACGCGAGGGTCGGCGAGGGCAGAGAACGCGAGGGACACGCCCTGCCAGATCGAGTCGCGCGTGCGGGGGTCTGCTTGCACCATCGCATCCAAACTGTCTGCCCACCCTTCTGCAGCTCCCGGATGCGAGGACAGGATACGGACGGCGTCGGCAGCCAGAGTCGGGTTCAGCGCCCACTGGTAGAGGGTCTTCGCATCCTTCCCGTCGAGGGCAGCGGCATGGAGAAGGGCTTGGATCGCGGCGGTGGTCTTTCCTTCCCAGAACCCGGAGTCCTGGACCCCGCCGAATCCGGTGGCGGTGGTGAGGCCTTTCGCGCGGATCATCGCCGTCAGCGGGTCCTGGCAGCCCCGCACCGGTGACCACCGCATCCCGGCAGGGAGTCCTGGGGCGAGCTGCTGGGGGTCGAATACCGCGACCTTCCCCTTCTTCGAGCGTGCTTTCAGGGTGGCGGTGAGGTTGTCCGGGCGGGTGCTGGTGGTGATGACGGCACCGGGGGCGTCGAGGATCGCGTTGATCACCACATGGAGACCCTTCCCCGAGCGGGGAGGACCGATCAGCAGGATCGAGTCCTCGACCGTCGCCCAAACCTGTCCTCCCTTACCGGTGCCGAGGAGATACCCGACGTCGCTCGGGGCCGGGGTCCCTGTGAAGAAGGCCGCAACGTCGCGGCCTTCTTCACGAGTGCCTTCGGTGAGGCGGCCCGGGCGACCTCGGCGGCGGTGGCGGTGCCCGCGAGCCGGTGCGGGTCCGTCTTCGACCGGGCGTGGTGGACTGCTCGCACCACGCCGAACCCTGCCGCCCCGAGCGCACCGAGGAACAGGGCGACGATTGCCCAGTAGGCGAAGGGGTTCAGGCCTTCCGCACCAAGCGCCGCACCCGGGTCTTCGGGGGTGGCAAGGACGCTGATCCCGGAAGTGAAACCCTCGGACGGTTCGGGCAGCCCGGTGAGGAACGTGGCCACGGAGCCTGCCACTCGCAGGACCCCGGCGAACACCGCGGCGGTGCTGAGCGATCCGAGGGCAAGGTTGATGAAGAGGTCGTTGGCGGGTTTCGCCTGCACAGGACCAGACACAATGAACGCACCTTCCCGACCCCACCGAAGGGAAAGGGACGGGGTCAGGACGACAGGTACGACGACGAGAGGATGAGCTCGCGGTCAGTCGATCCGCTGCACCGAGGTGGTGCCGGAGATCCGCCCCAACAAGATCACCTCACCCGTCACACGAGGGGCCTCGCCGCGGTCGACGAGCGCACGGACGGCACCGGTGGAGCCAGCGGAGCTATGGCGGAGGATCAGGGCGACGGCGACGTCTTCACCGGGCACGAACCCGTCCGCGGAGAATTCCAGCAAGCTCGGTACCGCCACTGGTGCGGGTGCGTCGTCTTCCGACGGAGCGAACGGTGACCGCGGCTCCGGCGCAGGCGGGGTCAGGATGTCTGCGTGGACAGAGCCGTCCATCTCTCGCACCTCGACCCGCGTCGGTGATCCGAGGCTGGCGACGAGCTCCGTCACCGTGGCTGTGATCTCGTCTCGGCGGACCGGGATGGCGGCGAGGCGGTCACCGTTGACGGTCACGACGAGAGCGTCGGCGCTCACAGCCTCGAGAAGGATCTGCGGCAACACCGCAGGCACCGCCACCCCCGATTTCGAGGTTCCAGGGCGCGGCTGGGTGCGGGGCTGGCGAAGACGTCGAAGGGTCATGCCAGAAAGGTGCGACCCGGCCCCGAAGACCGCACACCTTCGTCGGTGATGGGGTCAGCGGTGAGGGCTTCTTCCCGGGCGATGAGCTCGCCCAGTGCATCCGCCCACCCACCCGTGATCTGCAGCAGCGTCTCGTAGTCCGCGGAGGCGACCTGAC
This sequence comes from Microbacterium foliorum, assembly GCF_003367705.1. Classification (NCBI taxonomy): domain Bacteria; kingdom Bacillati; phylum Actinomycetota; class Actinomycetes; order Micrococcales; family Microbacteriaceae; genus Microbacterium; species Microbacterium foliorum. Next base: position 2,286,595 of record NZ_CP031425.1, on the reverse strand, counting down.
CCTTCGAGAGTGTCACCCACGGCTCGCTCCCATCCGGTTGCGGGAGCCGAGCTTCGGATGCCCATGTCCAGGACACCGGGACTCGGTCGTCGTCGGACCAGTCGACCCCGGGCGGGTACTGCTCCTCGATCGCGAACCGCAGCGAGGAGCTGTGTAAGGGATACAGCACGAATGCTAGGTCCTGACACGATGTCAGGGCCTAGCATCCGATGAGTGCACGACAGTCTTGCTCGTTCCCGTCCTTCGGCTTTGCCAGGTGGGCTAACGCCTCCCTCTCTAGACTTGCCGCTCTACGCGCGCTCTCGTCAAGAACTGCTCGGATACGAGGTCTAACGGCTGATCGCCAGCCAAATGAATTGATACTCAAACCCTCAATGACAAGGAAACCCTTCCGTGAGTATGCGAATTGCCTATTACGAATACGGCGGCCCCGAAGTTCTTCAGATCGAAGACGAAACCGTTCCAGAGCCCGGCGTCGACGAGCTCATTGTGCGCAATGAAGTCATTGGAGTGAACCCAATCGACTGGAAGATGATCGCAGGAGTGTTCCGTCATCAGGAACCGCATCCTTCTCCTGGCGTCCCTGGATGGGCAAGCGTGGGTACCGTCGAACAGGTCGGCGCGGCCGTGCAGCATTTCCAGCCAGGCCAGAAGGTGATCATCGGTAGTCGTGCAGGAAGCTATAGAGAACGTCAAGTGGTAAATTCTCGCTACGTGGTGGCGCTCCCGCCTGGCTTGGCCATCGATCAGGCGGCGGGTCTGCCATCGTCGGCGGTCGCAGGTTACTCGATCATCCATCAGCTTGGCATCGCAGCAGACGACGTTCTCCTCATTCATGGTGCCGCCGGAAGTGTCGGGTCCGCTGCTGCACAAATCGCCATCGCAGAAGGCGCTACCGTAATAGGTTCGGCCTCTACGAAGAATCACGAGTTTCTGCGCTCCCTCGGGGTCACACCCGTCGAGTACGGCCCAAACCTTCTTGCAGATGTTCGCAACATTGCAGATCCCACCGCAGTGGCGGACGCCGTCGGCGGGCAAGGGCCTGCCGAGGCTACGAGTGCTCTTCTTGGTTCGCATCCGCGGTCTGTTACCGCGTGGGGGACCCGATACTCCCAAGCCGCTGGCATCCCTGGCCTTCGGCATCCCGACGACGAACTCGAGCGAGTCGTCAAATATGCGCTCGACGGCGCACTCACGGTACGGATAGCTGATGACTACGTTTTCGAGGACGTCAAGCGTGCTTTGGAGGCGAGCATGACGATGCATGCTTCGGGAAAGATCCTCTTGCGCTTGTAGTTCCCACGCTTGGAGGCCTTTTGGGGAATCTGTACCCGTTGATGTGGCACATCTATCCGATGAGCATTGCGGCGATCGGTTCCCAACCTGGTGCCTACGGTCGTGCGTCAACTGTCGCCGACCGGGCCCCGGGCCTAGCATGGTGGAATGGCGCAGCAACGATCCCTCCGACCGCGACCCCAGGTCGCCACGGTCGAGGAGGTACGTGTGCCTGAGCAGGATCTGGGTACGGCCTGGGCCGCTGAGAGTGACGAGCACTGCCTGTCCATCGGTGAGATGGTCGAGCGCACAGGGGTCAGCGAGCGACTGCTCCGGTACTACGAGGACAAGGGGCTGCTGCACCCAGAGCGAACCAGCCGTGGTCACCGCATGTACGCGCCGACCGATATCCCCCGCGCCAACCTGATTCGGTTCCTGATCCGTGGCGGGTTCCAGACGACGCAGATTCGGTTCCTGTTCGACTGCATTGCGCACCATATTGACGTTCGCCCGCTCTGCGGAGAACTATTGGTTGACCTTCAAAGCGAGGTTGATCGTATCAATGAAGAACTCCAGGATCTCACGAGAACGCGAGATTACATCGCCAGTCTTCTCCGAGGCCCCGATTCTAGGGAATCTTGACCGAGCGCACGTTAGCGTCGGCGGCGATCAACTCGAGTCCTCCATCGATGACGAACGTCTGTCCGGTGATGTAGCTCGCCGAGGCCGAGCATAGATAGGTGATCAGTTCCCCGACCTCGCGCGGGTCGCCGGGCCGTGCTACGGGAAGCGCGGGGCGGCCAGTGGTGCTCGCCGTGTAGTTCGGGTCCGTGCTGTTCATCGGTGTGGCTGTTTCGCCCGGCGCGACAGCGTTGACCGTGATGCCGAATTCACCCAGTTCGAGGGCCATGCTCTGTGTGAGCATCCCCAGCCCCGCCTTCGCCACGCAGTACGAGCTCCCGCCGGTGATCGGGATGCGTTCGTGAACACTCGTGACGTTCACGATCCGCCCCGCGAGGCCCGCTTCGATCATCGTCTTTGTCACCGTTTGGGCGAGTAGGAACGGGCTGGTGAGATCCACACTTAGGACGTGGTTCCACGCGTCGAGGTTCTCCTCGACGAAGGCCTTCCGGCGATTGACCCCGGCGTTGTTGACCAAGACGCTGATGGCACCGTGGCGATCCATGATGTGTCGCGCGGTGTCGGCGACCTGCTCAGGTCGGTCCATCTGAATCTGCTCGGCTTCAGCTCGCGTGCCGTACTGCTCCCGAATCTCGGCGACCGTGTTCTCGGCCGCTTCCTTGTTGTGCCCGTAGCCCACGATGACCTGGTGGCCGGAACGTGCGAGGGAGAGTGCGGTCTGGCGGCCGATGCCGGAGCTGGCTCCGGTGACGAACGCGAGTGATTCCATGTGGTGCTCCAAATTTCTGTGTGACGGACGGAGTTATTGAGATGGGCTTATGCCGTGATGAGGTCGGGATTCATCGCGATGACCAGGCGCATGATCGTTTCGCCGTCGATGTGCCGACTTTGCCGGGCGACCATGCGGTTCATGATGTCGACAGAGGAGTCCATGTCGACGACGTGCGAGATGAGGGGGGACACCTGCGCGGGATTGCTCGTCAGGTCGGCGGCGGCGCGGGTCAGGTGCTGACTCATGACGCCACGGTTGCCCGTGAACGCGATGGTGTGCCCATTGGATTCGGTGTTCGTGCGGCGCGGTGGCCAGGGGCCGCCGGTGTTCGCCGCCCGAATCCCGGCCAGGTCGATACCAGGCAGTGTGTTCGCGACGGCATCGGGTGCAACGCCCCCGGTCACGTGCACCGCGCGCAGGCGGGTGCCGGCGGCTTCATGGATGCGGTCCACCGAGGCGGGTGTGCGGTCCCGATGGGTCGCGATGAGGCATCCCACGGAGCTGTTGTTGTCGAGGTGCTCCTCGAGCTTTGCTTCCATGCAGTTGTGGATGAGGTCGTCATCCCATGTCTCATCGGTCCATCGGTATCCGGCGCTGGTGGCGTGCGCGACGATGATCTTCGCCCATGTGTCGTTGTCGGCGGCGCGGCGGGCCGCGAGGTTACCGATGAGACCGTCGCCGAGCACCACCAGGGTCTCGGCGTCCGCGAGCCGGAGGCAGGCGAGTGCGTAGTCGACCACCGCCAGGGGTTCGATCAAGGTCGCGATCGACGAGCTCATGCCCTCGTCGATCGGCACGACGAGTCCGGCTTCGACGGCCCGTCGTGGAATCACGACGCGTTGCTGGAAGAGGCCGTCGATGTTGTGGCCGAGGAGGAACGAGGGGTCTTGCGGGTTCGTCGGGTTCACGGTGACGCGTTGTCCAAGGTGAAACCGTCCGGAACTGTCTGCGCCGGCGACGATCCGGCACGCGCCTTCGTGGCCGAGGACCGGGGAAGGATCGTTGCGGATGCCGCGGAGCATCTGGTGATCGGTGCCGCACAGGCTCACGGCTTCCGGGGCCAGCAGCAGGTCTCCGGGGGCGATCTCGGGTAGCCGGCGTTCGATGACGGCGCTGGCGCCGGCATGCCGGATGATCGCGCGGTAGGTGTTATCTCCCATGGGTGAGTGTCTTCGCTCTCTTGATGAGTAGGTAGCCTTGCGCGAGAAGTTGCGCGCCACGCAGATTGCTTATTCGGTCGTCGCTGGACAGCACTTTGAGCCCGGAGTCCCATGTCTGTGGGGCGAGCGCGGAGTAGCCGGATCCGGAGGCCAGGTGCTGACGGAGGGCCCGGTCATAGTGGTCCGGCATCGACTCAGCGACCCCGCCGCCGATGCCGAGGACGCCGAGCCAGGGTTGCGTCGTCCAGAGGGTCCGGAGCAACTCGGCGATCGGCTCCGTCGCTACGTCCAGTAGACGTTGGGCGTGCTCATCCTGCTCGTCGAGCGCCTGGATGAACCACTCGGTGGTGAAGCCTCGGATACCAAGTCGTTCCGCGGTTCTGTGAATGCCGGGGCCGGAGCTGACAGAGGCGATGTGGTCCTGACCTCCACACTCGCAGGGTAGCCCGACGGTGAGGTTGTCGTGGCGCCGCGCCAGGCCGGTCGGTTAAGTGGGTAGCAGCGCGGTGGGCGGGCCGTCAGCGCGTCCGCGTTTTCCGGTATGCGGCGACGACGCCAAGGGCTGCGCATACAGCCAGGGCGGCGGGGATGGCTGCCACGATGGGCAGTCCGCTGAGCGCATTCCCGCCGTTGGTATAGATTCCGCCGAGCACGCCTGCGAGGGCAATGCCCACGTTGAACGCGGAACTGTTGACCGCAAGGGCCAGATTCGGAGAGACGTCTCTGGAAGACTGCGCGATCCAGGTGTTGAGAGCGGGGAAAGTCGAGAAGTACGCGAAGCCGAGAAAAATGATCGAGGCCACGGTGACGTATCCGTGTGCCGGGAACAGTGCGAGGCCGATGAGCGCCACGAGTGTGGCCGATACGGTGCCGAAAAGAGCGTACGCAACGTTCTTGTTGGCGACCGCGCCTCCGACGGTGTTTCCGATGATGCTTCCGACTCCGTAGGCGAACATCACCCAGGTAATCGACCAGGTGGGGAAGCCAACGCTTGTGGTCAAGAACGGCGCGATGTATACGACGAGGGTGAGGGCGGCCATCGCGGCAAGCGCTGTCGTCACCACACCCAGCACCACCTTCGGACGACCGAGCGCCCGCAGGCTTTCCGCGCGCTCGGGTATCTCAGACGCCATCTGTGACCGAGGGAAGGCTCGGAGCATAACCACGAGGCTGAACGCGGTCAGCAATGCGATGAAGACGAAAGACAGTCGCCAGTCAAATGCTTGACTGATGGCGACTCCGATCGGGACGCCAAGAACGGTCGCGACCGACAGGCCCAAAGTGATCCTCGCGGCCGCGGATGCCTGGCGATCCACAGGCGCGATCCTCATGGCCGTGGTCATGAATACAACCATGATGGTGGTGTGCACGAGGCCGGTAATGACTCGTGACGCAAACATGATCGCGTAGGTCGAGCTGATCGCGGCGAGTACCGATCCTGCAAGATACAGCCCGAGAGAGCCGATAAGCACTTTGCGGGGGTTCAGCCTGTCCACGACGAGTGTCAGTATCGGTCCAGCGACGACCACTGTAGCAGCATACGCAGTAACGAGCATCCCGCCGGTCCCCTCGGTGACTTCGAGGGAACTGCTGAGCTCGGGGAGGATACCGGCAATAACGTTCTCACTGGTGCCGAGTGCGAAAGCACCGATAACGAATGCGAGCGAAAGGACTGTCCTGCTCGTGCGCGTTGTCGGTTGGTCGATGGTGGATGTATCAGGCATACGAAGAACGCTAGATCCTGACATCATGTGAGGTGTTAGCTCGGATGGGCCAAAAGCTACGAAATGTGGCGCGAATCACCTTTTGTACCCCGACCTCGATCTTTCGTGGACCTGTTGAGTTCGCTCGATTGAGCGTTGGTGTGCCTGTGTGCGCCCGCTTCTGGCACGCGAGTGTGACAGAGCGCTGAAGTGTGGCGCGTCTCCAGGTCCTCGGTTCGTGACCGTCAATGGGATTGGTCGGCTCAACCACTGCGCGCAGGGCGGGTGCGGAGCCGGTTGAACGCGGTGAGGACGATTGTCGCCCAGCGGGACCAGTGGCTCAGGTGCAGGGTGATCCGGCGGCCGTGGCGGGCAATGGCGGCGGGGATTGTGAAGATTCGGTGTCGAACGCGTTTAGAGTCCACCGACCTACTTCGTGTTCGGGGTGGGTGAGGAGGCCTGCGCAGGCGGTGATCTCGGATGCGAGGGCGACGAAATGTGCTCGGTGAACCGTCCCGGGTCTTGTGCCGCTCCTATGCGGGGATCGGCTCCGCTTTTAGAGCCGCGTAGTAGGTCGCCTCGTAGTCATTGGGGCTGACCATGCCGAGGCTACCGTGGAGCCTGCGGTGGTTGTACCAGTCGACCCATCCGGCGGTCGCGAACTCGACGTCCGCGATCGTCTTGTACGGGCCCTCGTGGAATACGGTCGTTCGGACGCACTCGGCTTTGTAGAGACCGTTGATGGTCTCCATGAGCGCGTTGTCGTAGGCGTCGCCGACGGTCCCGATCGAGGGGACGATGCCCTCGAGCGCAAGGTGCTCAGTGAGCCGAATCGACGTGTACTGGGAGCCGGCGTCCGAATGATGAATGAGCTGGTCCGGCGCGACTGGGTGGCCTTGACGGTCGCGCTCCCAGAGCGCCATGCGCAGCGGCGTCATGACGAGATCGACCTGCTTTCCGGTCTGCGCGTGCCAGGCGACAATGCGCTGCGAGAACACGTCGAGGATGAACGCGACATACACCCACCCTGCCCAGGTGCGCAGGTAGGTGAAGTCCGTCACCCAGGTGTGATCGGGACGCGGCGCGGTGAAGTTTCGGTTCAGGAGGTCGCCGGCTCGGATACCGTCCTTGGCCTGGATCGTGGTGCGGACCGCTTTCGCACGCGTGATGCCCTCAAGGCCCAGAGAGCGCATGGCTCGGTCGACCGATCCGCGGGACGCGTCAGGCACGGCGGAGCGTCGGATCAGCGCCGTCATCTTCTTCCGCCCATACAAGCCTTCTGGGGTGAGCTTGCGGCTGATAGAGCCGACTGCGTCCGTGGTCGTCGTCCATGCGGCGGCGCGGACCGCGTCCTCGACGATGGCGTCTGTGATGGTTCGAGGCGAGACTCGACCTTGCCTCCAGGCTCGGTAGGTACGCGCGGCGACCTGCACACCCTGCTCTCGCAGGACCTGCACGATCGACTCGACCGCGAGCCCCTCGGACCTCATCTGGTCGATGAAGGCCATGATCAGCGGTTGCGGGGGTCGAGTTCCCCCGCGAAGAAAGTCGTCGCGGCTTTCAGCACCGCGACGTCGTCCCGGAGTCGCTTGTTCTCGGCGCGCAGCCGGCGGATCTCTGCGTGCTCCTCGCTGGTCTGACCGTCACGGTCACCCGCGTCGATCTCGGCTTGGAGCACCCACCGCCGCAACGATTCCGCACCGACGCCCTCTTGCCTCGCCACAGCAGCAATCGCTTTCGCTCGCGACGGGTACTCGCTGCCGTGGTCACGCACGAGCCGCACTGCTCGTTCCCGCAGCGCGGGATCAATCTTCTTTGGCATAACGCCATCCTTTCAACTCGAAAGGAAACGGCACCAAACCTGGGACGGTTCACGCAGCTACTCGATCTCACCTGACCGGACGTACCCGATCGTCGAGCATCGTCCGAACGCTTCCTTCGCAAACCCCACGTAAACCAGAAGGATCTGCGGATGGCTACCAAGAGCCGGGACCTGGCCGGGACCTGATGCATGCAAACCATGCAATTCATGACGTGAAACAGGGTCGTTTGAGGGGCGGAGAACCCCGGAAATTCAAGGATTTGACCCGAACCGTCTACCTGGGGGTCAGGGGGTCGCAGGTTCAAATCCTGTCAGCCCACCAGAGAAAGGCCCGGAAACTCGCAAGATTCTCCGGGCCTTCTGCATGTCTGCGAAACGCCAGCCCCTCCAAAGCCCCTCCGAAGTCGTGCGACCACAGTCGGTCCGCAGCCCCGAGGGTCAGTGGCCCGGCCCCGTGTCAGGGATGCTGATCGCATCGAACAGCAGTCCGTCGATGACGTGGTCGAGTCGGGCCGGCCACGAGATGATGTGCGTCAGCAGATCGTCGAAATGCGAGAAGACGACGACCGCTTCTTCGAACTCGGGCTCCGCTCCGTGGACGACTGCTCCATCGTCTCGCACGGCCAGATACTCGTATCCGTTGCGCACGGAGAGCAGCAGGGGGAGGTGGCGCGTCCAGAAACGGGAGATCGCGGCCGCCTCGTCATCCGTTGTCGCAGCCTGGAGGCTCAGCTGTTCGTACTCGTTCCACGCGAACGCACCGTCCGCGCCCGTCGAGTAATCGTCGCGGGACAAGAACCACACCGTCTCATCTACATTCGCGAGCAGTGAGAACGAGGACGCCCAGCGGATCACCGTGTCGGGTGCTGTGCGCAGCGGGAAGGGAGCACCGTCGCCCGTGGACGTAGGCGGCTCATAGGTCCACCCGGCGTGTTGCAAGCATCCGGTGGCCGTTCGGAAGAGCTCCGTCATGGTCCCCAGGCTACCGAGCAGTCTCTCTGGGCACGCGGTCACCAGGTCGCGCCCGTGTTGACCCATTCCAGTGTCGACAGCTTCGTCTCGATCGTCTCGAGGCCGATGGTCCCGCATCCGACCAGGGTGAGCCTGCGCAGTCGGGGCAGGTCGTTGATGGCGGCGATGCCGGTGATCTTCTTGCAGTACTGGATGTTCACGATCTCGAGTCGCGCGAGCGCAGCAAGCTCCGAGATGTCACCCAGAGAGGTGAGGTTCTTCAGGCGCAACGACTCCAACCCGGGGAGCACGCGGATCCCGGTGAGGCTCGTCAGCGTGCGCCCACCGATCAGCCCGAGGCGGCGAAGCCCGACGGGTTCGACGAGACGGAAGATCTGCTCGTCCGTCGGCACATTCAACAGGTTCAGCTCTTCCAGCGGCAGTTCGAGCGCCTGCCGCACATTGTTCAGAGATCTCTGCGGGTAGAGGGAGAGCGTGCGGAGCCCGGGGAAGTGCTCGTTCTTGAAGCGGAAGGGTTCGCCGACGTAGAGGGACTTCAGATTCGGCACCACCACATTCGGCCACACCAGGGTCCGATCGCCGATGTGCACCGAGAGCTCTTCGAGATTCTCGGGGAGGTCGCCCTGCCGCAGTTCCGTGACGACGGTGGGGAGGACCCTCCCCGGGCCGATGCTCAGAGACTTCAGATTCGGCATCGCGCTGATGATCTCGGGGAGGCGGTCTATGGGACCGTCGAGGGGAGACCACAGGTGCACATCGGTGACGCGTGACAGCTGCTCGGTGCCGTAGGGCTGGTCGTAGAACACGAGGTCTCTGTCCGCGAAGTCGAACTGGTCCTGGTGCGCACTGTGCAACACCATGGTCCGCGTGCTCATGAGGCCCCCATCCGTTCACCTGTGACGTCGCGGGCTGTCGTCCGCGCCACGCGACTCAGACTATCGGCGCGTGTCAGATCAGCGGTGCGTACTGTCGTCCGAAGGTGAGACGAGGGCGTGCGGAATTAGGATCGGGTCATAAAGGATGCCGTCGACTGGGGCGCCGCGCTGCAGGCCACCGACATGGCGGATCAGCTGGCTTTCTGGTCGAGCATTCGGCCCTCCCCGGCCCCCGAGCGAACCTCGATCTTGTCTCCGCTGTGGCCCGCGCTGCGGATCAGGTACTGGTGTCGCGACTCGAGGCGAGCGACGACGAGTCCTTCCGCGCAGCTCTCTCGCCCGTCGGCTGAGGATGAGGGCCTGCAGCGGTGACGCCACCGAAGGATCTTGCCACGGCCCCGGAGATCCCGCTGACACAGGCCTCGAGAGGACCGCGTCGCTTCAGCGCGGCCAGCAGCGCACCGACAGCGACTGCCCCCAGCACATGGCAGGCGACGATGGCAGGACCGAGGTACCACCAGGGAATGGTCGTCGGAGGGGGAGTGGCCATCAGTAAGACGTTCACCGCTGCGGAGGCCGCGAGTACATGCAGCACGTAAACAGTGAGTGGTGCGGCACCCGCTGCTCGAACCGGCTCCAGGATGCGAAGCGCAGGTTTCGGAAGCGCTCGGGCGAGCAACAGCATGGTTGCGATCACGACAAGCGCGATGCCCACTCCGCGCACGATGTCGAGAGTCGCCCCCGTGTGGGGCGTCTGCAGGGCGAGCGCCCACGGTGCGGGCGAGAAGGGGGCCCCGAAGCCCGGCCCTTCCACGACGGTGCCCATCATGTCGGTGGAAGCCCCGGGCATCGCTGCCACCATCGAGCTTCGCCCGAAGGCCTCGAAGATCAGAGAGCTGGTTCCCAGAGCGAACGCGGCCAGGAGGGTACCCAGTCCGGCCGTCCGCCCCAAGAAACGGAGCTCGGTGGCCGTTCCGACTGCGGCGACCAACCGCTTGGCGAAGGCCATGCCCACGAGCAGGTACACGAGCCACGTGACGACCGGGTACGTCCCGGTGAGGAAGACGGCTCGTAATGCGACCGTCGGATCCCCCCATTGCGTCCAATCGATGCCGCCACCCTCATCCATGACGCCGAGTACTGCTCGGAGATTCGCGTTCGCGATGGGGCCCACCAGCGCGAGGATGCTCGCGGAGACGAGCAGCCACTTCGGAGCGATCCGCAAGAACGGGATCGTACAGAGCATCGCCACTCCGAAGTACACCAGGACGACCACGACGTTTCCCGGTGCGAGTGCGAGCGTCATTCCGATCAGGATGACGAGGAGACCCCGAGCGAGCATCGCCCACCGGGCGGCTGCGACGTAGCCGCGCTCCAGATAGGAGCGGGTCGCGAAGACGACGCTGACCCCGCCAACGACCGCGAACAGGGTCGATGCGTTCCCCTCCACGACGCTCGTCAGCCAGGGCATGTAGCCGGGCTGGCCGCGCGTCGTCATGAGATGCGCGCAGAACATTCCGATGATGGCGAGGAAACGGGCGAAGTCGACGCCCACCATCCGAGTGATCTCTCCGCGGGAGCCGAGCTTCTCGTTCGTCCGCGACTGCGCCCGCCTCTCGCCTGCCGTCCTTGCTTCCGCAGTCGTAGCGGCGATGGTATTCAGCTCGTCTGGCACGAGGTCTCCGTTTCTCACAGCACCCGATGCGCCGTATCTTCAACGATCCACGGTCCCGCCCGCACGCGCGTCCCTCGCAGGGATGACCGGTGTCATCCCTGCGAGGGCTTTGTCGCACCGACGTCGAACCCTGGCGGTGGCATTCTCGTCATCGATCAGGTGCTGTCCACCGCGTCAATAGAGCATGCCCATCGCGGCTCGCACCTCGTGGAGGGTGTCGGCGGCGATGCTCTGCGCCCGCTCGTTCCCTTCGCGGAGCACCGCTGCCGCGTCGCCGACGGTGAGCTCTGCGCGGCGCGCACGGTGCTCGGCCAGGAAATCGTTCACGGCGTCGATGGTGAGGGTCTTCAGCCCCCCGGCTCCGGCGTCGCCCACCTCGTCCGCGAGCTCGCCGGGGTCGCGGCCCAGGATGATCGCGGCGGTCGTGAGCAGGCCGGACACCTCAGGACGGTTCTCGGGGTCGTAGGTGATCGAGCGCTCGGAGTCGGTACGCGCTCGCCGGATGACGGTGGCTGTCTCATCGGCCGTCATCCCCAGTGCGATCGCGTTGCCGTAGCTCTTGGACATCTTGCGGCCGTCGAGGCCCGGAAGCTCGGGTGCCTCGGTGATGAGCGCCGCCGGCTCCGGGAAGACCTCCCCGTAGCGCTCGTTGAAGCGGCGCGCGATCGTGCGAGTGACTTCGACGTGCGGCAGATTGTCTTTCCCTACGGGGACGAGAGTGCCCTTGCAGAAGAGGATGTCGGCGGCCTGGTGCACGGGGTAGGTGAGCAGCAGTCCGCTCAGCGCACGGCCGGATGCCGCCAGCTCGGCCTTCACCGTGGGGTTGCGGTGCAGCTCGGCCTCGGTGACGAGACTGAGGAAGGGGAGGAGGAGCTGGTTGAGTGCGGGAACGGCCGAGTGGGTGAAGATCGTCGACGACTGCGGATCGAGACCGGCGGCGAGGTAGTCGAGCACCGCCTCGTAGACGTTCTCGCGGATGTTCCCCGCGACGTCTCTGTCGGTGATGACCTGGTAGTCGGCCAGGATCACGAAGGTCTCCACCCCGAGCGACTGCAATCGGACACGCTCTCGCACCGTGCCGAAGTAGTGCCCGAGATGCAGGCGTCCCGTGGGGCGTTCTCCGGTCAGCACCCGGAACTGCTCGGGGTGCGCGGCGATCCGAGCGCGCAGCTCGGGCATGCGCTCGGCGGTGGCGGTGAATGAGTCCATGTCTGCTCCTGAATCGAGGAGCTGCACGGACGTGGGGTGCCGCCATGGTTCGCGGGCTGCCGTGCAGCCCGCGCGTGAATGCGTTACGGCTGCGGACGCAGCCACCACCACGACGCAACGGTGAAACGCATGCGCTCAGAGTAGCCGAACAGCCGCATCCGGCGCCTGAAGTCTCCTACTCCCGCTCCCGGCATGCGCAGACGGAACTGTGAACGCGCCCAGTTTCGGGGCGTAACGTCCGTGTATGAACACACAACTGAAGATCGCGGGGCAAAGCTCCGAACTGCTGGGTCTGGGGTCCATTCTCATCGGGTCGCTTCCTGCGACGCTGATGACGGGAGAAGCGCCGGATCGCTACACCGTGGAAGCGGTGTTCACGCGCAAGACGGATCGCGACGAAGTGGCCGCGATCCAGGGCAGCGCGACGCGTGCGTACCTGTCTGCCCACGGGTACTCGACCGTCGAGTTGCGTGTCGCCGATCGTCGTCTGGAGATCGCGAACACGAATCTCGAAGAGCTCCGGGACGGGCTCGCCGCCAGGATCGCGGAACGGCTGGCCGATATCTCTATCGGGATCACTGCGGCTCGAGAGGTCGCCGCTCACCGCTTCGAGGACGCATCGCAGCGGGAACAGGTACGCGCCGCAGCGGTGGCCGCCCTGGCCGGATCCGTATCGTTCGCACGACGCCCCCCTGCGGATGTCTCGGACGACGATGCACGGATAGAGGACTGGTTCGAGGAGGGCGGCTCGCTCCGCCCCTGGAACGTCGAAGACGGATGGAAGACGGGGTGACGTTAGGTATGGGGCTCTTGCCTCGCGGTTCATCGGTACCCGCTCGGCGAGAGTCCTTCAGCAGTCCGACCAGTACCAGGTGCGTCCGCCGTCATGCGGGACCCCAGCCCGCGGCGGGCGCACCGTTGCCCCGAACGCGGACCGTCCCGGTAGTTCTCGCGGCGCGGCGCCGAGCTGTCTGAGGTGGCGGCGTCGAACGACGCGACCGGCGTGAGGTCACTTTCGACATCAACGAGGGTACGCCGACCCGCCCCCATCCACTATGGGATATGCACCAGGGCATATGCGACGTACCATCGCGGACGAGAGCGCGCACCGACCATGGTCTGGGGCCGCGTCGGAGCCGCTGCGGTCGGGGGACTCTTCCTCAGCACGGTCACACACATGATCCGTTGAGAGAGAGTCCCTCCGCTGTTCCCTCCCAGGCCGAACCCTCATTCTGAGGTTGAGGCTTCTCGAAGATGAGTAGTCCGATGCGCTGGTGGCGAGCGAATCTCGCCCGGAGCTCGGCCCCGGCTTGGCACAACGTTGAGTGGCGAATCGCCTCGACGGCTCGGCTCCGCGGGACCGGGGGAGGGCCGCATGTTCGAGGCGGTAAACGTTATCTGTGAAAACCCTGGGAGAGAGGTTGTCTTTTCCTGAATATTGGTATGTTTGGCGGCGTTGTCCGTCTATCGACCCAGGGGATTCGAAAATAGTGAAAAATACGAAACGTCGGTGGCTTACAGGCGCCGTGGCGACCATCGGAGCAGGCGCTCTGGCACTCGGAGGGGCGGTCGTTCCGGCTGCGGCCGACGACGCACAGGATGGTCCGGTAGAGCTCCAGTCTTCCGCCTCCAAGTACGACCTCGCGGCCGCCCAGTCGGGCACCTCCGCAGAGGAGATCAAGAACCAGGAGGAAGCCGGTCTCATCAGCGTGACCGACAAGGGCTTCTTCTACTTCAACGACCAGATCCACGAGTCGCAGAGCCTTCGCACGCTCGCACTCCCCGCGGCTCCTGAAGGCGCTGCGATCCCCGGCACTCCTGCCGCCGGATCCCGCCCCGGGGCACCCGTGACGGTCTACCTCGACTTCGACGGCGAGACCCTCGAGGGCACGCACTGGAACACCGACTCCGGTATTGCGTCGCTGCCCTTCGCGCCCGCCGCTGCCGTCACCGACCGCGCGGCCGTCTGGGCTGCTGTGGCCGAGGACTACGCACCGTTCAACGTGAACGTCACGACCACGCGTCCGAGCGACGACGCTCTCTACAAGACGTCGCAGGACGACAACGTGTACGGCTCGCACGTGATCATCACCGACTCCTACGACGAGGTCCTCCCCGCTGCCGCAGGCAACGGTGGAATCGCCTGGCTCGGTGGCACGGGATCCGACTACCTCACCGGCGCACTCGTGTTCACCGAGGGAACCGGTGGCTCGCCGAAGGCGATCGCTGAGATCGCCGCCCACGAGTCCGGTCACAACTTCGGTCTCGAGCACGACGGCATCAGCGGTGCCGGCGGCGGCGAGTACTACGCCCCCGAGGACGGCGTGTGGGGAACGATCATGGGCGCCGCCTACTACGTTCCCGTCTCGCAGTGGTCGGCCGGCGCCTACGCCGGAGCCACGAACGACCAGGACGACCTCGCGACGATCACCGATCGCGCGGCAGGCGGCCCGCTCTTCGTCAACGCGACGCTCCCGGACGGATCCCCGTACACCGGAAACAGCGTGTGCCTGCCTGCCGGCAGCACGGCCAACCCGAGCGACCCGAAGCCTGGCGACGTCATCTTCGCCGTCGGTCCCAACGGAGACTGCAACCCGGCTGGCCCGCAGCTCACGCTGAACTTCACGTGGACTGACCGTGCCGACTACGCAGCGGACACCGTCGGCAACACGCCTGAGACCGCGCAGACGCTCGACAACGCAGCGGGCACCTTCGGGGCCGCTTCGGTCATCGAGAGCAACTCCGACGTCGATGTGTTCGCACTCACGACCGCAGGTGGCGCGCTCACTGCGAACGTCCAGGTCGCGAACATCTCGCCGAACCTCGACGCGAAGCTGAGCGTCGTCGACGCATCGGGCGCCGTTCTCGCGGAGAACAACCCCGAGTCCACGCGCACCTCGGACACCGTCGCGGCCGGCCTCAACGCCTCCGTCACGGTCCCGAACCTCGAGGCCGGGGTCTACTACCTCGCCGTCGAGGGCGTCGGAGCGGGCGACCCCGCGACGGCGACCGCGCTGAACGCCAACGGATACGACGCATACGGCAGCCTCGGCAACTACACCCTCTCGGGTGCAGCTGAGCCGTTCGCTTCTGCTCCGCTCGTGATCCTGACCCCGGAGGACGGCTCCGCTGTCACCGGTGGTGAGGAGATCGACGTCACCGGAACCGCGACTCCCGGCGCCACCGTCACTCTCTCGGTGGGCGGCGCTGCCGTCGACACCGTGACCGCTGACGGCGCGGGCGCATGGTCCGGCAACGTGACCGTGAACCAGTACGACGCAACGGAGATCGTGGCCGCACAGACGGTCGGCACCATCGCGATCCCCGGCACCACCTCGGTGACGGTCATCGCTCCGGCGGCACCGATCGCGGCTCCCGCGATCACGTCGCCGACGAACGGCGCGACCACCGATGACTCCACCCCGACCATCTCGGGTACTGGCGTCGCAGGTGCGACTGCCACCGTGACGGTGCGCAACGCTACCGGTGGCGAGCTCGTCGGTCAGACGACCGTCGCAGCAGACGGCGCCTGGTCGCTGACTCTCACCACGGCTCTCGCCAACGGAGAGTACGTCGTCTCTGCGGTGCAGGCTTCCGCCGGCGAGACGTCGGTGAGCAGCGCAGCCGTGACCTTCACGGTCGCCGCGGCCCCGCCCACCGGTAACAACAACAACGGCGGCGGCGACGGCAACCTCGCCACGACCGGTAGCGACTTCGACGCCGCTCCGTTCGTCGGTGGAGCAGCCCTGCTGCTGCTCATCGGTGCCGGCGTGCTGGTGTACGCCCGTCGTCGGAGCTCCTCCGTCGACGCATGACCGGAGTCAGGTCACGATCTCGGCTGAGGCCCCGATCGTGAC